>NZ_JAKDLO010000197.1 GCF_030452765.1 Intrasporangium sp.
TCTGGCGAGACCGGGTTCTGGGTCTCCCTCGCGCTTGCTGCGAAACGTCTTCTTGCTGTTGTCGAGATGCAGCAAAGATGTCACAAACGCGGTTCGTATGTGTCATAAACCCGGTGTTATGGATTTCGGTGCATCCGACTCGATACGTTATGCACCAAGCCTTCGGTGGTAGCGATCGCGCCACTCGGGGTCGTCCATGGCTCCCGTCAGCTGCTGCTCCCGAGCTACCTGCCTGTGCCCTTGCCCGCTGCCCGAGCAGGCAACGGTTACGCCGCGACGCGCGCGCGAGGCGCGCCCCATTTGGAGATGGCCCAACGGGAACGTTCAGATCAGTCAGCGATGGGTTGTTGACGGGCATTGGCGGCGAAATGACGCGGCCGTGCAGATCGCTGGAGGGTGTGAACGCTGCGCCGGTCGACGCGCGTCAGAGCCGCGGTGGTTTGGGTCATGCCTCCGCGAGGACGCGCTGGACGCGCTCCGGAAGGAGCGTGGTCGTTCCGGTAGTAGAGGCGAGCGCTTGAAGGTTTTTCCAACACTTCGCACGGAACGCCGCCCCGGTGAGGCCGTGCCGGTCTCCGAGGGCCTTCTCAACCTTGGTGACATTGCCCGGCTGGCGTGGCTGAGTTGACCATCGGTTCCCATCGGGGTGGTCGGTCTCGGTGAGGAGTCGGTCGAGCGGGATGAGGTCGAGTGCGGTGGTGTTCTTGAGGTTCGCCGCGTTCACCGAGAAGTGCGCGCCGAGCGCGACTGCGCGTTCCGTGAGGCTGCGGTCACCGAGCCACCAGTGGAGCACCGCGCCCTGGATGGGGGTCTGCTCGAGGGCCTCGATGAGTTGGCGGGTGGTGTTGTAACTGTGCAGCGAAGTGATGCGCGGCTGCTGCTGGAGAATGGCTAGAACGGAGATGAGGACGTCGGTCTGATTCTGGAGCCTGGACTGGACGCGGCCGTCGAGGCCGACTTCGCCGACGTAGGCGGTGCGCGCGATGAGGTCAGTGAACCGGGCTGGGTCGTAGGTCTCGAGTGCTGCCTTGACGCCAGGGTGAACGCCGACACCCCAGACCGCGAGTGGGTCCTGGTTCTGCCGGTCGAGTGCGGTGCCAGACTCTTCGAGGGTGCGGCTAGCGGCAAAGATGACGGCGCGGAGCGCGAGGAGGTCATCTGGCCGGATGGCTGGGTCGACGTGGGCGTGCATGTCTAGCGGGGGCCAGTTGGCGGTCACGTCAGGACACTCAACTCGGCCGTTCCTCGTTCGCACAGGTCGCGTGCCATGCCCGGGGTGTACCCAGCGGGCAGGCGCATGGCGGCGACGTCAGCGACTCGGATGCCGCGTGCGACGAACCCGCGGATGCTGGGCAGCAGGGACGCGGAGTTCAAAACCTCTGCTGCGCGCGGGTTGGGCGGGTTGTCGACGGCGTAAGTGCTGTGGTCGGTCAACTTCGCGGCGGTGAACGATGCCCGACGCATGAGGCAGCCGAAGCAAGTGCCGCAGTGGTGGTCCTTGGGGATGTGCCAGAACCGCTTGTTGGTGAAGCCGCAGGAGTCGGTGACGCTGAGGAACCCGGCTGCCTTCTGCTTCCCGACCTGATTCGCCACCCAAGCGAACATCTCGCCCTTGGTCTGGTGCATGAATGGGTTCTCGATGGCGCCTTGGGCGTTGATGCTGGTGAGCATCTGGTCGAGCTCGGTGAGGAACCAGGGGTGGGTGGTCTTCGTGGAGACGCTGCCAAGCTGGTCGGCGCCCATTGCGGGGTTCAGGGACGCGAAACCGTTCTCCGGTATCCACAGCGGGACTTCGTTGATGGAGGCGACGGCGAGGCCGAGGGCGAGGAACAGCAGAGATCGGGTGCGAGTGGAGTACTCGTCCTTCATCCGCATGTCGTTCGGCTGGGTGCGGCGCCGGCGGAACCCGATCTGGATGTGGTGATGTTCGGCGCCGTCTGGGACGAGGGCCCGGATCTCGGTGACGACGCCGCGCTGCTTCTTCCCGATGCCGTTCCCCCCGTAGTGGGAGAAGAGGATGTGTTCCGCGTCGTCGAGGCGGGCACGAAACGCGCCGGCTGCGGAGTCCGCGCCGCCGGAGAGGAGGACGACTCGCTTGGCGTCCGGGTGCTTGTTCTTGGCGGTGGTCTCCTTGGGCAGGCGGGCCTTGGTGAAGGTGAGGTCCCAGTTGTCACCGGAGAGGAACCGGAGTGCTTCGGTCAGGCGATCGCGGATGCTGTTCCAGGCGTCGGGGTCGGAGACGGGGATGGTGAGAGCGAGCGCGCGGGAGGTCCAGTTGACGCTACCGACGGCGCGCAGGACGGACCGGTCGGCGGCGTAGACCATGACGGCGATACGCGCGAAGTCAGCGTTGAGCGTGCCGACCGGGCCGAGGGTGTTAAGGCGCGGCGTAAGGGAGGTGGCGAATGATCCGCGGCCTTCGAGTGGCCAGTAAAACGTGCTGCCGGCATCAGCGTTGGTGAGGCCGCTGGGGACCTTGAACTTGAGGGTGAACTCACTCATTGTCGCTCCCGTACACGGCCTGCAGGTGCTCCAGGCCGCTCTCGACCGCGGTGACGAACTCGTTCGCGGTCGGGTTGGTCGGGTTGAGGTTCACTTGTGCGGAGAGCTCCTCGCAGGCGGCGCGCACTTCGATTTCAAACGCGACGCGTTCGGGGCCAGCGAGGTCCTTGGTGTTGAGTTCGCCGGCGGTGGTGGTCAGGTAGGCCCACGTGAGGACGATGGCGAGGGTTTCCTGGGCTATTTCTGCGGGCGTGGGGTCCGGGCCACCGGTGTTCGTGGTGACGACCCACTCGGCGACCTCGGCGACGACGAAGCGTTGCTCGTCGGACTCGATCTGGTCGGGGAGCTCTTCGCAGATGGCTCCGACGATCTGGTGGACGACATCGAACACGTTCGGGTTGGCCAGGAGGGCGTCGTAGTCGAGGCCGAGTTCTTTCAGCGTTTCCGCATCACCAGTCCGGTACGCATACGCAGCAGCTGCGCCACGACCGGCAGTGCGGGCGCTGGTGGCGGCAGACCTTGGGAACTGGGCTGAGGTGCCTTTGCGGGCAGAGGAGCCGGTTCCGCTGGCAGTGCGGAACAGAAGCGCGGTCTTCGCGACGCGCTTGGCCTTGGGCGAGAGCGGCATCGGACCGGTCCCGGGCAGGGTGGGCCGCTGCGGGCTGTCCTTTTTGGTGTCTCCGCTGTGTGCGGGGGCATCGTCTCCCGGGCTTCCGGGCAGGCTCGCGAGCCAGTCGTCGATGCCGTCGCGCAAGTCGTCTCCGATGGGGCCGCCGCCGCCGGCGAACGAGTCCTTGCTGCCCATCAGCGGTTCCTGCCCATCAAGCTCTTAGTGGTCAAGGCGTTTTTGACCGCGCCGGTGGCTCGGGTGGCCAGGTCGGCGGTGACGTCGTCGATGCCGTCGAGGTCAAGTGCCTTTAGATACATCGCGGTCGGTACTTGGAGATCTTCGGCAGGGAGGCGGCGGAACGCCTCGAGCGCCGGGGTGGACAGGGTGGCGTGTGCGGTGGCGAGGCGGCCGATGGCGGTGACGGCGCCGCGCTGCTCTTGGGCGCGGTCACGGGCTCTGCGGGCGAAGAAACGGATGAGGATACGTGCGTCCTCGACCGGCAGTCGTGCTGCCTTCTCCTCGGCTGTCTGCTTCCCGAGGGGCCCGGTGACGTTGAGCTGGTGGACGAGGTCGCGCAGGCGCTGCGGGAGTTCCTCGCTGACCAGCAGATCGCCGCTGAAGGACGCCGCGAGGTGGAGATACGGACTTAGGCCGATGTCGGCGAGCGGTGGTTCGAGCTTGGCCCACCGGATGAGGTCGTCGCCGAAGTCGGGCACCACGCTCGGCGTTGGCGCCGTGCCGTCGCCCTCCCCAGCCTTCTCCTCGTCGGCCTGGTCAGACGACACGGCCGTCTTCGTCGTGGCCTTGGAAGACTTCTTCGCGGCTACAGACGGCGTGCGCTTCTTTGCATCCGCTCCAGCTGGAGTCTCCGGGTCCTGCCCCTTGGCTTCGATGATGTTGCTCGCAGTGGCCTTGGTGGACATGGCGGCACCCTCGGTGGCCTTGGCCCGGCCAGCCCCGCCACCGTTACTGGTGCCGTCACCGTTCGCATTCTGGGCGACCTGCTCCAGCGCGCTGAGGCGGTCGCGGAGCTCACCGGTCCGCAGCCACGACAGCACCTCGGTGAACTGCTCGGGAAGGAGGACCTCGAGCACCATCATCTTCGCGACGACGTCCGCGTCGAGCACGATGCCGCGGCGTGCTGCGATAATTCGGCGCACGTTCATATCGTTGAGGAACCGCTTGATGCGCCGGGGGTTGCCGGCGAACTTCTCATACAGGATTGCGGTCAGGCGATGGGCGAACGCGAGTTCGTGCTGCACGTCGATGTTGTCCGGCGAGTTCAGACCGTCCAGGGCGCCGCTCGTGCGCAGTCGGCCGCACTCGGCGATGAGCGCCTGCAGTTGGTCCTTGCTGAAAGGATTCGTTGTCCGGTTCTGCACCTGGAGGAGCAGCAGGTACGACTCGGTGTCGAACGCGCCGAGCGCCGGCAGCGGGACCGTGGTCTGCACGATCTTGTGCAGGTACAGCTTCCACGGCGGTTCTGGCGGCAGCGCGTCGAGAGTCCCAGGCCTCTCCTTAGGCATCTCCCACTCGGGCAGCTCGGCCTTGATGGCGTCTGCGACCCGGTCCTCGTCCGCGGCGATGATGAACGCCATCCGGGGCACGCTGAGGAAAAGCCGCATAGCTTCCAGGGTCTCCACGACCGTCCGAGACAGGCATCGATCGAGGTCGTCGACGAGGACCGCGACCCGGCAGACGTGCGCGAGCTCCTCGGACGACATCAACTGCTTGAACTCCGCGTGGAAGCCGGCCAGCCCGCGGGGCTCGCCCGCCTCCTCACCACTGTCCGGATCCTTGATGAGCCCGGTGACCTGCTCGACGCTCGGGATCTGCAATGCGACCGCGGTCGTGGCTGCGAGCTTGAGGGCCTTGGCCCAGTCGACACGCTTGGCCAGCCGCTTCACCAGAGCGGCCGCCTTGCTCGTAGCGGTCTCCGGCCGCCTTTTCAGCTCCGCAGCGAGACCGTCGAGGATGTCGGCGATGATGCTTTCTTTCGCACCGACGGACGGGTCGTACCGCCATGGGTCGGTGCGGACGACGAGGACCTTGCTCTCGTCGTTACTGCGCTCCTCGAGGTCCGCGCCGATGAGCTCCAAGACGGTCGTCTTGCCGCTGCCCCACGGCCCGGAGAGGCCAAGGGAGAGCGGGTCGAGGACATCGTCGAGGATGGCGTCCGCGACAGTTTCGGCGATGGCCCTCGCGGCGAGGAGATCGACCTCGGCGGGCTCGTCGGACCACAACTGCCCTGCCAGGCTGGCCCCGGCCGGGTTCGTAGTCACAGTGGGTGCCCTTGGTTTGGTTCGACAATGCGCATTCGGAACTCAAGCGTATCCAGTTCGCGGCGATACCCGTCGGTTCTTCACCTTCGTCTGCGGTCGTGTCTAAACGACGGGTCGGTCGTCGCCGGTACCTCGGCAACACCGACCTTCACCTGTCACGGTGAGGCCAAGGATTGCGCCAGATCCGGTCAACCTGATGCGTCAATCTGGGATGGGCGCATCGCCGCGCAGCAGTTCCGGTCAGGGAACCACAAACGGCGACTCGTGCGGGGACGACGAGCCTCAGGAGCTCAGTCAAGACAGCGCGTCCCGGTAGCCCCGTCCGGTGCTCGTCACCGGGACAGGGA
The DNA here is from genome assembly GCF_030452765.1 of Intrasporangium sp. Lineage (GTDB taxonomy): Bacteria > Actinomycetota > Actinomycetes > Actinomycetales > Dermatophilaceae > Intrasporangium_A. The sequence continues at coordinate 5,742 of NZ_JAKDLO010000197.1, forward strand.
CGTCATACGGCACGGATCAGCGGGGCACGCGCTCTACCTTTCGTGACCGCAGCGCCAGACGCTACCCGTGCAATCTTCCGTGGTCAGCCTCATGCAGGATTCGCTGCATCTCGACACTTGCTGCTGCTGCTGTTGTCGAGATGCAGCAGCAGCAGCGAAGATTTCACAACGGAGACGTTGGCCGGGTGCCAGGCGATCACGCGAAGCTGCGACCCGCCCTGATCACGTAGCTGTAGGCGTCAACCGTCCGCGAGGGGATCAGGCTGGGCAGGCCAGCAACCAGGTAGAGGGCTGCGCTCACCGGGTCATGGTTCGCGGCCAGCTCCCATGCTGCTCCAGCCAGGCCGACAGAGACGCTGGCGACACCGGCAACGCTTGGGCGTTGGAGTTGGCGTGAGGTTCGACGGAGCCCGAAGGCCCGCTCTGCGAGTTCCTCGCGCCGATCCGCCAGGAGGACTTGACGATCGACCTCATCCAACGGACCAAGCTGCGTTAGAACGTCATGTAGCTCGCGCGCGTAGGCCCGGTACTCCGCAGCATGTCTTGCCCGGAAATCCAGCAACTCGTCAAGCGGGACCATGGTGAGGTCGAGAGTGACAGCCTCCAGGTCGAGAGCAACCAGGTGTCCCGCTGATGGCATCTGGCTGAGCAACAGGGTCTTGACCAGCGACTCGGCCGGCTGTACCTGCGACGTCGTGGGGTGCAGGTTCAGACCTTGGCGACGTCCGGCTGCGCGGGCGAGTTGAGCGAGGAGGACCAAGATCGTCGTCCGCACCTCGGGGTGCATGGGGATCGAGAGCCCGTCTTCGCTCGATCGGGCAAGACCCCTCTCGATCAACTCGTCAGTCAGCATGGAAGCCAAGCCCACGTCTGCGCCCCAGCCGACCCGGCTCTGGGACAGCTCCTGAAAGTGGGATCCGCGGTCCAGCTGATCGAACGTTCCCTCGGTCAAGAGGGACACCATCGCGGTCGCCAGATCCTCGGTCATCTGCTGATCCACGAAGGTTTCCGGTTCGAGTACGCGCAAGATGCCCAGGTCGGCCAACGGACCGGCCAGGACCGGATCGCTCAGCTGCTCGATGCCGGACATGTATCGCGGACGCAGGATGGCGATCTCATCGAAGAAGAGCAGCAAGGCCTTGACCTGGTCAACCTCGTCATAACGCCAGTAGGGCGCCGGGTAGTAATACGCGACCTCCGGGTCGTTCCGTCCCGCATCGACCATCGCAAGAGTCTGACAGCCCGGAGGCGCGTGTGCGGGAAAGCCCCACCCGCCAAACCGGCAGCGACAACATCTAGAGAGCGCGTGCGGAACGATTCGCCGACGTTCTGCCGTGACCTAGGTATGAGCACGATGATGGACTCAATGGAACTGCCCGAGGACGACGAGCGCCCGATGACCCAGGCCGAGGTCGACGCCTTTCGACGCGAGAGCCTGTTCATGCGTCCGGACGAGGTCGACCCCGACTTCCACCCTCGCCTGAGCAACATCTCGGCCGGGTTCACAATGCAGGGCATCGCTCGAGCGGTGGAGCCCTCGCCTGTCGAGTACGTCGCGATCGACATTCGGGACGACGACGACCACATCAAGGAAGCCCTCGCGATCCACAAGTGGAACCTAGTGTGGGAGTCCGCCCAGTTCCGGCGACGCTACTTCGACGAGGACGAGCTGCCCGAGCAGATGGCCCGGATCGCTGACCTGGGAGATCTCAACGTCAGCTTCGTCCCGAGGACCATCTCGCGCTACCACGAGTACGCGCCTCTGCTCTATTTGCTGCCGGCAAGGACCCTGGAGCGCTTCGGTCTGCCTCTCTTCCGCGCCGGCATGTGGCCGTACGGCATCGGCGACGTCGACGTCGACGTCGACGTCGACCGCTACCTCCCCGTCGACTTCGAGACACGACTCAGCCGGGCCTGGGCTTGGATGGTCTGGCCCCACCTGAACTCCGGATCAGGGCTCGCTGCCTTCTCCAAGGATGACCCGATCAAACTCCTCGCGCACAACCTCGACTTCTGGG
>NZ_JAKDLO010000049.1 GCF_030452765.1 Intrasporangium sp.
CGGGATATCAGCGTCGCTCAGCGCCTCGCTGCGAACCCCCATACCCCACCTGCGGCTCTGTCCGGGTGGCTGGAAGGCGGCACGGGCGGGCAGCGGACGCTCGCCCGTGACGCGCTCCGCAAGCGGGGCAGGGCTGCCGCCGAGAGCGCATCGGGGGCGGTGCTGAGGGGGACCGAGCGCATAGGCGTGGAGATGGAGGAGGTGGCGGAGACCTCGGCAGACGATCTGGATGACCTGCTGGGGCAGGGCAGACGGTCGGCAAAGGTCGGCTGAAAAGTGGTGCCCCTCGTGGGGCGTCGAGGGAGGGAACAACGATGAGCACGAGCAAGATGAGCACGAGCAACGAGACCGCCGGGCCTTCAGGCTGGGCGGTCCCCACCAGCCCGTCCGGCTGGCCAGTGGACGGCGCGCCGGATCGGCTGGTGACCGGCGAGGTGAAGGGCGGGCGCGGACCTGTCCTCAGGACGGTGGTCGTGGGCGCGGCAGGAGAGGTCGTGGATGACGGACTCGCGCCGGAACATCCCTAAGCCATCCGAGACACACCTCATAGAGATTGGTGAGGCTTGAACCGATTATTCAAGTGTGTCATACTTGAATTAGAGCCACCGACGAAAGGAAAGACCATGAAGAATTACGACATCGCAGAGGACCGCATCTCCCTGCGGGCAGAGGCGCGTGAGTCTGCCGCCACGTGGGCAGACGGGATGTTGACGGAGGAGGCCGTCGATGAACTGGCCGAGGCGCTCTTTGAGGCTCGCTGGGACGCCTGGGACGCCTTGGCGACCGATTACCCCGACGTGGACGACGAGGACCAGCAGGCCCAGCGTCACGAACAGGTGGCGATCCGAGGGGAGGCCTTCGACTTGGAGGCGTGGATGACCGATGCCCAGGAGCGCGGCATCCTGCCCCGCGAGGGCTGACGGTCCGTCACAGAACCGCCCGCCAGGATTGAATCCTGGCGGGCGGTGTCATGCTCAGCCGCGCTTGGGGGGTCTCCCCGCCCCGGTGCGGACCCCGCCCCTCTGGGGACCGGGGGGAGCGGCATCAGCGACGGCTTGCCGAAAAGTCTCGTCCCCCTCCAGCACGGCCAGACACCCCAGGGCCAGGCGTGCGTGCGTAAGCCCGAGGCGCTCTGCCATATCCCGCCACCTGGCCTGCTCGTCGGCGCTCACATCCACGGCTATACGGGTCTGGCGGGTCTTTGACATAGAATCAAGTGTATCAGACATGAAATCCGTCAGCGCGTCCCGCACGGGCGAGGCGACACGCTGGGAAGAGCGTGCCGCACCCGGTGCTGACGGCACCCTCAGAAACTACGCGCTAACCTACGCGCTAGATCCTCCACGCCGCGCCACAGCGAACAACACGAAAACACAAGCCAGTCAGCGTAACACCTGGTCAGACGCAAGGACTCGCACGATATGCCCTGCTGGGAGAGCGCCGGGGCTGATATCCCGGAGGTCGCAGGTTCAAATCCTGCCCCCGCTACGAAGAAAGTCCAGGTCAGCCCATGGCTGACTTGGACTTTCGCTTTGGGCGCGAGATGTGATCCCAGCGGTTACCCACCACATTGACAGGCGTGCATCAGGGGCACGGCAAACCAGGAGGCCGGACAAACGGGTGGCCGGTATCGTGAGGAGCGAAGGAGGTGCGACGCGATCACCGCAGAAGTGCTCGAGCGGATGGCCGCCGGGGAACCGATGCCCGGCGTCTTCGTCCTGCCGTCAACTGTCTCGATGGCAAGCTCGATCGACGAGCTGGCATTCATCGCCGCCGTCTCCGATGCGGACGAGTGGATCCACCAGGTCGTCTACCTCCCGCTCCGTTGACGTTCCGCGCGCGACGGTGATCAAGGAACAGTGAGAAGAACAGCTCGGCGAGTTACCTGGAAATCGCTGAGCCCGGGATCGCTCACGCAGCGGGCGCCGAACGGCGTGATGAGCGGTTGGACCACCGAGGCGTGCCCCAACCCCCGCCGCCGGGCGTGCGCAGCCGTAGACCTCGACGGCCCGATCGCGTCGGCCGCGGCCGTGCAGGAGTGACCTCCGGCCCGATCGGTTCGAGGTATTGACCGATGCTGTGGTGGCTGCGGAATACCTTGAACCGGCGACGTGGTTGCCGTCTCATGCGCCTCTTCGCTGCGATCGTCCCTCCGGAGCAGGTCCTCGAGGACCTTGAGGAGCACCTCGCCCCCAGGGTCGAGGCATCCGACGGGATCCGCTGGACCGACCCAAGCCAGTGGCACGTCACCCTCGCCTTCTGCCCGGCCGCACCGGACCGCCTCCTGGACGATCTCACCGAGCGTCTGACGCATGCCGGGCACCGTACGAAGCCCTTCACCCTCGCCCTGCTCGGCGCCGGCACGTTCCCCAACCCGTATGCCGCTCGCACCCTCTGGGCGGGCATCGCCGACGCAGGTGGTGCCTTGAGTCCGCTCAGCGCCTCGGTCCGAGGCGCGTTCAACAAGTCAGGGGCGACCCCCGACGGGACTCGGTTCCACCCGCACGTGACGCTCGGCCGGTTCCGGCGACCGACCGAGGCGACCCGGTGGATCCGCGCCTTCAGCGCCTATGAGAGCCCCGAGTGGCGGGTTGGCGCCATACACCTGATCGAGTCACATCTGGGCGAGGGCAGGCGCCGGCGGCCCCGCTACGAGATCGTCGCCGAAATCCCCCTCGCGTGACAGGTTCCGGCCGCCCTTCTCGGCGAACGGTGTGTTCGGGGTTGTCACACGGCTGCGGCATACTTGCGGAAGTGACGAGCCGAGCAACCGCATCGACAGACGGCGTCGTCGCGTCCGGCACCCAGGCGGTGATCCGGGCGGTCGGTCTGACGAAGGTCTACGGCCGGGTCCGGGCCGTCGACGGGGTCAGCTTCGAGATCGCACACGGAGAGTCGTTCGGTCTGCTCGGGCCCAACGGCGCCGGCAAGTCGACGACGATGCGCATCATCGGCGGCACCCTGCAACGCACCGGCGGTGTCATGACCGTGGCCGGCCTCGACCCGGCCGAGTCCGGGCCGGAGGTCCGCGCCCACCTGGGCGTCGTCCCGCAGGAGGACAACCTCGACGAGGAGCTCTCCGTTCGGGACAACCTGATCATGTACGGCCGCTACTTCGGCCTGCCCTACGCCTATCTGCGGCCGAAGGCCGACGAACTGCTCGAGTTCGCGCAGCTCGCCGAGTGGGCCAAGGCCAAGGTCGGGGACCTCTCGGGCGGCATGAAGCGGCGTCTGACCATCGCCCGCTCGCTCGTCAACGAGCCGCAGGTGCTTCTGCTCGACGAGCCGACGACCGGTCTCGACCCGCAGGCAAGGCACGTGCTCTGGGATCGGCTCTTCCGGCTCAAGGAGGCCGGGGTCACCCTTGTGGTGACGACCCACTTCATGGACGAGGCCGAGCAGCTGTGCGACCGGCTCGTCGTCATGGACCACGGCCGGATCATGGCCGAAGGCACCCCGCGCGAGCTCATCCGCGGGTACTCGACCCGGGAGGTGCTCGAGGTCCGCTTCGGAGCCGAACACAACGCCGTCGCCGCCGAGCGGCTCGCCGACGTCGGCAGCCGGCTCGAGGTGCTGCCCGACCGGCTGCTCATCTACGCCGACGACGGCGACGCCGCCCTGCGCCAGGTGGCCGCCCGCGGCCTGTCCCCGATCACCTCGCTCGTGCGCCGCTCGTCGCTCGAGGACGTCTTCCTGCGCCTGACCGGGCGGAGTCTCATTGACTGAGCACGACAATGGCTGACCAGGACCTGAGCCACGCGGGAGCATCCGGACCGCCCGGCTACGCGGTGGCCGACCTGACCCGGCTTGCCGCCTCCGGCGGAGTCCCCGACGCGGCCGTCCTCGCACGCCGGGCCCGGCGCTGGGGCTGGTGGTACTACATCGAGTACTGGCTGGTCAACGCCAAGGCGTGGGCGGTCTCCATCGGCCTCTACATGGTCGTCATGCCGCTCGTCTACCTCATCGCTCTCGGTCTCGGTCTCGGTCTGCTCGTCGATCGCGGGGTCGGCACGGTCGGAGGCAGCGGCGGCTCGGGCGGGGTGCCCTACCTCACCTTCGTCGGCCCGGCGCTGCTCGTCGCCACGGTCGTCATGTCCGTCGGCGGTGAGCTGACCTACCCGGTCATGGCCGGCTTCAAGTGGCGCCGACTCTACTGGGCGCCGCGCGCGACTCCCGTCTCTCCGCAGCAGATCGCCGTCGGACACCTCGGCGGGGTGCTCATCCGGTTCGTCCTGCAGTCGACGGTCTTCTGGGTCATGCTCCTGCTCTTCCATGCCGCCCCCAGTGGCTGGTCCTGGCTGACCGTCCCGGTCGGTGTGCTCACCGCTGCCGCGTTCGGCGCGCCGCTGCAGGCGTATGCCGCCCACCTGACCGACGAGGGCTACCAGTTCGCCTTCGTGCAGCGCTTCGTCATCATGCCGATGTTCCTGTTCGCCGGGACGTTCTTCCCCCTGTCGGTCATGCCGGTCTACCTCCAGTGGATCGGATGGATCTCGCCGGTGTGGCACGGCACCCAGCTCGCCCGCCAAGCGGCATACGGCGCGGTCGAGCCGCTCTGGCTCACGCTCGTGCACCTGGCCGTCCTGCTCCTGTTCACCTCGGTCGGGGTCGCCCTCGCCCGCCGCACGTACGCCCGCCGGCTCGGCCGATGAGGAGGGTAGCCCAGTGAGCACGCTCGCCCGGCCACGAGGCCGCCGGCTCGCCGGGCTCTACGGGCGCAACACGCGGGCGGTGCTCGAACGCGGCTTCAAGGTCATCAAGAACCAGAACTGGGTCGTCATGCTCTCCGGCTTCTTCGAGCCGGTCTTCTACCTGCTCGCGATGGGTCTGGGCCTCGGCGGCCTGGTCGGCAGCGTACCCGGGCCCGGTGGCCACCCGATCGCCTACACCGCCTACATCGCGCCGGCCCTGCTCGCCGCCTCGGCGATGAACGGCGCCGTCTACGACTCGACGTGGAACGTCTTCTTCAAGCTGCGGTTCGCCAAGATCTACCACGCCATGCTGCAGACCTCGCTCGGGCCGATGGACATCGCGCTCGGCGAGATCACCATGGCGCTGTTCCGCGGGCTGCTCTATGCCGTCGGGTTCATGGTCGTCATGCTCGTCATGGGCCTGGTCACCTCCCGGTGGGCGGTACTCATGATCCCGGTCGCCGTGCTCATCGCGCTCGGTTTCGCCAGCCTCGGCATGGCGGTCACGAGCTTCCTCAAGAGCTTCCAGCAGATGGACATCGTCGCGTTGACGTTGCTGCCGATGTTCCTCTTCTCCTCGACGCTCTTCCCGATCAGCGTCTTCCCGGCGGCGATCCAGTGGCTCGTCATGGCGCTGCCGCTCTGGCACGGCATCGAGCTCATGCGCGACCTCGCGGTCGGGCACCTGGCGCCCGCGACGGCGTGGCACGCGCTCTACTTCGTCGTGCTGTCCGTGCTCGGCATCTGGTTCACCGCCGTGCGGCTGCGGGCCCTGTTCCTGCGCTGACCGTCCCGAGCCGCGGCTGTGCGAGAATCGGCCAGTGGCACGCGGTGACGGTCGGTTGTCCCATGACCTCCTCCCCGGCGAGAAGGGCCCGCAGGATGCATGCGGGGTCTTCGGCGTCTGGGCACCCGGCGAGGAGGTCGCCAAGCTCACCTACTTCGGGCTGTACGCGCTGCAGCACCGCGGGCAGGAGTCGGCCGGCATCGCGACCGGCGACGGGGAGAAGATCCTCGTCTACAAGGACATGGGCCTGGTCTCCCAGGTCTTCGACGAGGCGGCCCTCAGCTCGCTGCGCGGACACATCGCGATCGGTCACACGCGCTACTCCACGACCGGTGGCTCCACCTGGGAGAACGCCCAGCCCACCCTCGGCGGGTCACACGGCACGACGATCGCGCTGGCCCACAACGGCAACCTGATCAACACCGTCGAGCTGCGCGAGATGGTCGACGACCACTTCGCCGGCGGGCGCGTCACCGGTGAGCTCGCGCGCGGCAACACGTCCGACACCGCGCTCGTGACGACGCTGCTGACCGCCGACCCCGACAAGACGTCCGAGCAGGCCGCGCTCGACCTGCTGCCGAAGCTGCGTGGGGCCTTCAGCATCGTCTTCATGGACGAGGGCACCCTGTATGCCGCTCGCGACCCTTGGGGCGTCCGTCCCCTCGCGCTCGGCCGCCTCGAGCGCGGCTGGGTCGTGGCGTCCGAGACGGCCGCGCTGCAGACGATCGGTGCGGCGGTGATCCGCGAGGTCGAGCCGGGTGAGCTCATCGCCATCGACGGCGACGGACTGCGCTCGCACCGGTTCGCGGAGCCGACGCCAGCGGGCTGCGTGTTCGAGTACGTCTACCTCGCTCGGCCGGATGCCGTCATCCGCGGACGGGTCGTCCACGAGGCGCGAGTCGAGATGGGGCGGGTGCTGGCCCGGGAGCACCCGGTCGATGCGGACCTGGTCATCGGGGTACCCGAGTCGGGCGTACCGGCTGCCGTCGGGTACTCCCAGGAGTCGGGGATCCCGTTCGGGCAGGGTTTCGTCAAGAACGCGTATGTCGGACGGACCTTCATCCAGCCGTCTCAGACGCTGCGACAGCTCGGCATCCGGCTCAAGCTGAACCCGCTCGAGCATACGATCCGGGGCCGACGGCTCGTCGTCGTCGACGACTCGATCGTGCGCGGCAACACCCAGCGTGCGCAGATCCGGATGCTCCGTGAGGCCGGGGCGGCGCAGATACACGTGCGGATCTCGTCGCCGCCGGTGCAGTGGCCGTGCTTCTACGGGATCGACTTCGCGAGCCGGGCCGAGCTCATCGCGACCGGACTGGGGGTCGAGGAGATTCGTGCCTCGATCGGTGCCGACTCCCTCGGCTACATCTCCGAGAACGGGATGATCGGGGCGACCGGGCAACCGCGTGGCTCGCTCTGTACGGCCTGCTTCACCGGCCGCTACCCGATCGAGCTGCCCGAGGATGGTCGCATCGGCAAGCACGTGCTCGAGACGCTGCCGCTCGAAGTGCGGACCGGGCACGACAGGTCGATCGACACCGACGCCGAGGGTGTGCCGATCGGCGTCGGCGTCGGCGGGTCGGGGGCGCTCGACCACCCCTGAGCCCTCCACCCCATCGACAGTGCAGTAGTCCCGATCGACAGTGCAGTAGTTCTGATCGACAGTGCAGCAGTTCTGATCGACAGTGCAGCAGTTCTGATCGACAGTGCAGTAGTTCTGATCGACAGTGCACTCTCAATCGGCGGAGGTGCACTCTCGATGAGGAGAGGTGCACTCTCGATGAGGAGAGGTGCACTGTCGATGAGGAGAGGTGCACTGTCGATGAGGAGAGGTGCACTCTCGATGCGTAAGGAGGGGCGCACCACTCTCGAGGAGCAGGGGCGCAGTCCGGCTCGGTAGGCTGAGCCGGTGACGAACGAGCCCGACGCGCCGATCACGTATGCCGCCGCCGGAGTGGACGTCGAGGCCGGCGACAAGGCTGTCGAGCTGATGAAGGAGTCGGTGCGCCGCGCGACCCGGCCCGAGGTGCTCGGGGGGCTGGGCGGCTTCGCGGGCATGTTCGACGCGAGCGCGATCGTCCGCATGACCCGCCCGGTCCTGGCCACGAGTACCGATGGCGTCGGCACCAAGGTTGCGATCGCGCAGGCTCTCGACAAGCACGACACGATCGGATTCGACCTGGTCGGCATGGTCGTCGACGACATCGTCGTGTGTGGCGCCGAGCCGCTCTTCATGACCGACTACATCGCGACGGGCAAGGTGGTCCCGGAACGGGTCGCGACCATCGTCAGCGGCATCGCCCGGGCGTGCCAGCAGGCTGGTGTCGCCCTCGTCGGCGGCGAGACGGCCGAGCACCCCGGCCTGCTCGAGCCCGACGAGTACGACCTCGCCGGGGCCGCGACGGGGGTCGTCGAGCACGCCGCCGTCCTCGGCCCCCACCGGGTCGCGCCGGGCGACGCCGTCCTCGCCTTGGCCAGCAGCGGTCTGCACAGCAACGGCTACAGCCTGGTCCGCCGGGTCGTCGAGGCCAATGGTTGGCAGCTCGAACGGCACGTCGACGAGTTCGGCCGCACCCTCGGCGAGGAGCTGCTCGAGCCGACACGCATCTACACGACGCCCCTGCTCGGCCTGATCCACACCGTGGGGGTCGACGTGCACGCGCTGTCCCACGTGACCGGCGGCGGACTCGCGGCCAACGTGGCCCGCGTTCTGCCGCCGGGGCTGTTCGCCACGCTCGACCGGGCGACGTGGACCCCGCCCGCCGTCTTCCGGACGGTCCAGGCGCTGGGCCGGGTGCCGCAGGCCGATCTCGAACGAACCCTCAACCAGGGCATCGGCTTCGTCGTCGTCCTGCGGCCCGACCAGGCCGACCGCGCGTGCGAGATCATCGAGCACAGCGGCATACCGGCCTGGCGGCTGGGCCAGATCACGAGCGAGGACGCCGTGACCATCGAGGAGGCCGCCGGTGTGATCCGCGGTACCAAGGGAGTCGACGGGGGCGGCGTCCGGCTCGTCGGCTGCCACCCTGCCTGACGACCAGCCCGCCTGGCGACGAGCCGCAGGCACAGGTCAGCATTGCGTCGGGCCTGCCCGATGCACGAGGTGTGCGGGATGCCGGCGAGGCGAGGTCAGTGCTCGCCCGAAGCCCACTTCCCGTAGTCGTCGTGGTCGTCCTCGTCGACCTGCGGCGTGTCGTCGGGGTCCGTCTCGGACGCCTTGTGCAGCTCTCGCTCCAGCGCGCTCAAGTCCGTGTCAGGTGTGTAGTACTTGAGCTGCCGTGCGACCTTGGTCTGCTTGGCTTTGGCTCGGCCGCGCCCCATGGCGTGACCCCCTCGTGCGTCGTGCCGGGACGGCATCGCACCTCGAAGAACCAGTGGTCCTTCGATGCTCCGCGTAGCGGCCCCGGGAATGTGTGTGTTCTCGTGATGCTAACGGTACATGAGCGGGCGGCATTTCGCTGTCTCCGACGCCTCGCCCCGGGCTGCTCCGAAGCACCCACCAGGAGTCCATTTCGTGGATTATGCCCACCTGACCCCTCTGGCGCCGTAGGCTGAGGCAGTCGGACCCAAGGGTGGATCCGCGTTGTGTCGCCGCGCATGCGGCAGGTGGGGGAAACACTAGATGACGACACAGGAACGAAGAGAAGCGGACAAGTTGCTGACGCCCGCCGAAGTGGCGGCCCTCTTTCGGGTTGATCCGAAGACCGTGACGCGGTGGGCCAAGGCGGGCAAGCTCACGTCCATCAGGACTCTCGGCGGCCATCGCCGGTACAAGGAGTCCGAGGTACGAGGGTTGCTCGCCGACCTATAACCGAATAGCACGGGGTCGGTGGGTGGCCGTCCCCAAGCGGGCTGCAAGGCGCTGAGAGCGTCCTTGAGGCTCGTCAGTGCCCAAGGGCACGTAGCTGGAGACGCATCGCCAGCCGTGCCTCCGGGTCCGCAAGATCAACATCGACGACCTCGGTGAGCCGGCTCATCCGGTAGCGCAGCGTGTTCGGGTGGATATGCAGCCGCGCGGCCGCTGAGCGTGGGTCACCGGGGTGGTCGAGCCACACCGCCAGAGTTCGTGCGTAGTCGGTGTCATGCTCGGCGTCGTGTGACCGCAGGTTCAGCACGGGGCCGAGCAGCGCATGGGTCCGTATGCCGCTCACGGCGCGGTCCGTCGTGACGGGAGCCCAGGCTTGTTCCACCGTCGCAGTGGGGCCGGGCACCCGTCCGGCTGTCAGGGCTCGAAGCGTCTCGACCGCCTCGGTGCGAGAGCGGGTCAGCTCCTGCGGGCGGGTGACGGCGGCGCCTGCCGCGGCGCGAGCCGACGGGTGGTCGGTCGCCACGTGGTCTGCGATGTCGACGAGCCACGACCAGGTGGCGGGCTCGGCCGGCTGCTTCAGGTCGGGCGGGCCGGGGTCGCGGACCAGGGCGATGGCCTGGTCGTCGACGGTTGCGACGAGGGGCCGGCGCCACGAGGCGCGACGGAAGGCCGACTCCCAGAGGTCGAGAGGCGCACCCGGGAGGTCGTCGTCCTGCCTGGCGTCGAGGGCCACGACGCGCCACGGGCCGGCCGGCAGCCACTGGTCCGCACCGGCAAGGTCACCCGAGAGCAGGGCCCGGAGGCGATCGGCGCTGATCCTGCGGGCGAGGTCGGCCTCGGAGCGCAAGCGGAGCAGGTGCAGCGCGACGACCGAGGCGGTCTGGGTCAGGGACCGGAGCACCTCGGTGGGCGGCGGCTGCTCGAGCACGGCCCAGATGGAGCCGAGCCATTCGCCCCCCGCACGGACCGGGATGACCAGGCGCGGGCGCAGCGAGCCGTCGGGTGCGGCCGGGACGAAGAACGGGTCGGCCGAGCGGGCCAGCCGACGGAAGACGCCCCGTCCTCGCAGGCTGGTCAGGACAGCATCGGGAACCTTGCGCCCGACGATCGTCGACACCCGGATCGGGTCGGCAACATCCTGCCGCGACGAGTAGGCCAGGACCCGCGACTGGGTGTCCTCGATGGTGACCGGCGCGTCGAGCAGTGCGGCGCAGGCGTCGGCCAGGGCGAAGAGCTCGTCATGGATCGGCCCGGTTCCGGTCACCTCCCCAGCAGCTGCGCGGTCGAGCACGCCGCGCAGGAGCCAGACCACGTGGGCCCAGGAGGCCTGGTCGGACAGCTCGACAAGACCGACCTCGTGGCGCCGGGCCGCCGTCCGCACCTCGCGGCTGCGGGCGGTACGGCTGCGCAGGACGACCGCGGTGGCACCGCGCTCGCCGGCGCTGACCACCAGGTCGGTGGCGGCTTCTTCGGAGTCCGCGCCGATACCGAGGACGAGGTCGCCGGCCTGACCGAGCACCTGCTGGGCAGGCTCGGCCACCGTGATGTCGTCGACGAGGGGGGTGGGGGCATCGACGACGACCCGGAGCAGCCCACCGCCCAGCGTCGCGACGACGTCTGCCACGGGTAGGCCGCGGTGGGGCTGGGAGGAGGCGAGCGGCATACCCCCATTGTGCCGTAGCAGCTGTGGTGAGAGCACTATGTCCAGACCATTCTTTGGCAACCTAGCACCATCGGGTGAGCCCCGATCCGAGAGACGATGGAGTCACCGCCCACCCACATCGTCAGAGAGCAGTGTTGCGAATGGCCACCACCCCGTCAGGTCTCCCCGTCCCCGAGCGCGTCGCCGTCGTCGGCGCCGGCATGGTCGGTCTCGCCACCGCCTGGTTCCTCCAGGAGCGTGGCGTCGAGGTCACCGTCATCGACCGCGAAGGTGTCGCGGCGGGTTCCTCCTGGGGCAACGCCGGCTGGCTGACGCCGGGCATCGCGACGCCGTTGCCGGAGCCGGCCGTCCTCAAGTACGGCCTGCGTGCGGTCCTCAGCCCGAACTCCCCGGTCTACGTGCCGCCGAGCGCCGACCCGAACTTCCTCAAGTTCGTGACCGGCTTCACGCGCAAGAGCACGATGAAGGCCTGGAAGCGCGCGATGACCCAGCTCGTGCCGATCAACAGCATGTCCCTGCAGAGCTTCGACGTGCTCGAGCAGGGCGGTGTCGCGGCGCGCAGCCACGAGGCGAAGTCGTTCACCGCCGCCTACCGCACCGCGCAGGAGCGCGAGACGCTGCTCGAGGAGATCGAGCACATCCACGCTGCCGGCCAGCCGATGGAGTACAGCGTGCTGACCGGTGACGAGGCCCGCGCCATCGAGCCCGCCCTCTCCGAGCAGATCGGTGCCGCGATCGTCCTGCACGGCCAGCGCTACGTGAACCCGGGCGAGTACGTCCACGCGCTCGCCGACTCCGTCGCCGACCGTGGCGGCAAGATCCTCTCCGGTGCCACCGTCCGCGACATCCGCGACACGGGCCACGGCGTCGTCGTCACGACCGCCGAGGGCAGCGTCGAGGAGTTCGACGCGGCCGTCGTCGCCACCGGTGCGTGGCTCGGCAAGCTGGCCCGCGAGTTCGGTGTCAAGCGGGTCGTGCAGGCCGGCCGCGGCTACTCGTTCAGCGTCTCGGTCGAGCACCTGCCGAACGGCCCGGTCTACTTCCCCGCCGCCCGCGTCGCGTGCACGCCGCTCGAGGACCGGCTGCGCGTCGCCGGGATGATGGAGTTCCGCAAGCCCGAGGCGCCGCTCGACGGCCGTCGGATCGAGGCCATCGTCGAGGCCGCTCGCCCGCTGCTCACGGGTGCGGACCTCGACAACCGCCAGGACGAGTGGGTCGGCTCGCGCCCCTGCACCACGGACGGGCTCGCGCTGATCGGAATGACGCGCTCGCCGCGGGTCTTCGTCGCCGGTGGGCACGGCATGTGGGGCATCACGCTCGGCCCGGCCACCGGCCGCCTGCTCGCGGAGCAGATGGTGACCGGCACGGTGCCCGCGGCGCTGCGCCCGTCCACCCCGCGGCGCTGACCCACCTATACTTCCCTTCGGTTGGGGGTAGCGACCGACCTGCAGAGGTCGGTCGATACCCCGAACCGTCTCGATGTCACCACCCCGCCAGCAGGCGCACCGTCTGGACCGTGTCGATCTGCGATACCGGCTTGTCGTCGCGGTAGCGCAGCACTCTGGCGAACCGCAGCGCCATCCCGCCCGGGTAGCGCGACGAGCGCTGCACCCCGTCGAAGGCCACCTCGACGACCTGCTCCGGTCGTAGCTGCGCGACCCACCCTGCGTCGGGATCGCCGATCGCGAGCTCGCGGAACCGGGCGGTCTGCCAGCGCAGCATCTCGTCGGACATGCCCTTGAACGTCTTGCCGAGCATGACCAGCCCGCCGGTCTCGGCGTCCCGGGCGCCCAGATGGATGTTCGAGAGCCACCCCTGACGCCGGCCGCTGCCCCACTCGACGGCGAGGACGACGAGGTCGAGGGTGTGCCGCGGCTTGACCTTGACCCAACCGGGGCTCCGTCGCCCCGCCGCGTATGGCCGGTGAAGGTCCTTGACGACGATGCCCTCGTGCCCGGCGGCGACCACCTCGTCGAAGAAGGCCTGGGCCGCGACCGGGTCTGCCGTCGTGATGCGAGGCACGAGCTGCTCGGCCGGGGCGAGCGCCGCGAGCCGGTCCCACCGCTGCCCGAGCGGGCGGTCGAGCAGGTCGGCGCCGTCAAGGTGGAGCAGGTCGAAGAAGTACGCCGTCAGCGGCACCTCGGCGCGCAGCCGCTGGGGGTCGGCGCTCGAGGCGGTGCGGGCACCGGTGACCTGGAACGGCAGCGGCCGGCCGCCCTCGCCGAGCGCGATGACCTCGCCGTCGAGCACGGCTCGTCGGACGGGGAGCGCGTGGAGCACGTCGACGATCTCGAGCAGGCGGTCCGTCACGTCCTCGAGCGTGCGTGTGAACAGGCCCACGGCGCCGTCGTCGAGGTGGGCCTGCAGCCGTATGCCGTCGAGCTTGGTCTCGATGGCCACCTCGCCCTCCAGCGTGGCGAGTGCACCTGCGACGTCGGGCGCGGATGCCGCGAGCATGGGCCGGAGCGGGCGACCGACCTCGAGCTCGATGGCGTCGAGGGCCGCGGCCCCGCCGGTGAGCGCTGCCGCGGCGACCGGGCCGGTGCGCCCGGCCAGCATCACGGCGCGACGGACGGTCGCATCGGGCACGTCTGCGGCTCGGGCGATGGCCTGGAGCATGATGCCGTCGCCGGCGCCTTGCCGGGCCTCGCCGACGAAGACGGCCCGCAGCCACGCCTGCTCGTCGTCGGTCGCCCGGCAGAAGAGGCCCTTCACGAGCCGGGCACGCGCCGCGGCTGACCCGGACCCGGACGTGCGGGTCAGCCGTTCTGCGGCGTCGTCGAGCTCGGCGACCGTGAGGGTGGCCTGCTCGGCCGGGGTGGGCAGCTCGGTCAGGCTGCGCCACGAGACGCCGGTGCGCCGTTGGGGCAGCGAGCCCGACAGGTAGCTTGCGACGGCTCCGACGCGGCCCGGGTCCTGTGCGGCGGCTGCGCGTAGGGCCGCCGCCAGGTGGGTGACCTTGGCGGTGCGGGACGAGGTCGCGGTGACGGCACGGGACGTCTCGACGATCACGGAGAGCAGCATCCTCCGATTGTGGCAAGCGGGGCCGACAGTCAGTGGGCCAGCACCATCCGCAGGGCGAGCTCGCGGTAGTGCTTGGCGACGTCCTCGGGCTGCCACGTGCCGGTGGTCTTGAACCAGCGGCCCACGTCGACGCCGAGGCTCAGCACCGCGAGCGCCGTGAGGGAGGTGTTGGCGACGGCGAACTCCCCGGAGTCCAGACCCGCTTCGAGAACCTCCCGGGTGACCTGCTCCATCTGGCGTCGCAGGAGCGCGATCTGCTCGTGGTGCGCGGGGCTCAGCGCGCCGAGCTCGTAGTTGACGACCCGGGCGACCGCATGGCTGCGGGCGTGCCACAGCGCGAAGTCCTGCGCCAGCTCGCCGAGCTGCTCCGTCGGCGTCGAGCCTCGGGCCGCCGCCGCTCGCAGGACCTCGAGGGCGGCCACGTGACCGGCCCGGGAGATCTCGTAGAGGACGTCCTCCTTGGTGGGGTAGTGCACGTAGAGGACGGCGGGCGACAGCTGTGCCTGCTTGGCGATGTCGCGAGTCGTCGTCCCGTGGAAGCCACGCTCGCCGAAGCACGCCGCCGCTGCATCGAGGACTCGTTGCTGCGCGACGGTCGGCTGAGTCTCGCCGACCTGCTGCACTCGCACCTCCTGCGTCGGGATGACGTGGCCCACACAGACTTGACGAACCACGCGCTGACTCGACATGGTAAGCAAGCGCTCATGTTCTGAGCAATGCCCACGCCCGAAGGAACCAACGTGCCGCAGACCGTCCTCACCCGAGGCGTGCCCACCCGGGCCGTGGTCACGGGGGCGGCCCGTGGCATCGGACGGGCCGTCGCGGCACGGCTCGTGGCGGAGGGCTGGCAGGTCGTCGTCTCCGACCTGGACGCCGCCGAGCTCGAGACCGCGGCCGCAGTGACCGGTGCGCACCCCGTCCCCGCCGATGTCGCGACCGACGCCGGCGTGGCGGGCCTGCTGTCAGCTGCGAGCGAGCACCTCGGTCAGGTCGACGCCTTCTTCGGCAACGCCGGTATCGCCCTCATGGGCGGCCTGGACACCCCGGACGCGGACTGGGCTCGCATCCTCGAGGTCAACGTCATGGCCCACGTCCGTGCGGCCCGTCGGCTCGTCCCGGAGTGGGTCGAGCGGGGCGGCGGGCGCTTCGTCGTCACCGCGTCGGCAGCCGGGCTGCTGACCATGCTGCAGGACCTGCCGTACTCGGTCACCAAGCACGCTGCGGTCGCCCTCGTCGAATGGATCAACGCGACCTACCGCCACCACGGGATCGTCGCGCAGGCGGTGTGCCCGCAGGGCGTGCAGACCCGGATCCTCGAGCAGTCCGGCCCGCTCGCCGGCCTGCTGAGCCACGACCGCGCGCTCACCGCCGAGCAGGTCGCCGACTCGGTCTGGGCCGGGCTGCAGACCGACGTGGCGCTGATCCTCCCGCACCCCGAGGTCCATGACTACTACGTCAAGCGGGCCACCGACCCCGACGGGTGGCTCGCCGGCATGAACCACCTCCAGCAGAAGCTCGAGCAGCACATCGAGGCTCAGCCGGAGCGACAACGCGCCGGCGCGTCGGGCGCAAGCACACGACATACCCATGTCATCGACACCGAGGAGCACAAGTGAACGCACAGACCCCTCGCACCGCCATCGTCACCGGCGCCGCCCGCGGCATCGGAGCCGCTGTGGCCAAGCGGCTGGCCGAGGAAGGGCATGCTGTCGCCGTCCTCGACATCGACGAGCCTGCTTGCGCGACAACGGTAGAGGCGATCACGAGCACGGGCGGCAAGGCGATCGCCGTGGGCGTCGACGTCGCCGACGAGGCGGGCGTGCAGACCGCGGTCGAGCGCGTCGCGGACGAGCTCGGCGGCCCGACGATCCTGGTCAACAACGCGGGCATCACCCGCGACAACCTCATCTTCAAGATGACCGTGGGCGACTGGGACGCCGTGCTGGGGGTCCACCTGCGCGGCTCGTTCCTGATGACCCGGGCAGCCCAGAAGCACATGACCGAGGCGAAGTGGGGCCGCATCGTCAACCTCTCCTCCACCTCGGCGCTCGGCAACCGCGGACAGGTCAACTACTCGGCCGCCAAGGCCGGCATGCAGGGCTTCACGAAGACCCTCGCCATCGAGCTCGGCAGGTTCGGGGTCACCGCCAACGCGATCGCCCCCGGGTTCATCCAGACCGAGATGACCAGAGCCACCGCAGAGCGGCTCGGCGTGCCCTTCGACGACTTCGTCGCCTACAGCGCCAAGGAGATCCCGGTCCAGCGGGTGGGCCAGCCCGAGGACATCGCGGCGGTCGCCGCGTTCCTCACGAGCGAGGAGGCCGGCTTCGTCTCCGGGCAGGTCATCTATGTGGCAGGCGGACCGAAGGGCTGAGGGACTCATGGGCCACGACGACCCACCCGGCCTCCCGCTCGGGCCGTTGCAGCGCTTCCTGACGGCAGCGGCACCGGGGCTGCTGACCGGGCCGCTCGAGGCGAGCCTCGTCGCCGGTGGGAAGTCGAACCTCACGTATGCCGTCACCGACGGGCGGCGCTCGGTCATCGTCCGCCGCCCACCGCTGGGGCACGTGCTCGCGACGGCGCACGACATGGGTCGGGAGCACCGGGTCATGTCCGCTCTGCGCGACACGGCCGTGCCCGTGCCGCAGATGTACGCCGCATGCCCCGACCCCGAGGTCATCGGGGCTCCGTTCTACGTCATGGAGCATGTCGCCGGTACGCCGTACCGGCTGGCGTCCGAGCTGGAAGCCCTTGGTGCACAACGCGTCCGGGCCATCAGTGAGCGGATGGTCGACACGCTCGTCGTGCTGCACGCGGTCGACCCGGAGGCGGTCGGGCTCGGCGACTTCGGTCGCCCGCAAGGCTTCCTCGCCCGTCAGGTGCGGCGGTGGAAGCAGCAGCTCGACGCGTCGCGGAGCCGGGAGGTGCCGGGCATCGACGAGCTGCACGCGCGACTGACGGTGGCTGAGCCGACCGAGGGGCCGCCGGGCATCGTGCACGGCGACTTCCGGCTCGACAATCTCCTCGTCGACGACGACGACCGGGTGCGCGCCGTCCTCGACTGGGAGATGGCCACGCTCGGTGATCCGCTCACCGATGTCGCCCTGCTGCACGCGTACCTCACCATGCCGGCCATGGTGGACAGCAACGCGGTCTCCGACGCGTCGCTCGCGCCCGGGTTCCTCACCCCCGACGAGACGCTCGACCGGTATGCCGCCGGGAGCGGTCGCGACCTGACCCACCTCGCCTTCCACCTCGGGCTGGCCTACTTCAAGCTCGCCGTCATCCTCGAGGGGATCCACTACCGCCACGCGCACGGCCAGACCGTCGGTGCCGGCTTCGACTCGATCGGCGCTGCCGTCGAGCCGCTCGTCACGCAAGGGCTGCGGTCTCTGCGCCCGAACCAGGAGGACTGATGGACTTCGCCCCCGATGACCGGACCCGCGAGCTGAGCGCGAGCCTGCTCGCCTTCATGGACGAGCGGATCGTCCCGTCCGCCGCCACCTTCGACGAGCAGGTCGCCGCACTCGAGGACCGGTGGGCGTGGAGCACGGTCCCGGTGCTGGCGCAGCTTCGCGACGAGGCGCGGGCCCGCGGGCTGTGGAACGCGTTCCTGCCCGGCGAGCGCGGGGCCGGGCTGACCAACCTGCAGTATGCGCCGCTCGCGGAGATCACCGGCCGGTGCCTGCGCCTGGCCCCGCCGGCGCTCAACTGCGCGGCCCCCGACACCGGCAACATGGAGGTGCTGAACGAGTTCGGCACCGAGCAGCAGCAGCGGCAGTGGCTCGACCCGCTGCTGCGCGGCGAGATCCGCTCGGGCTTCGCGATGACCGAGCCCGGGGTCGCGAGCAGCGACGCGACGAACATCGAGACGAGCATCCGCCGGGACGGCGCCGACTACGTCGTCAACGGCCGCAAGTGGTGGACGACCGGGGCGATGAACCCGGACTGCCAGATCCTCGTCGTCATGGGCAAGACCGACCCCACCGCGCAGCGGCACCGCCAGCAGTCGATGATCCTCGTCCCGCGTGACACGGCGGGCGTCGAGCTCGTCCGGGGGATGCAGGTCTTCGGCTACGACGACCACGACCACGGCGGCCACGCCGAGATCGCCTTCACCGACGTGCGGGTCCCGGCGGGCAACCTGCTCGCCGAGCCGGGCAGCGGCTTCGCGATTGCCCAGGCGCGGCTCGGCCCTGGGCGGATCCACCACTGCATGCGTGCCATCGGCGTCGCCGAGCTGGCGATCGAGGCGATGTGCCGCCGCGCCTCGGAGCGGGTCGCCTTCGACAAGCCGCTGGCGGAGCAGGGCGTGATCCGTGACTGGATCGCCGAGGCGCGGGTCCGGGTCGAGCAGCTGCGCCTGCTCGTGCTCAAGACCGCGTGGCTCATGGACACCGTCGGCAACAAGGGAGCCCACACCGAGATCCAGGCGATCAAGATCGCGACGCCGAAGACGGTCGAGTGGGTGCTCGACAAGGCGATCCAGGCGCACGGCGCGGCGGGCCTGTCCCAGGACACCGAGCTCGCCGCGGCCTTCGCAGGCATCCGGACCCTCCGGTTCGCCGACGGCCCCGACGAGGTGCACAAGAACTCCCTCGCCAAGGCCGAGCTGCGCCGCCACGCCGCCGCCAACCGGTAGGGGCCGACTCGAGGCCGCTCGCCGCTCCCGACCGATGGTGGGGCCGGGATCCCGCACCCGCCGCCGCTCCCATAGGCTCGACGAATGTTCTTCGAGGACTTCGAGGCCGGTCAGGTCTTCACGACCCAGGGCCGCACCATCACCGAGACCGACGTCGTCCTGTTCGCGGGGTGGAGCTGGGACACCAACCCGCCCCACACCGACGCCGAGTCGATGCGCGAGAGCAGGTTCGGTGAGCGGATCGCCCACGGCATGCTCGGCATCTCGGTCGCGCTGGGACTCGCCTCGCGCCTCGGCGTCTTCGAGGACAGCTCGATCGCCCTGCTCGGGATCGACGACTGGCGGTTCACCGGCCCGGTCCGCATCGGTGACACCGTCCGCTGCGGCGTCGAGATCGTCGGTGCCCGGCTGACGAGCCGCGGCGATGCCGGGATCCTCGACCGACGTTTCGAGCTGCGCAACCAGCGTGACGAGGTGCTCCAGCACGGCCGGATCGGCCTCATGGTGGCCCGCCGGCCCGCGAGCCCGGCCGATGCGCCCACGAGCTGAGCGGCATACGAGGGGGAATGCCGCACAGGGGATGCCCGCCCAGGGGATGCCGCACGCGGCCTCTGCACGGGAGGTGGCCCCGACATAGGCGACCCTTGAGCGCGCCAACGTGGTTACCATATGCTCGGAGCGACCATAAGGAGCGGACGTGAGCGTCCCGACGACCGACCCGCAGATCTCGGGCACGACGGCCCTGACCCGCAGCGAGCGACTCGACCGGCTGCCGTTCAACAGCCAGCACCGGCGACTGCTCGTCGGCTCGGGCATCGGCTGGGCCCTCGACGCGATGGACGTCGGGCTCATCGCCTTCGTCATGGCGGCGCTCGCCGAGCAGTGGGGGCTGACCGCGACTCAGCTGTCCTGGATCGGGTCGATCGGCTTCGTCGGCATGGCGATCGGCGCGTCCGTGGGTGGCCTGCTCGCGGACCGGATCGGTCGCCGCAACGTCTTCGCGCTGACGCTGCTCGTCTACGGGGTCGCGACCGGCGCGTCGGGGCTCTCGACCGGTGTCGCGATGCTCATCGTGCTGCGCTTCGTCGTCGGGCTCGGTCTCGGCGCCGAGCTGCCCGTCGCCTCGACGCTGGTCAGCGAGTACTCACCGTCACGGATCCGCGGACGCGTCGTCGTCATCCTCGAGGCGTTCTGGGCGCTCGGCTGGCTGCTGGCCGCGCTGATCGGCTACCTCGTCGTGCCCACGTCGGAGCACGGCTGGCGGTGGGCCCTGTTCCTCGGGATCGTCCCGGCGGCCTACGCGCTCTTCGTCCGGGCCCGGCTGCCCGAGTCCGTGCGTTTCCTCGAGTGGCGCGGGCGGACCGAGCAGGCCGAGGCGGCCGTGCGCAGCTTCGAGGTGGCCTCGGGGGTGGCGCCGGTGCCGTCCCCACCGGCGCGGGTGCAGGCCGCGCCGGGGTGGACCACGCTGTGGGAGCGGCCGCTGCGGCGCCGCTCGGCCGCGCTGTGGCTGGTCTGGTTCTTCGTCAACTTCGCGTACTACGGCGCCTTCATCTGGATCCCGAGCCTCCTTGTGGCAGACGGCTTCTCGCTGACCAAGTCGTTCCAGTTCACGCTCATCATCACGCTCGCGCAGCTGCCCGGGTATGCCGCCGCCGCCGTCCTCATCGACAGGTGGGGGCGTCGCCCGACGCTCGCCTCGTTCCTGCTCGGGTCGGCGGTGGCCGCGGCCGCGTTCGGACGGGCAGACACCGAGGCGGCGATCATCGCGGCCGGGTGCGCGCTGTCGTTCTTCAACCTCGGAGCGTGGGGTGCCCTGTATGCCGTGACGCCGGAGATCTACCCGACGGCGTTGCGGGGGAGCGGGGCCGGGTCGGCGGCGGCCTTCGGACGGATCGCCTCGATCCTCGCGCCGCTGTCCGTCCCCTGGCTGCTCGGCCTCGGTGGCAGCGGGCTCGTCTTCGGGGTGTTCGGGGCCGCGTTCGTCCTCGCGGCCGCTGCCGCGCTCGGCCTGCCGGAGTGGCGGGGACGCGCTCTCGCCGATTGAAGCCCGGGGACAAGGTGGTCTGCAGCCCGGAACTCGTAGGCTGAGAAGGGCATCGCCGGGGCTACCCGCGCCTGCCCAGAGTCCGTTGGCCGGCCACTTGCCGCCGCAGCAGGAGGTGTCCTGACCCGTGTTGAAGCCAGTCTGGCTGCAGAACCCGTGGAAGCAGAACCCGTGGTTCGAGTCCGTCGCGATCGCCCAGCAGCGCGCCCGCAGACGGCTGCCGGCGCCGCTGTATGCCGCGCTGGTCGCCGGGTCGGAGCGCGGGTCGACGATGGATGACAACCAGGCGGCGTTCGCCGAGATCGGCTTCGCGCCGCATGTGGCCGGCCAGCAGCCGCAGCGCTCGATGACCCGCACCGTGCTGGGTCACGAGGTCTCGCTGCCGGTGCTGATCAGCCCGACGGGGGTGCAGGGCGTCCACCCGGACGGTGAAGTCGCGGTGGCCGCCGCCGCCACGTCCCGGGGCACGATCATGGGCCTGTCGAACTTCGCCTCGAAGTCGGTGGAGGAGGTGTGCGCGGTCAGCGAGCTGACCTTCTTCCAGATGTACTGGACCGGTGAGCGTGACGTGATGGTGGCCCGCATGCAGCGGGCCCACGCCGCCGGCGCGAAGGGGTTGATCGCGACCTTGGACTGGTCGTTCTCGATGGGTCGGGACTGGGGGTCACCGGAGATCCCCGAGCGGGTCGACCTGCGCGCCATGGTCCGGTTGGCGCCGCACGTGGTGACCAAGCCTCGCTGGCTGTGGTGCTACGCCCGGACCGGTGCCCTGCCGGACCTGACCGCCCCGAACCTGGCCCCGTCCGGCGGGGGGCCGGCGCCGACGTTCTTCGGCGCCTACTACGAGTGGATGAGCACCCCGCCGCCGTCGTGGGAGGACGTGGCCTGGATGCGCGCCACGTGGGCCGAGATCAGCGGCGGTCTGCCGTTCGTCCTGAAGGGCATCTGCCGGGTCGATGACGCACTGCGCGCGGTGGATGCCGGCGTGGCCGGCATCTCGGTGTCGAACCACGGCGGGAACAACCTCGACGGCACCCCCGCGACGATCCGGGTGCTGCGCCCGATCGCGGACCGGGTCGGGAGCCAGGTCGAGGTGCTTCTCGATGGTGGGATCCGGCGTGGTTCTGACGTGGTCAAGGCCCTCGCCCTCGGCGCGCGTGCGGTGATGATCGGCCGCGCCTACCTGTGGGGGCTGGCCGCCAACGGCGAACAGGGCGTCGGCAACGTGCTGGACATCCTGCGCGGCGGCATCGACTCGGCGCTGCTGGGCATGGGCCTGTCCTCGATCGACGAGCTCACCCCGGAGCTGTTCGTGATCCCGGAAGGCTTCCACCAGACTCTCGGCGCGCCGGAGCCGGCCCCGGCTCCGGGGAAACACGGCGCGTGACCTGGATGCCGGCGATTCTTTGCCGACCGCGCCCACTTGTCCACAGGGCGCCGGACCGTGGATGCGGGCGATGCCTGCTCTCGAGAGGATGTGGTCATGATCCAGACGCAGCGAATCGTGCCCGACGACGACATCCCTCCCCTGCAGACCCTCGAGCGCGCCGAGGACGACCTGCTCGAGCGAGGGGAGATCGGTGCGCGTCTCGCCACGGCCCGTGATGCGCTCGCGGCCCGGCGCGCCGAGCGCCGGCGCCTCGCGGACGAGCTGACGGTGGCCGAGCAGGCACTCGAGGGGCGCACGTCCTGGCTGGGGGCCGTGCTGGGCCGCTTGCGTCGGCGGTCGCAACCGGACCGTGCCCGGCTCGAGGACCAGGTCGCTGCCGCACGTTCAGCGGTCGCCGACGTGGATGCCGAGGTGGCGCGATGCCGGACTGAGCTGGACCGGCTCGACGACCGCAGCCGCCTGCTCGACACGGCCGAGACCGACTACGAGCGAGCCCTGCAAGAGCTCGCGGAGCAGGGCGACGACCCGGTGGTATGCGACCCCTCGGTGGCGGCCGAGGCGCGACGAGTGCTCGGAGTGCGCCGCGAGCTGTCCGACCTCGACGTCGCGATCGGGACGGGCCGGGGCACGCTGCAGGCGCTCGAGACGGCGCAGGGCACGCTATCGGCGGCCTGTGGCTGGTCGACCTGGGACATCGTGTCAGGCGGCAGCGGGGTCTCCCGGCTGAAGTTCGAGCGGATCGACGAGGTGAAGTGCAACCTCGACCTGGTCGCGGAGTCCGTCGCGCGCTTCGTGCAGCAGGCAGACGCGCTCGGAGGCCCTGACCTCGACCTGCCCGACCTCACGGTGCCCTCGATCGACCGGGTCGAGCGCTTCCTCGACGTCTGGCTCGACGTCGGCGGTGGCGCACTCGATCACGAGCTACGGACCTGCCGGATGGAGCTCGGGACGGTGGTGGCGCGAGTCGGGCACAGTGTCGCCGTGCTCGAGGGGCGGCGTTCGCAGGTGCAGGCCTGCAACTCGACGTATGTGGTGTCCGGTACCTCCCGGTGATCGCCGGGAAGGCGTGGCTCACAGGTCGGGGCGGGGTGGCTTCGGGGCGTTGAGGTGGTAGCGCACCCCGACCATCCGGATCCCGGAGCACACGGCAGCGGCCCCGAGAGCCCACGGCAGCCAGTAGACACCGGCCATCGTGGACAGCACGACGATGGTCGCCGCCACGAGGGCCGGGATCGCGTAGAGCTCGCTGCGCAGGACGCTCGGGACCCGCTGGGTCAGCGCGTCGCGCAGGGTGCCGCCGCCGACCGCCGTGATGGCGCCGAGGATGACTGCCTGGGCCGGCCCCAGCCCGAGGGCCAGGGCCTTGCTCGCGCCGGTCACGGCGAACAGGCTCAGCCCGGCGGCATCGAGCACGATGATGGGCCGCATCACCGTGTAGAGCCGCTGGCCGGAGATGAAGGCGAGCAGGCTGCCGCCGGCGGCGATCGCGAGGTAGCGCCAGTCACTGAACGTGGCCGGGGGCAGGGAGTCGATGAGGATGTCCCGGACGATGCCGCCGCCGAGCGCGGTGAGCATGCCGAGGGTGAGGACGCCGACGATGTCGACGTCGGCGACCCGCATCGCGGTCAGCGCGCCGTTGAGGGCGAAGGCGAAGGTGCCCGTCAGGTCGAGGGCCAGCAGCAGGGTCGTCTCGTGCTCCACCTCAGGGCTCTCGTCCCAGCTGCTCTTCTCGCCCCAGCCAGGCGAGCGCGGCGACCACCAGCGCGGCCGTGCCCGTGTCGAGGGTGGGCTGCAGCACCGGGGCGAAGGCGGCCGAGTGGTTCACCGGCACGTCCTGGGCGAGCCGCCCCGCTGCTGCGGCCCGGTCGAAGACCTCGGAGTCGGTGCCTCCGATCCCCCAGTACGTGTAGGGCGCGTCGAAGGCCCGCGGCAGGTCGCTGAAGTCCTCGCTCGCAGTCACCGGGGCCAGCTCCTGCGCCGCGTCGCCGAAGTGCCCGGCGAAAGCGGCGGCGACACGCGCGGTGACCTCCAGGTCGTTCTCCGTCAGCGGGAAGTGGTCGAACAGCTCGAGCTCCGGCTCCTCGGGCGCACCGGAGGCAGCGCACTCAGCCCGGACGATCCGCTCGATGGCCGACAGGATGCCGGTGCGCGTCTCGTCGCTGTAGGTGCGGATGTTGAGCAGGATCGTGGCTGACTCGGGGATGATGTTGCTCTTCGTGCCGGCCTGGATGCTGCCGACGGTGAGGACGGCCGGCTCGCCCGGGGGCAGCTCGCGGGAGACCACCGTCTGCAGACGCACGACGATCATCGCGGCCACGACGACGGGGTCGACCGTCGCGTGCGGCATCGACCCGTGGCCGCCGCGCCCGTGGACCGTGACGCGCATGCTGTCCGCGCTGGACAGGACCGGCCCGCTGCGGGTCGCAACGCACCCGGCGGGCAGCGGCAGGACGTGCTGACACAGGGCCACGTCGACCGTGTCGACGAGATCGGTCAGACCGCCCTCGACCATGCCGCTCGCACCGTCGGCGACCTCCTCAGCCGGCTGGAACACGGCGACGACGGTGCCACCCCAGACGTCCGTCGCGCCGGCCAGCAGGTCGAGGGCGCCGAGCAGGCAGGTGACGTGCACGTCGTGACCGCAGGCATGCATGACCGGCACCTGCGTGCCGTCCGCGGCGGTCGCGGTCGCCGTGCTGGCGTACGGCAGGCCGGTGGCCTCGCGTACCGGCAGCGCGTCCATGTCGGCACGGAGCAGGACCGTAGGGCCCGCACCGTTGCGCAGGATGCCGACGACCCCGGTGCCGCCCACCCCGGAGTGCACGTCGCAGCCCGCAGCGGCGAGGCGGCCCGCAACCGCCTGCGCGGTCCGGTGCTCTTGGTGAGAGAGCTCCGGATGGGCGTGTAGGTCCCGGTAGAGCTCCTCCTGCCAGACCCGGACCTCGTCGAGACGGCCCAGCACCACCGCGGATGTCGTCGCCATGAACCCTCCTTCGTCGATGAGGCAGCGCCCACGACCCGACCGCGGCCGAGGCGCCTACCTGACGTCAGGAGCCTAGTTAGTAGGGCGGTGCCCGCAGCTCGCGGGGGCGCCGGGCGCCGGGGTACGAAGCCGACTCGGCGGCATACGCCACGACATCGGCATACTGGCCGACATGACCGTCCCACGCACGCTCCGCGCCGACCGCACCTGGCTGATCGCCCTCGCCGCCAGTATGTGGGGGCTCTCGGCAATCTGGCGCGACCCTCTCGCGAAGCAGTTCCCAGCGGTGGCGGTCGTCTTCTGGGAGCACGTCGTGCTCGTCGTGCTCGTGTCGCCGTGGCTCGTCGGTTCGGTCCGCGCAGTGCTGCGGGCGAGCTGGCGTACGCGGGTGAGCGTCCTGGTCATCGGGGCGGGTTCGTCGGCGCTCGCGACGACCCTGTTCACGTCGGCCTTCCGGCTCGGCGACCCGATCACGCCCCAGGTGCTCCAGAAGCTCCAGCCGCTCATCGCGCTGCTGCTCGCCGCCCTGCTGCTGGGCGAGCGTCTGCGCCGCTCGTTCGCGTGGTTCGCCGTGCCGGCCCTCGTCGGCGCGTGGCTGCTCAGCTTCCCCGACCCGTTCGCCGTCAGCATCACCAACCTGTATGCCGCTGGGCTTGCCCTCGGCGCGGCGGCGCTGTGGGCGGCGGGCACCGTCCTGGGACGGGCCGCGAGCGCGGAGCTGGCCTTCACGCAGGTGACGACGCTGCGCTTCGGGGTCGGGCTCGTGGCACTCGCGGCGATCGCGCTGCTCAGCGACACCCCATTGCGGATCGGGGCCGGAGCGGCCGGCAGCGTCGTCGTGCTCGCGCTCGTGCCGGGCCTGCTCGCGCTGCTGCTCTACTACCGGGGGCTGCAGGCCACGCCCGCGTCACGGGCGACCTTGGCGGAGCTGGCGTTTCCGATGACTGCGGCCCTGGTCGGGGTGACCGTCCTGGGTGGCTCGTTGGACGGCAGCCAGTGGGTCGGGTTCGCGGTCGTCCTGGCGTCCGTCGTCGGGCTCGCGCTGCACGAGCGGGCCAGCGAGCGTCCGGCGGTGGCGGTCACGGACCGGGCGGAGGGCGCTATCGGAGTG
>NZ_JAKDLO010000050.1 GCF_030452765.1 Intrasporangium sp.
GGGCCAGTGGCATGCTCACGGCTGTTGCGAACCGTGCTGGTCGACACGTGCGCATCCTAGGTGGCGATTGGCTGAGCCGCTGAGCGGAACTGCGGTGAGCGGCATACGGCATGCTGTTGACGAGCACGAGAAGTGTATTCGTGGTGAGTTGTCGTGGCTGTTGACCGTCGTAGGTCACGAAAACTGCACTCGTCGTGGCTTGTCGTGGCGCGAGTCCCCGCTCTCGATCGGCAGAAGCGCACTGTCGATCAGGAAAAGCGCACTGTCGATCAGGAAAAAGCGCACTGTCGATGGGGAAGCGGGCCGGCTCACGGTTCGACGGTGGCGTGATCGGCGAGGTAGCGCTCCACCCGCCGGTCGGGCACGAGCCACATCAGCGCCACGACCGTGTAGATCGCGATGCCGAGCCACGGGGCGAGCATCGAGCCGAGGATGCCGAGGAGATAGAGCACCGGGCTCGACTTGGCCTTGAGGTCACGGCCCAGAGCAGCGGCCAGCGCCCCGTCGCGCCCTTGGTTGCGTTCGATCGAGGACTGCAGGATCCAGTAGGCGACCGCGCAGAGCAGCAGGTTGACGCCATACGTGATGACGGGCGTCACGGCGAACGACTGCTCGTCCATCCAGGCCGTCGTGAAGGGCAGCAGCGACAGACAGAACAAGAGTCCGAGGTTGCTCCACAGGAGGCCGCCGGTGACGCGTTCGACGAGCTGGAACATGTGGTGGTGGTTGTTCCAGTAGATCCCGACGTAGACGAACGAGAGCAGGTACGTCAGCAGTCCCGTGGCCGAGGCCCCGAGGTCGTGCAGCGTCGGACCCTCCGGCACCCGCAGCTCCAGCACCATGATCGTGATGATGATCGCGAGCACGCCGTCGCTGAACGCCTCGAGTCGGCTGGTCTTCACAGCGTTTTAGTATGCCGAAGGGGTATGTCAGAAGTATGCAAGCACTCGAACACGCCCCCCGAGCCCCTTCGTCACGGCGGCGCCTCATCAGCGGGATCACGGCGCTCGTCGCGTTCGGGCTCTTCCTCATCCTCAACTTCTGGCCTGCCTGGTCGTCGCTGCCGTTCCTGACCAGCAGCATGACCTACAGCATCGGAGCGGTCGATCTTGCGCTCTGGTCGGTGATCGCCTTCAACGTCGCCTTCCTCTTCGCCGACGCGCCGGCTCTGCGCCTCACGGCACACCTGGTCATCGCGATGTTCACGATGTTCGCCTTGACGAGGCTGCTCCGTGACTTCCCGTTCGCCCTGTCCAGCGGGGTGTGGGCCGGCGTCGTGCACTGGATCCTCATCCTCGGAGTCGTGGTCGCCTTCCTCGCGATTCCCGTGACATGGTGGCACATGGTCACCCAGGGCTACGAAGGCCCGGGCGCTCCCCGCAGGCACAGGCGGCACCGGCACGCCTGAGACGCTGGGTCACGCCCGAGACGCTGGGTCACGCCCGAGACGCTGGGTCACGCCCGAGACGCCGTATGCCGCTCACCCTTCTCCCGGTCGAGTGTGCACTTCTCCCGGTCGAGTGTGCACTTCTCCCGGTCGAGTGTGCACTGTTGATGTCTGGGGTGCGCTGTGACTGTGCGCGTCAGCGCGACACGGTGACGACGAGCTGAGGCGCTGCCGTGCCGTCGAGCTCGTCGGCGAACTCGTCTGCGATGCGGTCGACGAGCGGCTGGAGGAAGAGGCGTCCGAGCTGGCGCACCATGATCGTGACGACCTGCTCACCGACGGTGTGGCGCGCCGAGACGAGGCCTGCGTCACGAAGCTCGTTGACCTGCTGGGCGGACAGCTCGCTGAGCCGACTCACCAGGTCGCCGCGCTCCCCGCTGCGGTCGAGGATGGCCCGGCGCAGGTAGTCGACGACCGCCGGACTGGCCGCGAGCATGTCCGCTACTGCGTGATCGCGGCCAGCCACGACGTCCCCGCCGGCAGCGCCGTCGATGGGCACCGACCGGATCGTGTCCGCGAACCGCTCGACGATCGCGAGTTCCACTGCCTCGCGCAGCGTCTCCTTCGTGCCGTAGTGGTGGACGATGAGCCCGACCGTGACCCCGGCAGCCGTGGCGACGGCGCGCAGCGGGGTCGCGTCGACGCCGTGCTCGGCGAAGAGGTCGAGGGCCGCGTTGCGGATACGGGCCTTCGCGGTGAGGTCGTCGCCACGGAGCGGTGCCGCCGGCGCGCGCTGTGCCATGTCGCCCTCCTCCTGTGCGCTCGGTGCTGTGTGTTCAGGGGTGCTGTGTTCAGGATGACCGCCACCAGGGGATCACCGTGACCAGGGATGACCATGACCAGGGATGACCATGACCAGTATTGCACAATCATGTTGGATGCTGTACAAATGTATAGGAATGGCAGTCGGAAAATCCACGGAGGAGCCCATGTCGAAACGGTCCGACGCGCCGCTCGGCGATGTCACGGTGGTATCGCTGGCCACCAACCTTCCCGGCCCAGTTGCGGCAGCGCGCCTGGCGTCGCTGGGTGCCTCGGTCACCAAGGTCGAGCCGCCTGCCGGGGACCAGCTCAAGGTGGTGGCGCCGAGCTGGTACGAAGAGCTCGTCGTCGGTCAGCACGTTGTCACCCTCGACCTCAAGGACCCGGTCGGCAGCTCGTCCTTGGCAGCCCTGATCGCGGATGCCGACGTGGTACTGACTGCGATGCGTCCCTCCGCCCTTGCCCGGCTCGGGCTGACCGAGATCGTCGAGCGGCACGGGGTCGTGCTCGTCGAGATCGTCGGATACGACGGTGATCGGGCCGACGAGGCCGGCCACGACCTGACCTACCAGGCGGTGCAGGGCACGGTCCATGCTCCGGAGCTGCCGCTCGTCCCGGTCGTCGATCTGCTGGGCGCCGAGCGTGCCGTCAATGCTGCCCTCGTCGGGCTCCGCCGGCGCGACCGCAGCGGGGCCGGCGCGCATTTGCGCGTCATCCTCGACGACCTGGCGTGGCATGCCTCGGCTGCGGTGCGGCACGGGCTGACCGGGCCGGGGACCGTGCTCGGTGGAGGCTTGCCGACCTACGGGATGTACGCCACAACCGACGGGTATGTCGCAGTCGCCGCACTCGAGCCGCACTTCGCCGAGCGCCTCACCGCCGCGGTCGGGCAGACGCGAGAGGAGCTCGCGGCCCGCTTCGCGACCAAGCCCAGCGCCCACTGGGAGTCCTTGGGGCGCTCGCTCGACATCCCGGTCGTCGCCGTGCACGAGCCGCGCACCGTCGCCGTGCACGAGCCGCGCACCGTCGCCGTGCACGAGCCGCGCACCGTCGCAGCGTCCGACGCCTGATCCCTCTCATGATCCCCCGGCCCCTGGACGCCAGATCCTCAAGCACCGCGCAGGGTGCGCAGCAGCCGGAGCAACAACCGCATCCGTGCGGCCCCCCAAGCCTGACTGTCACCTTCCCCACTCCCTCGCAAAGGAACCCGGCATGATCCGTGAAGCAGTGATCGTCGACGCCGTCCGCACCCCGGTCGGCAAGCGGCGTGGCCAGCTGCGCGACTGGCACCCCGTCGACCTGCTCGCGCACACCCTGTCAAACCTCGTCGAGCGCACCGGCATCGACCCGGCGCGTCTGTCCGACGTCATCGTCGGGTGCGCCATCCAGCGGGGTGAGCAGACCGGCAACGTCGCCCGCAACGCCCTGCTCGGCGCCGGCCTGCCGATAGGCCTGCCCGGCACGACCCTCGACCGCCAGTGCGGGTCGGGCCAGCAGGCCGTCCACTTCGCGGCGCAGGCGATCAAGTCCGGCGAGTACGACTTCGCCATCGGCGCCGGTGTCGAGTCGATGAGCCGCGTCGGCCTCGGCCCACTCTTCACCCCAGGCGCCGGCCCCGGCGAATGGTACGGCGAGCGGGCGCTGGCCCGGTTCGACGGCAACCTGCCCGCGCAGGGGCCCTCGGTCGAGCTTGTCGCGAAGAAGTGGGGCTTCACGAGGGAGGCCCTGGACGCCTTCAGTATCCGTAGCCACCGGCTGGCCGCGGCGGCGACCGACGCCGGTCGCTTCGCCTCGGGGCTCGTGCCGCTCGACGGCGTGGGCAAGGACGGCACGACCGTCCCGATGACCCGCGACGAGGGCATCCGCGCCGACGTCGATCCAGAGCGGGTCGCCGGCCTGCAGCCGGTGTTCTCACCCGAGGGCGTCATCACCGCCGGCAACGCCTCGCAGATGAGCGACGGTGCCGGGGCACTTCTCGTGGCGGAGCGGGCCGCGGCCGAGGCCGCAGGGCTCCGACCCAGGGCCAGGATCGTCTCGATGGCGGTCGCGGCCGACGACCCTGTCCTCCAGTTCACGGCGATCGTCCCGGCGAGCCAGCAGGCGCTCGACCGGGCCGGCCTGCGCGTCGCCGACATCGACCTCGTCGAGGTCAACGAGGCCTTCTCGCCGGTGCCGCTGCTGTGGCGCGAGGAGTTCGGCTACCCCGAGGACCAGCTCAACGTGAACGGCGGCTCCATCGCGGTCGGCCACCCGCTCGGCTCGACCGGCGCCCGGCTGCTGACCCAGCTCGTGAACGAGCTCGAGCGTCGTGAGGCCCGCTACGGACTGCTGACCATCTGCGAGGGCGGCGGGATGGCCAACGCGACGATCCTCGAACGACTCGTCTGAGGGGACCCGCTGTGCAGATCAGCAACCGTACGTTCCTCGTCACGGGCGGCGCCTCCGGTCTCGGCGGCGCGGCCACCGAGGCACTGCTCGAACGAGGCGCCCACGTCGTCGTCGCGGACCGTGCCGGTACCGCCGCCGCTGGGGCGGTGTTCGTCCAGACGGACGTCACCGACGCCGCCCAGGTGGCCCACGCCGTCGAGGTCGCGACCCAGCAGCCCGGCCCGCTCTGCGGTGTGGTCAGCTGCGCCGGCATCGGCGTGGCACAGAAGGTGCTCGGCAAGCAAGGCCCGCAGCCGCTAGAGGACTTCATGCGCGTGCTCAACGTCAACCTCGGTGGCACCTTCAACGTCCTGCGGCTCGCCGCCGCCGCGATGAGCACCTCCGAGCCCGGTCAGGGCGGCGAGCGCGGCGTCATCGTCAACATTGCGTCGGCTGCCGCGTTCGACGGCCAGATCGGGCAGGCCGCCTACGCGGCGTCCAAGGACGGGGTTGTCGCGATGGCCCTCCCGATCGCCCGTGAGCTGGCCCGGTACGGCATCCGCGTGACGACCATCGCCCCGGGCCTGTTCCTCACTCCGATGATGGGCGAGCTGTCCGAGGAGGTCCGGGCGTCCTTGGGCCAGCAGGTGCCCTTCCCGTCCCGGCTCGGCGACCCTGGCGAGTACGCCGCCCTCGTCGTCCACATCATCGAGAACCAAATGATCAACGGCGAGGTGATCCGCCTCGACGGAGCCCTGCGCATGACCGCACGCTGAAGGAGACCGCCATGTCATCCACCGCTATGTCATCGACCGCTATGTCATCGACCGCAACGAGCTCGGCTGGAACGACGACGAGCCCTACCAGAGGCGCCGTTGTCACCGGCTACCCGTCGACGATGGGTGACGACGTCCAGCTGAACACGACCACCCTGATCCGGCACACGGCGCGCACGCACCCCGAACGCGAGATCGTCTACCGCCGGCCCGACGGGGGATGGGATCGCTACACGTATGCCGCCGCCTACGACCGCGTTATCCGTGGCGCGAACGCCCTGAAGGGCCTGGGCGTGCAGCCGGGCGACCGCGTCGGCATCCTCGACTGGAACAGCCGCCGCCACTTCGAGCTCTATTGGGCCATCCCCGGGCTCGCCGCCGTCATGGTCCAGCTCAACCTGCGGCTCGGGCCCGACGACCTGTCCTTCGTCATCGAGGACAGCGGCACCTCGGTCATCTGCGTCGACGAGACCCTGCTGCCCGTCGCCGAGGCCGTCGCGCCCCGCCTGCCGGGCGTGCGGGCCTGGGTCGTCATGACCGACAAGCCGCTGTCCGAGATCGAGACCAGCCTGCCGGGAGTGCACCACTACGAGGACCTCCTCGCCGCCGCGAGCCCGCACCTCACGTGGCCCGAGGTCGACGAGCGCTCCGCGTACGGCGCCTGCTACACGACGGGCACGACGGGCCGGCCCAAGGGCGTCTACTACTCGCACCGTGCGATCTACCTGCACTCGTATGCCATCGCGACGAACATCGGGATGGTGCTCGAGGACTGCACGATGCTGATCACCCCGATGTTCCACGGCCAGGCGTGGGGCCTGCCGCAGGCAGCAACGTTGATGGCCAACAAGATCGTGCTGCCCGGCCGCTACCTGGCCGAGGACACCAAGCCGCTCACCGACGCGATCATCGCCGAGGGCGTCACCGTCACGAACGGCGCGCCGGCGATCTTCCTGCCCATGCTGCACTACCTCGAGACCCTGGACGAGAAGCCGGACCTGTCACGGCTGCGGATGATGTCCGGGGCGACCGAGCCCCCGCTGACGATGATGCGCGGCTTCCACGACCTGACCGGTGCCGAGATCGTGCACGCCTACGGCGCGACAGAGACGACCCCCCTCGTGACGATGAACCGGTTCAAGCCGAGTGTGCGAGAGCGGCTCACGGGTGACGCCCTCTTCGAGCTCAAGCGCAAGCAGGGACTCCCGGTCAGCGGCGTCGATGTCCGGCTCATCGACGCCCTGGGCAACGACGTGCCGTGGGACGGCACGACCCAGGGCGAGATCTGCGTTCGCGGGCCGTGGGTCACGGCGACCTACCACAACATGCCCGAGAGCGACCGGGCCGGCAGGTTCCACGACGGCTACTGGCGCAGTGGCGACGTCGGGACCATCGACGCCGACGGCTATCTCAAGGTCACCGACCGGCTCAAGGACGTCATCAAGAGCGGTGGCGAGTGGATCTCCTCGATCGACATGGAGAACCTGCTCCTTGGCCACCCGGACATCGCCGAGGCCGCGGTCGTCGGCCTGGCCCACCCGAAGTGGCAGGAGCGACCCTTCGTCCTCGTCGTCCCGAAGGCCGGTCACGAGGTCACCCTGGAGGACGTGCGCTCGCACCTGTCCACGGCATTCGCGTCCTGGCAGCTGCCGGACGCGATCGAGATCGTCACCGAGATCCCCCGCACGAGCGTCGGCAAGTTCGACAAGAAGCGGATCCGGGCCGAGCACGCGGGCAGCTACGGAGCGGAGCAGGTCGGATGATCCTGGACGACTACCGGTCACCGTGGCTGACCGAGGACCTCGAGGACCTTCGGCGGCTCGCGCGGACCTTCCTCGCCAAGGAGGTCGTGCCCAACCAGCGCCGGTGGGCCGAGCAGCACATGGTCGACCGCGACTTCTGGCGTGCCGCCGGGCGAGCCGGCCTGCTGTGCATCAGCATCCCCGAGGAGTACGGGGGAGGGGGCGGCACCTTCGCGCACGAGGCCGTCATCGCGGGCGAGCAGGCTCGCGTTGCCGACGACGCGTGGGCCAACAGCGTGCACAGCACGATCGTGGCCCACTACCTGGGGGCTTTCGGCACCGAGGAGCAGAAGCGGCGTTGGCTGCCGGGCATGGCCTCCGGTGACCTCGTGGGTGCCATCGCGATGACCGAGCCGACCACGGGCTCGGACCTGCAGCGGGTGCGCACACGCGCCATACGGGATGGCGACGACTACGTCCTCAACGGGTCGAAGACCTTCATCTCCAACGGAACCCACTGCGACGTGCTGATCGTCGTCGCGCGCACGAGTGACGAGCCCGGCGGCAAGGGCCTGTCCCTCATCGTGACCGAGACCGCGGACCTCGCGGGTTTCGAGCGCGGACGGGTGCTCGAGAAGGTCGGCATGCACGGTCAGGACACCCGCGAGCTGTCGTTCGTGGACATGCGCGTGCCGGTCCGCAACGTCCTCGGCGGCGTCGAGGGCCGCGGGTTCGTCCAGCTCATGGAGCAGCTGCCCCAGGAGCGGCTCATCATCGCGGTGTCGGCCGCTGCCGTGGCCGAGGCCGCGGTCCGCCAGACGATCGCCTACGCCAGGGAGCGCGAGGCCTTCGGGCAGGACCTGATGTCCTTCCAGAACACCCGCTTCGTCCTCGCGGAGTGCGCCGCCGACGCTCTCGCCGCCCGCACTCTCGTCGACAGCTGCATCACCCGGCACGTCGCCGGTGAGCTCGACGCCGCCGGCGCGTCGCTGGCGAAGTTCTGGTGCACCGACATCCAGAACAAGGTCGTCGACCGCTGCCTGCAGGTCTTCGGCGGCTATGGCTACATGATGGAGTACCCGATCGCGCGCATGTATGCCTCCTCCCGCGTGCAGAAGATCTACGGAGGCACGAACGAGATCATGAAGGAACTGGTGGCACGGTCCCTATGAGTCACCCCGAGACATCGGCCCGTGTGGCGTCGACACCCGAGACGCCGGCCCCTGTGGCGCCAGTACCTGTGCTCCTACCCGCGCAGGACATGCCGGTCGGGCAGGAGATCGACTGCGGCTCCTACGAGGTCACCGAGGACGAGATCCTCGCCTTCGCCTCGGCCTGGGATCCGCAGTACTTCCACGTCGATCGCGACGCGGCTACCCACAGCGCGTTCGGCGGGCTCATCGCGAGCGGGCTGCACACGGCTTCGGTCTTCCAGCGGCTTGCTGCGACTCGCGTCTACAACCGCTACGACGTCGTCGCCGGCAAGAGGATCGAGAACCTCCGGTTCCTCCGGCCGGTACGCGCAGGAGACGTGCTGGCCTGCACCGTTCTAGTCCGCAGCGTGAAGCCGGACGGGCGTGGGCGCTGCCTGGTCAGGATCCTCGGCACGCTGCGCGACCAGCACGACCGGCCGGTGCTCGAGCTCGAGGTGGACTCACTGGTCCGGTCCCGAGACCAGCCCTGACCCCCGGCTCCAGACCCGAGACCC
Organism: Intrasporangium sp.; assembly: GCF_030452765.1. Taxonomy (GTDB): domain Bacteria; phylum Actinomycetota; class Actinomycetes; order Actinomycetales; family Dermatophilaceae; genus Intrasporangium_A. Next base: position 8,803 of record NZ_JAKDLO010000050.1, read on the forward strand.
CTGACCCGAGACCCCTGACCCGAGACCCGAGACCTCGAGAGCCGGCTCAGGGGTCACCGGCGCGCAGTCGCTCGACGAGTCGGCGCATGCGCAGCAGCAGGGCAGCGGACGGTATGACCCGCCCGGAGCGGTAGGTCGACATCCGCGAGGCAGACGTCCCGATCCGGTCCGCGAACGCGGCGAGGGTGAGCCCGGACTGCCGGACGAGCTCGTCGACCTCGCCCGCCACGGCGGTGCGTTCGCCCCCCTCGGTCGCGGACCGGGCGCCGGACCACTCGTGCCACCGTGGGTCGAGCCGCCTGTAGGCGCTCAGCTGCTTCGTGACCCGCCGGTCCCGCGGACGCGGGTCGGCCAGACGCTGGACCAGCGCGGTGAGCACGGAGTCCGGCGCCCCGCTCCGGTCGCGGTAGTAGTCGTCGATGCGTGCCAGAACGCCGACTGCCCCGGGCGGACCCCACCCGCTCGGCCAGGGCGACCGTGTCGAGGTAGTCCCGGGTCGCGTTGCGTTGGACGACGAGGTAGGCCTTGACGCGGAGCATCTCGTCGAGGGTCGGCACGGCCACCGACCCGTCGTCCGGGACCGGGTGCACCTCCGTCTCGAGGGGGCGGGTCCGACGCGGCTGTCGCAGGCCGGCCTCGATGCCGTCAAGCGACCCGAGCAGGGTCAGCGGAGGCGTGCTCGCCCGGATGCTCGTGGCCCAGCCGTCCGACGCCTCGAGCGCCTCGAGAACCTCCGCATACCGCTCGGCCAGGTCGGGCAGCACGTGACATGGACGAAGGACACGCGATGGTGGGCGTGAACGGCCGCTGCCGTACCGCCGACGAGGACGGCGTCGGGGACGAGCTCTTGCAACCTGGCCGCCGACCGGAGTACACGGTCGAGCTCGGCATGTTCCGGGCCACGTGGGTGGACATATCATTTCCGATATGGACGCGGTTCCGGGGGACGAGCACGGCGCCCGGCCCGCCTATGCTCCGTCAATGGGTATCGATGAAGGCCTCGACCACAGGCTCACCCTGACGGCGGTCGTCTCGCGGCCTCCCGCGCAGCCGGTCCGGTTGCCCTACCGGCAAGGGGCGGCAGACCAGTGACCGGCACACCCGAGCCGACGGTGCACGGTGCGGTGCGACCAGCAGCAGAGCGCCCGTGGCCGCCGCCGAACCCGCCGGTCGACCTGCCCGAGCCGCCCGTCGAGCCGGTGCTGCTGACGGTCCACGTCTCGCTGCGCCACACCGACCCGGAGGTGTGGCGACGCCTCACGATCCCCGGCGAGCTCGACCTCGGCCGGGTCCACGACGCGATCCAGCAGGCCATGGGCTGGCAGGAATGTCACCTGCACCGCTTCAGCCTCAGCGAGAACCCGTACGACATGCCCCACTTCGTCACGGAGTTCGACATCGAGGAGCAGGACGACGAGGGCACGCTCGAGACCGAGGCCCGGCTCGACCAGATCCTCCGCAGGCCCGGCGACACCCTCACCTACGAGTACGACTTCGGTGACTCGTGGACCCACACCCTCACCCTCGAAGCCATCGGCCCGATGCCGGACCCGTCCCGGCCCGGTGACCCGGCCGCCTCGGGAGCGAGCCGACCCGGGGAGTCCGGCTCAGCGGCATACCCCCTCGTCTGTGTCGCGGGGGAGCGGGCGTGCCCACCCGAGGACGTCGGCGGAGTCGACGGGTACGAGGAGATGGCGGCGTGGGTGCGCAGCCGCTACGACCCAGCGCAGCAGCCCGACCGGGGCGTCCCCGCCGAGGACCTGCGCGGCTGGCTGCCGGACGGCTGGGACCCCGACCACTTCGACATCGACGAGGCCAACGCCGCCCTCGCCCGACTCGCGCCGCGCGACACGGACACCGCGCTGGCACTCCTGCCGCGCGAGCTCGTCGAGGTCGTCACCACGCTGTCGACGCCGGCCCGCTTCGACCTCGACGACTGGCTCGCGGTGCCCGGCTGGGGCACACCGCCGACCTTCACCCCGGACGAGGCTGCCGCCCTGAGCACGCCGTTCCGAGTGATGCTCGAGGCCGTCGGCGACGGGCTGAACCTCACCACCGCGGGCTACCTGCCGCCCCGGGTCGTGGTGACGATCTGCGAGGCCCTCGACCCGGACCACGAGTGGTATGGCATGGGCAACCGCGAGAACCAGATGTGGCCCGTGCTCGACCTGCGCAAGGGCGCCACCCGCCTCGGGCTCATCCGCAAGGCCAAGGGCCGCCTGACGCCGACCACGACGGGACGGAAGATCCGTGATGACCCGCAGCGGCTGCTCGCCCACGTCGTGGGCCGCCTGACCTCTGGCCTCAACGGGTTCGACCGGCTGGCAACGCTGCTCGCGCTCGTTGCGGCGGCGGGGGGCCGATGGGAACGCGACTTCAGGGCGCGTGGTCCGGTCATGGAGTCCGTGTGCGAGGTGCTCGCGATCCGCGGTTGGCATCGCCAGGACTACGGCGGGCTCCAGACAGCCGACGTGTGGCACGCGACGGCGGACACCTTCGGTCTGCTAGAGGAGATGCTACGTGCCGTCGGGAACCGGGGTGGTGAGGCGGACCTGGCGGCCCGGGTGGCCAGGGCTGCGCTGGGTGCGATCGACTGAGCGAAGGTGCTGGCCGGGGCGGTCCGGCTACGGCTGTGCGTGCTTGTGGTCGCCGGGCCAACCACAACCACGCACAAGCAGCCACGCACAGCCCCGGGACCGACGAGGCGATGCCCGTCAGTCGAGGCCGAAGGGCAGGCCCGTGTTCGCTCGGTCGCGAAGGCCGAGGATGCTCGACCGGTTCGAGCTGACGAGCAAGTCGGCCGCGCCGAGGATGGGGTTGCCGGTGGTGTACATGCTCGTGTCGACGGCGTTGAGGAAGACCTGTGCGCGGTTGGTGGGGCTGCCCTTGACACCGAAGAAGTCCATCAGCTCGCGCACCGTCATCGAGGCATCCTCGGTGCCGACGAGGCGGTTGCCGCGGGCGACGACCCAGGTGACCGCGGCCGCAGCAGTCTCGGCACGACTCGCCCGCCTGAAGATGGCCGGATCCCCGGCAGCCGCGCGAGCCAGGAACCGCCGGGCTGCCGTGCGCAACTCGACGCCGAACGACTGGTCGGCAAAGGCGTCGACGAGGGACTGGACCTCCCGGACCCGGTCATGGGTGTCGGTCGGCACATCCGACAGGTCGAGCTCCTCGTCGGGCAGGGGCCTGTCGTCAAGTGCCTCGAGGGCCGCTTGGCCGCCGACATGGCGGGCGAGGCTCTCCAGCAGCGTGGTCCCGAAGAGGTCCTCGGTCGAGTCGTCCTCGAACGCCGAACCGTCTCGGTCCTGCCTGCCCTCCCCGATGACCACGACGCCCAAGTCGTCCCACATCTCGGTGAGGTCCTCGTAGTCGACGAGCGCCTGGCGTAGCGCCAGCGCCTGGGGAGACTGTGCCACCTCGAGGTAGTCGGGCAGCTCGGCACGGGCGGCCCGCAGGAGTGCGGCGCGCTCCTTGCCCGTCCGCCCGGCCCTGGGCGCCGCCCACCTCAGGTAGGCCTCGAGGACGGGTCCGAACCGCTGGGCGGTCTGCGGGTCGGGCAATACGGTCGAGGGCAGGTACTCGCCCAGGAACACGATGACGCGCTCCGGGTCCCAGTCGAGCGGGTCTCGCATGCCCAGCTGCCACCCGAACTCGACCACCGCCATGATCGTCGCCTCGTCGTGGACCTCCTCGATGTCGAAGCCGATCGCAGCTGCCTCGTCGGACGCCGCGAACTCCTCGGCGACATCGTCGGGGTCCACGTCGGCGGCCAGCCAGCCGCGCGGGAGATCGGAGAAGTCAGGCAGCGAGGTCGTGGAGGGATGTGGTGTGCCGCCTGCCGGCATGAGGGTGATCAGCCACTCGACGAGGGGCCGTCCCGCGGGCCACGTCTCGTTCTCGTCGTCGACAGGGCGGCCCGCCCCGTTGACGAGACCCTGTTCGATCGTGGCCCGGGTGGTGGCCAGGTCCATCGGGTGGAAGGTCATCGCCGCGCCCCCGGGTGCGTTCTCCCGCATCCGTGCGTCGAGGTCGGCCAGCCGCATCGGCGTCGGGAAGGCATCCTTGACGCCGCGACCGAGGCCTTCGTCATAGACGACATAGGTGGCCAGGTCGCCGCCCGGCCACCGGTGCTCGACGAGGAAGTTCTGGCCCGGCTCGCCCGGGTAGCCGATCCGCGCGGCCTCGGTGACCGTCGTCTCCGACAGGTCTGCCAGCCATCGAGGCATCGGCTGTCGACGCCGCTCGAGAGTGCTGGCGATGCGGGCGCGCATGACATCGGTCGGGGCGAACGCCGCGAGCACGTGCAGAGCCGCGGTCGTCTCGGCGAGGTCGATGTCGATGAAAGAGTCGACCAGGTCGTCGAGGGCGACCGCGGAGTGGTCCGGGAAACCGTGCCGACCATCCGTGGCGGCGACGAGCGAGGAGACGAAGGCGAGCAGGCCCATCGGGTCCTCGTCCCGCATATGGGTCCGCAGCTCCTGCATGAGCGGCTGCAGCTCCGCCTCGACCTCGACCCGTTGCTGCGCCTCGTCGCTGCTCACGACCCGCAGCCGTGCATCGCCACGCTTGCGCCTGTTCCCTCTCTTGCCCATCGCCCCATCCTCCCATCCCGTGGTCGTGACCTCCGACCCGAGCCGAGCCGTCGACCGGGCACCACGTCCCTGTCGACAGGGCACCAAGTCCATGTCGAGAGGGCACCGAGTCCTCAGGGGGGTGGCGGCCACTCGTGCCGGACGGCGGGTCACGAGCGAAAGCCGTGGGAGCGGCATACCCTCGGGAGCGGCGCAGCAAACCGCACGGCCAGGTGCGTCCTAGACCGAGAGGAGCGTGTACGTGAGCGCCGACTTCGCACCAACTCCGCGTTTCGTCGACGGGGGGATCTCCTACTGGTGGCGCGATCTCGGCGAGCCGGCGTGCCGCGCACCGCTGGCGGGTGATACCGACGCGGACGTCGCGATCGTCGGTGCCGGCTACACCGGGCTGTGGACCGCCTACTACCTCAAGGCGCACCAGCCCGACCTACGAATCGTCATGCTGGAGAAGGAGTTCGCCGGCTTCGGCGCCTCCGGGCGCAACGGCGGGTGGCTGAGTGCCGAGCCGCCGGGACAGCTCGGCCGCTACGCCCGGGCACATGGGCGGGAGTCGGCGGTCCGGCTGCAGCGCGCAATGTTCCACACCGTCGACGAGGTGATCGCGGTGGCCGGCCGCGAGGGCATCGACGCGCACATCGTCAAGGACGGCTACCTCCAGGTCGCCACGAACCCGGCCCAGCAGCGCCGCTTGGCCGAGCACGTGCCGCACCTGCGCGCCCACGGCTGGGCCCCCGAGGACCTCCAGCTCATCGACGCAGCCGAGCTCGGCGAGCGCGTCAGGATCCCCGGCGCAAGCGGCGCGCTCTTCAGCCGCCACTGCGCGCGCATCCACCCGGCACGGCTGGCCCGGGGTCTTGCGGAGGTCGTCGAGCGTTCCGGTGTGACGATCGCCGAGGAGACGACGGTGACGCAGGTCCTCCCCGGGCAGGCGGTCACCGACCACGGCACCGTGCGCGCGCAGTTCGTGCTGCGGGCGCTCGAAGGGTTCACCTCTGGGCTCGAGGGGCATCGACGAGAGTGGCTGCCGATGGCGAGCAGCATGGTCGTGACCGAGCCGTTCCCGAGCGCGGTGTGGAACGAAATCGGCTGGCGTGGGGCGGAACTGCTCTCCGACGAGGCGCACGCGTTCGCCTACGTGCAGCAGACGCGGGACGGCCGGATCGCCCTCGGCGGCCGGGCCGTGCCCTATCGCTACGGCTCACAGCGGGACGCGCGCGGGGAGACGCTCGGCAATACGGTCGAGCAACTGCGCGAGGTGCTCGGCAGGCTCTTCCCGGCTGCCCGCGGGGTCGGCATCGACCACGGCTGGTCCGGCGTGCTCGGGGTGCCGCGCGACTGGTGCGCGACGGTCGCCGTGGACGCCGCGACCGGCCTCGGGCACGCCGGCGGCTACGTCGGTCACGGCGTCGCCTCGACCAACCTCGCCGGCCGCACCCTCGCCGACCTCGTCCTGCGGCGCGACTCCGACCTGGTGACCCTGCCGTGGGTGGGTCGCACCGTGCGACGTTGGGAGCCGGAACCGTTGCGGTGGTTGGGTGTTCGTGGGCTCTACGCTGCTTATCGCATGGCCGACCGCCAGGAGCGCGGGAGTGCGTCCTCGCGCACGTCACCCGTTGCGCATGTCGCTGACCGCATCTCGGGGCGCGCGGGATAGGCCGGTATGCCGCTGAGCCGGGGCTCGCGTGCACCTGGCCTCCCCGCCCCGGCAGCCATGCTTGACTGAGCCTTGATCCACCGACGCTGGGTCGAGGCCGGCCCGGGCCTGCTCGGTTTGGTGGACGCTGGGGGAGGCGAGCGAGAAACTGTGGGGGTGCGGGCAGAGGGGCTCGTGGGGCGTGAGGTCGAGCCTGCCTTGGCTGCGGCGGTGGTCCGCGGGCTCAGGGAGGGACGGGCGTGTGCCTTGGTGATCGAGGGGGAGGCGGGGATCGGCAAGACCCGGTTCGTCCAGGGGATCGTCGACCAGGTGCGCACGGGTGACGTGACCGTCCTCTATGGACAGGCCCATCCGTTTGAGCGCACTCGTCCGTTCGGGCTGGTCGCCGGTGCCCTGGGTCTGAACCGGCGCTCCGCGGACCCACGTCGCGCTGCCATCGGTGGGTTGCTGAGTGGGCATGGCCCGGCAGATGCAGCGCCGACCTCCGGCGACATCCACTTCCGGGTCATCGACGAGATCGTCGACCTCCTCGAGTCGTGGTGCGCCGAACGGCCAGTGGTGCTCGTGGCCGAGGACATCCACTGGGCCGATGTCGCCAGCCTGTCGACGATCTCCTCGCTCGTGCGCCGCCTGCCCCTCGCCGCCCTGCTTGTCATCGTGACGACCCGACCCTCACCCCGGTTGGCCGAGGTGGCCCGGTTGCTCGATGACTTGGAGGCCGGCGGCGCGCAGACTCTGCACCTGCAGCCGCTGACATCCGAGGGCCTGTCCTCGTTGGCCACCCTGGTGCTCGGTGCACCGCCGGGCCCAGATCTGGCCGCCATGTTGGCCAAGGCAGGTGGGAACCCCCTGTGGGCCACGGCCATCCTCCGTTCGCTGTCGGATGAAGGGATGCTCTACCGGACCGAGGGCAGGATCGAGGCGACAACCCCCGAGCTGCCGACCTCAGTGCGCGAACTGGTGGTTCGTCGTCTGCGACAGCTGCCTGAGGCGACGCTCGAGCTGCTGGAGGTCACGGCGGTGCTCGGCGACGCCGTCTCGCTTCGGGATGTCGCCGCCGTGTCAGGTCACCCGAAGGGCGAGGTCGTCCGGGGGCTTCGCGACGCCTTTGATGCGCAGCTTCTCGACGGGGCGGGCGACAGGGTCGTCTTCCGCCACCAGGTCGTGCACGACGCGATCTACCAGCACCTGCCGGCTGCGGCACGTCGCCTGCTCCACCGGGAGGCCGCAGCGGCGCTGGTCGCGGCAGGCGCGGATCGGCTGGACGTCGCGGATCACCTGCTGCTCGGGGCGGAGCGGGGGGACCAGCAGGCGATCACCTGGTTGCGTGATGCCGCTCGCGAGGCATCCTCGCGTGCGCCGCTGGTCAGCGTCGACCTCGTTCGTCATGCCGAGGCTTTGCTGCCGCGGGGTCACCGCGACGCCGACCTGGTCGCGTGCGAGATGGTGCAGGCGCTGCTGCGCGCGGGGATCGTGGCCGAGGCGTCAGGCCGAGCGGAAGCGTTGCTCGCCCGGCAGCACCCCGACGAGGTGGACACCCCGTTGCGCCTGGCGCTCGTCGGTGCGCTCGCCCTGCAGAACCGGGCTGCCGAGCTCGTCGCCGTGGCTCAGGGCAGCCTCGCCTCGGCACGGTTGCGGCCCTCCGACGAGATGCTCGTCCTGGCCCAGGAGAGCTGGGCGCTGACCTACTCGGGCGACCCTGTCGCGGGCGAGGCGGTGGCCAATCGGGCGCTCGACATCGCGGGACAGGCAGGCGAGGCGGCGATGGAGGTCTGGCCCCTGACCGCCTTGCTCGTGGCTGTGGGCCGTCAAGGTCGCTACGGGGAGGCGCTGGGACACGCGCAACGGGCCGCAGACCTCGCCAGCAGGTCGCCAGACCTGCGCACGCGCCCCTTGCAACCGAGGTTCTTCCTCGGTCTCGCGCTGTTCGACTGCGATCTCGTCAACGAGGCCCGAATCGCGTATCGCGAGTCTCTCCGAGACGAGTTCGGGTCTGGGTGGTGGCTCTCCGACACGTTGACGGCCGACGCCGAGGTCTCGTTTGCCGTCGGCGAGTGGGATGACGCGGTCCTGGGCCTCATCGCCGGCGGCCAGGCCGCACAGGAGAAGGGCAACCAGCTCTTGGTGACACAGTCGCTGGCCTACCGGACCATCATCGCGACCGCGGTCGGAGACCGCCGAGCTGCGTCGGAACTCGTCGTTCAGCTCACGCGAGAGCTCGAGAACGACCAGCTCAGCTACAACGCGGGGATCCTGGCGGCGGCCGTCGCCGGAGTGCGCGAGGCCGAGGGAGACGCCGAGGGCGCGTACGGCGTGCTGCTCCGGTGCTGGCGGTTCGACGTGGCCCGGGAGAACCGCTACTACCACCGTTGGCTCGCCCCCGACCTCGTGAGGCTGGCCCTGCTGCTGGGACACCGGGACGTCGCAGCGGAGGTGACCGGCGCGGCGCAGGCTGCTGCTGGGCTCGCGCCGCAGGTGCGGACGGTGCGCAGCGTCGCGCTGCGCTGCCAAGGCCTCCTCGACGCCACTGTCGAGCCGATGATCGAGGCGGTCGAGCTGGCCCGGCAGGTACCGCTGGTAGTGCTGCACACCGGCGCCTGTGAGGACGCGGCAGCGGTGCTCGCCCGGGGTGGGCGCGCGGACGAGGCGGCGGCTCTGCTCGGTGAGGCGCTGGAACGCCATGAGCGGGCTGGCGCCGATGCGTGGGCGGCGCGGGTCCGGGCGCTCCTGCGGAGCCTTGGTGTCCATCCTGGTCAGCGTGGCTCGAGGCAACGGCCCACGAGTGGCTGGGAGAGCCTCACCGAGACGGAGCGCACGGTGTCCCTGCTCGTGGCCGAAGGGCTGACGAATGGTGCGGTCGCGAGACGGATGTTCATCTCTCCCTACACCGTGAACACCCATCTGCGACACGTGTTCGGCAAGCTCGGTATCTCGAACCGGGTCGCGCTTGCGACGGTCGCGCATCGCTCGATCGAGTGATGTCTTCTCCTCCCGTCGCGCGCAGGATCGGTCGCAGGCAGTCTGCCGCGCCTACCCGTCCTCGAGGAGAAGACCATGGCCGAACATCCGAACGTTGCGCTTATCAGGCGGGGGTATGCAGCCTTCGCCACGGGGGACCTCGCGACCCTCGACGACCTGCTCGCTGAAGACCTCGTCTGGCACGAGCCCGGTCGGAACCTCCTGTCCGGCGACTACCGCGGACGGGACTCCGTCTTCGGGCTCTTCGGCAAGGTCGGCGAAGTCACGCAGGGAACGTTCCGTCTCGAAGTGGGTGAGGTCTACGCCGACGACGAGCACGGCATCGCCGTAGTGACCGTCTCGACCACCCGGGACGGCCGCTTCGTCGAGCACACCCACGCGAATCTCTTCCGGCTGCGCGACGGCAAGGTGGTCGAGTACTGGGTCGTCGCCGACGACCAGGACGCCGCCGACGAGCTCATCGGCTGACGCGCCGCACACGATCAGGAGCAATGACATGGAGCGCATGTGGGAACCTCCTGGCCCGGGGCCGTGGGAGCTGGAGTCGACGCACTTCCAACGGCCGGTGTGCCCGACCATGCGGGCTGCCTTCGCCAGCGGTCTGGTACGCGGCTTCAGCGAAGGAACGGCCAGGTACGGGCTGCTGCTGGATCACCTCGCGCCAGGCTTCGTCAACGACTTCCTCTACATGCAGCCGGTCCCGTTCGGAGCCCCGTCCGGGCCCGCGAAGCCGCCACCGAAGGCAGTGCTGTGGCTGCTGCTGCGGCTGCACCCCAAGCTAAGCGCCCGGACCAGGACCGCCGAACGGGCCTTCGCCGACCGGTTGTGGCGCAGGGACCTCGCTGAATGGGACGAGGTCGACAAGCCCGCCGCGATCGCCAAGCACCGCGCCATCCAGAGCATCGACGTCACCGCGCTGTCAGGCACCGAGCTGGCCAAGCACGTGCTCGAGTGCGGTGAGCATGTCACCGCGATGGTCTACCAGCACCACAAGTACACGGTCACGGCGCTCGCGGCCACCGGCGACCTCCTCGCCGGGGCCACCGGGTGGACGGGCGCGTCGGCTGGTGAGCTGCTCGGTCTGCTGCGCGGCACGTCGGCCGTCTCCAACGGGTTCGCCGTCGAGGAGCTCGACCTCGCCGGCAAGCAGATCGCCGCGAGCGACACCGCCCGGGACACGCTCAGCTCGGGGAGCCCGGCCCGGACTGTCCTCGCCGCGCTTCGGGCCGACCCGGACGCGGGGGAGGCGGTCACCACGTACCTCGACACCGTGCGTTACCGTTCCGTCGGCTACGACGTCGGCGACCAGAACGCCGGCGAGCTGCCTGACATGCTCGTAGGTGTTCTCAAGGCGGCGGCGGCGGGCTCGTCGGCCGTGGCCGATGACGGCACAACGCTCGCGGGGATCCGCGCCCGAGTACCCGCGCAGCACCAGGCCGACTTCGACGACCGCCTCGCTGACGCGCGCCTCGTGAACCGGCTGCGTGACGAGCGCGGGGTGTACTCCGACGGCTGGGCCACGGGGCTCGCGCGTCGTGCCCTGCTCGAAGCCGGTGCACGCCTCACCGCGCAGGGGAAGCTGGCCGCGGCCGACCACGCTGCAGATCTCGCGCCGACCGAGTGTGCCGCCCTGCTCCGTGGCCGGCCCGGCCCGAGCAGCGAGGAGGTCGCCGAGCGGTATGCCTGGCGCACCACGAAGACGACTGCGGACGCGCCTGCCTCCGTCGGCGCCGTGCCCTCCCCTCCGCCGCCGACGAGTCTGCTGCCGCGAGCCGCTCGTCGGGGCGCGCTCGCCCTGGATGCGATGCTGGGCAAACCTGTACGAGGTCTCGGAGCGCCCGAACACGCAGACGGTGCTGCACGGCCTGACCGTCAACTCGGGCTTCTACGAGGGCACCGCGCGAGTCGTCCTCGAGGCCGCCGACTTCGGACGGATCGAGCAGGGTGATGTCCTGGTCACTCGGATGACCTCGCCGTACTTCAACGTCGTCCTGCCGCTGCTCGGCGCGATCGTCACCGACCGCGGTGGGCAGCTCAGCCATGCTGCGATCGTCGCGCGCGAGTACGGCATCCCCGGTGTCGTCGGCACCCGAGACGCGACCATGACGATTCCGGATGGTGTGCGGGTGCGCGTCGACGGGACGACCGGCGAGGTCCGACTCCTGTCATGAGTGCCGACCGACGCGAGGACCCGACCGAGCGCCAGCGAGGCGGGTCTCACGCTCTGCGTGGGAGGCCCGGAGGGGTGGGAAGAGGCGCGACCAAGGGCATGAGCGCGATCGTGCCTCTGGCCGAGGCGCTCGACCCGGGTGACTACGGCGGCAAGGCCGTGCAGCTCGGCGTCGCGATCCGGTGTGGGCTACCGGTGCCGCCGGGGTGCGCGGTATCCGTCGCGGGGGTGGCGGCAATCGCGGCCGGCGACGGTAACCCGGTCGCCGAGCTCGTCAGCCTGCTCGGGGCCGACGCCGTGGTCGCGGTGCGCTCGAGCGCCGTGGGGGAGGACTCCGGCGTGGCCAGCTTCGCCGGTGCCCACCTGAGCGTGCTCGGAGTGCGGGGGATCGATGGGGTGGCCGGCGCGGTGCGAGATGTGCACGCGTCCGGCCAGGCTGCGGGCGCGCTCGCCTACCGCGACCGGATGGCCCTGGCCGAGGCCGCCGACATGGCCGTCGTCGTGCAGTGCCTCGTAGACGCCACCGTCGCCGGTGTCATGTTCACGCGCAACCCGGTCTCCGGGGCGGACGAGCTCGTGATCGAGGCGAGCTGGGGCCTGGGTGAGGCCGTGGTCTCCGGGCTGGTCACGCCGGACCACTTCGTCCTCGACCGGGGCGGGAACCTGCGCGGATCGCAGCCGGGCGAGAAGGACGTGGCGCTTCACTACGGACCTTGGGGGGTGCAGGAGCAGCCTGTACCCGCGGACCTCGTCGAGCGGCTGTGCCTGGACGCTGCCGAGCTGGGCCGGCTCTACCGGTTGGCGCTCTCATGTGACACGGCGTTCGGCTCCCGCGAGCACGACATCGAGTTCGCATTCTGTGGCGCCGCACTGTCCCTGCTGCAGCGACGGCCGATCACCCGTGGCTGAACGGGGGATGGGACGCCGACTCGTCGCAGCCCTGCTGGCGGCCTCGCTGATGCCACTGAACTCCACCATGATCGCGGTGGCCGTGTCCGACATCGCGGCCGGGATCGGGTACGGCTCGGGCGAGGTCACGCAGGCCCTGGTCGCGACCTACCTCGTCGCGGCGATCGCGCTGCAGGGCCCCGGGGGCGCGTTGGGCGATCGGCTCGGGCACTGGCGGGTACTGGCTTTCGGTGAGGTGGGCATCGCCGCCGGAGCCGTGCTCGGGTTCTTGTCGGGCTCGCTGCTGCTCCTCGCCGTCTCCCGGGCGTTGATGGCCGCCGGGGGCGCCTTGGTGGTGCCGGCCACGCTCGCGCTGATCCGGGTCGAGCTGCCCGTCGCGCCTTCGGTGCCTTCGGCGCCACCATGTCCCTCGCCGCGGGGGCCGGGCCGATCGTGGGTGGCGAGCTGGTCCGCGTCTTCGGCTGGTCGAGTGTCTTCCTCGCGAACCTGCCGGTGCTCGCCGTGTCAGCGCTCCTGGCCATCGGGGCGCCCCGGCCCGCTCGACCGAGACCGGTTGGGGATGTGCGCTTCGACCGGGTCGGCACGATGCTGCTGACGGCCGGGTTGATCGCGCTCGTCACGGGCGTGGAGGACTCCTTCGGCGGCGGCCCGCTCGTTGTCGGGCTGGCGGTGGTCCTGCTCCTCTCCTTCGTGCTGTGGGAGCGGCGGGCCCCGGACCCGGTCATCGCGTTCTCGCTGTTCCGGTCGCGGACCTACACGGCCGGGACCCTGTTGATCGCGTTGCAGAACCTGGTGATGGTCGCCCTCCTGTTCGAGATCCCGATGCTTCTCGACGCGTTGTTCTCGCTGGATGCCGAGGGCACCGGACAGCTGCTGGCGTTCATGATGCTGACCATGGTGACCAGCTCGCTGGCGGCCGGCTGGCTCACCGACCGCCTCGGCTCCCGTCCCGTGGCCGTGACCGGCACGCTCGCCTGCATCGTGGCCATCGCGCTCATGCGGGTGAACGCGTTGAGCATCCCCGGCGATCTGCGCGTGCCGCTGGCGCTGCTCGGTCTCGGCCTCGGGCTGGCAACCCCGGCCGCCCAGAGCGCCGCCCTGGCCGGGGTCGCCGGCCGGATGAGCGGTATGGCCGCCGGGGTGGGCTCGACGGTCCGCTACCTGGGCGGGATCGTGGGTGTGGCGCTGCTCGTCCGGGTTGTCGACCCCGCGGTGGCGCCGGCTCAGCTGCTGCACGACCACCGCACGATCCTTACCGTCTGCCTCGGCGTGCTCGTGGCGGGGTTCCTCTGCGCCGTGCTCCTTGTCCAGCCGTCGATGCCCCTCCGGGGAATGCGTCGTCGCCTCAAGGCGGTTCGGGCTGACGGCACCACCGTCTCGTCCACTTGAAGTCGGCCCCAGCCGGGTCAGACTGAGCCCCGGACGCACGAGACCGGGGTCGCCCCAGTGATCCTCGACCTCGCCGGCGCCGACCGGCTGGCACCCGGCGAGGTCCTCGTGACCGCCGATACGACCCCGGCCGGGACCCCACTGTTCAGTCGCGCCGCGACTGATGCACCACGATGCGACGGCCGCGACGCGACGGCCAGGTTCGTGCATGGGCCCGCTGAGCGGCATACACCCCAAAGGGTTTCGCTCCAAGGGTTTTCGCTGAAACGGGGCATATCACGTGATCAAGCGATGTCTTCGCCGGCGAGCAAGCGCACGATCGAATCGCCTGCGCAACCGCGCATGCACAAGGGACCAAGGAGGCGGCCGTGGACAACGCGACAACGATGCGAAGCACCTACGAGCGGATCAATGCAGGAGACATCGCCGGGTTCGGTGACCTGATGGCGGACGACTTCGTCGAGCACGAGGGCGGGCCCGGCTTCCCGCTGACGAAGCAGGGGACGCTGGAGTACTTCCGGGTCCTCCTGACGGCGTTCCCGGACTTCCGGATGGACGTCGAGGACGTGATCGCGGGAGGGGACAAGGCCGTCGCTCGCATCAAGCTGGCCGGCACGCACCAAGCCGAGTTCATGGGAATCCCGGCGACCGGCAAGGCGGTGGACATCGGGCTCATCGACATCATGCGGTTCGATCAAGCCGGTCTGGTCGCCGAGCACTGGGGTGTCGCCGACCAGCTGTCCTTCATGCAGCAGCTTGGCGTCGTGCCCGCCGGGGCTCCGGCGTGACCGTCTGCGTTCATCCTGTCCGGATCTGGTCGCAAACCTGAGGAGGAGCCCATGCCACAGCGTCGTACCGCGTCATCGCTCCTCGATCCCCCACGGCGAGCCGTACCCCAGCGGCTTGTCGGCCGCGAGCAGGTCGAGGAACGGCACGGCGTCGAACGCCTCCGGCCCCAGCACCCCGAACCCCGACCACCTGCCGCCTGACAGCAGCTCGAGCGCGACGACGGGATTGAGGGCGGTCTGCCACACGACGCACTGGGCGCCGTACTCGGCCATCGTCGCCTCGTTGTCGGCGACGTGGTGGAGGTAGCTGCTCCGCGGCTGACCGTCGCGGCCGCCCCCGTCACCCACACCCCCGCGCAGGTCTTTCCGGTCATCCGCGGCCCGATCGTCGCCGGGTCGGGCGGCACGCCGCGACGACGCGCGCGGCGACACCCCGACCCCCCGACGCGCACCGGGTCGGTGCGGTCGAGCCGCAACGTGTTGAGCGTCCGCAGCACACCGATGAACTCGTCGCCGAGGCCGTACTTGAGGGGGACCCGCCGCGCGTCGATCCAGCGCGGCATCGGCAGCACCTCCTCGTGCTGGGCGTTGACGCACTCGACCGGCCCGATCCCCTCGGGGAACTCGAACACCTCCGGCTCGCTGAACGGCTTGGTCGTGAACCAGCCGCGCCCCTGCTCCCACACGACCGGTGGGTTGAGGCACTCCTCGATCGTCGTCCAGATCGAGAAGCTCGGCGCGAACAGGTCGGACAGTCCCCGCTCGACGCCGACCCCCACGAGGGCGAGGCGCCCCTCCGCCTCCCAGCGTGCCGCCTGCGCCGCGACGAACCGCTCGGGACGGATTGAGGTATGCCGCTCACTGACGTCGCGTACGGCCCGTTCGGCGCCTCGAGGTCGTGGTCGGCCACGACCCACCGATCGAAGAAGCCGCGCTCGGCGGCGATCTTCGCCGCCGCCGAACCCACCCCCCGGCCCCGATCATGAGGACCCTCACGCCGCGACCTTCTTGTTGCGCCGCGAGGAGATGACCTGTCCCGCAATGACGACGGTGAGGGCAACGAGGAACATCAGGGTGCCGATGACGTTGATCTGCACGGGTGTCCCGCGCTGGGCGGCACCCCAGACATACATCGGGAAGGTGATCGAGCTCGGGCTCGCCTGGAAGTTGGTGATGATGTAGTCATCGAACGACAGGGAGAACGCGAGCAGGGCGCCGGCGGCGATGCCGGGTGCCGCGAGCGGCAGGGTGACGCGTAGGAACGTCTGCAGCGGTGTGGCCCCGAGGTCTGCGGCGGCCTCCTCGAGGCGCGGGTCGAGTGAGGCGACTCGTGCCTTGACGGCGACCACGACGAAGCTGAGACAGAACATGATGTGGGCGATCAGGATCGCGCCCTGGCCCGACGGGACGCCCATCATGACGAAGAGGGTGAGCAGGCTCGAGCCCATGACGACCTCGGGGGTGGCCATCGGCATGAAGATGAGCAGGTTCGTCGCGGCGCGCCCCCGGAAGCGGTGTCGCCCGAGCGCGAACGCCACGAGGGTGCCCAGGATCGTCGCGATGATCGAGGCGGTGATGCCGATCTTGAGGCTGAGCCCGAGCGACGAGCAGATGCCGGGCGTCCCGCAGATGTTGGTCCACGCCTGTGTCGAGAACGAGTTCCACTCGTAGTTGAACCGGCCACTCGGGTTGTTGAAGGAGAAGACGGCGACGACGACGTTGGGTACGAGCATGTAGACCAGCACCGCGAGCGCCGCGAGGGCGAGCAGGTGGCGTCTGATCCAGACGAGTGCCGCAGACATGTCAGAGCAGCTCCTCGGTACCGGCCTTGCGGACATAGATCCCGACCATGCCGATGATGATGATGAGCAGGACGAAGGACAGCGCCGCCGCGAGCGGGTAGTCGAGCACGCGCAGGAACAGGCTGTCGATGACCTGGCCGATCATCGTCGTCTGGGTGCTGCCGAGCAGCTTGGAGTTGATGTAGTCGCCTGCGGCCGGGATGAACGTCAGCAGGGTGCCGGCGACGACACCGGGCAGGGACAGCGGCCACGTCACGTGCCGGAAGGCCTGAGCGGGGGTGGCATAGAGGTCCGAGGCCGCCTCGACGAGGCGAGGGTCGAGGCGTTCGAGACTGGTGTAGAGGGGCAGGATCATGAACGGCAGGAAGTTGTAGGTCAGGCCCATGATCACGGCGAACGGCGTGGCCGTCAGCGTCGTCGACTCGACGAGCCCGACCGAGCGGAGCAGCGCGGTCAGGCCCGTGTTGTCGAAGAACGTCGTGATGATGCTTCCCGGTGCCAGGATCGTCTGCCAGGCCAGCGTCCGGATCAGGAAGCTGGTGAAGAAGGGCGCGATGACCAGGACGAGCATGACGTTCTTCCAGCGGCCTGCCTTCTGCGCGATGAAGTAGGCGAGCGGGTAGCCGAGCAGGAGGGCCAGCGCCGTGGCTGCGGCGGCGTAGCCGAGCGAGCGGAGCAGCTGCGGCCAGTACTCCGTCAGGGCAGTGCCGTAGATCCCGATGTTGCCGGTGAAGACGAAGCCCTCGTCGACACTGCCCTCCTGCAGCGACTGCGAGGCGAGCGTGACCATCGGCAGGACGAAGAAGACGAACAGCCAGAGCACACCGGGTAGCAGCAGGGCGTACGGCACCCAGTTGCGCCGCGCCCGGTTGCGCGCCACCGACCGTTGCGCTGTCGGCGGAGCTGCCGCCGACTTGGTCACCGTCGCGTCAGCCAT
>NZ_JAKDLO010000198.1 GCF_030452765.1 Intrasporangium sp.
CTCAACTACAACCTGCTCAGCATCACCGCCGTGGTCATCGGCGGCACCAGCTTGTTCGGCGGCCGAGGCCTGGTCATCGGTAGCCTGATCGGGGCGCTGATCGTGCAGGTCTTCAACAGCGGGCTCGCCCTGGCCGGCGTGGACCCGAACTACCAGGTCCTGGCCACCGGCATCCTGGTCATCCTCGCCGTGTCGGTCGACCAGTGGATCAGGAGGGTGAAGGCATGACCGGTTCCGCGTCAAGAACCCCAAGCGCCGAGCGTGACGTCACAGGCAAGGGATCGCCGGACGGATCCAGGGACAAGCCGGTGCTCGAGGCCACCGGGCTGGTCAAGCTGTTCGGCCGGGTCGTGGGCCTGCGCGGGGTCGACTTGCGCCTGTTCCCGGGCGAGATCCTCGCCGTCATCGGCGACAACGGCGCCGGCAAGTCGACCCTGATCAAGTGCCTGTCCGGTGCGCTGACGCCGGACGAGGGCCGGTTGGAGATCGACGGGAGGCAGGTGCGGCTGAAGTCCACCCAGGAAGCACGCGAGGCCGGGATCGAGACGGTCTACCAGACCCTTGCCGTGGCACCGGCCCTGGACATCGCGAGCAACCTCTTCTTGGCCAGAGAGATCCGTCGCAAGGGTTTTGCCGGCTCCGTGCTGCGAATGCTCGACACGGGGGCGATGAAGGAGCAGGCCAGCCGGCACATCAAGGACCTGGGCATCAGTACCTTGCAGAACATCAACCAGTCGGTGGAGACCCTCTCCGGCGGGCAGCGTCAGGTCGTGGCGGTGGCCCGCACCGGCGCCTTCGGCAGCAAGATCGCCATCCTCGACGAGCCGACCGCCGCCCTCGGGGTCCGCGAGACCGGTCAGGTCCTCAAGCTCGTACGTGACCTGCGCGACCGGGGCCTCGGGGTCATCCTGATCAGCCACAACATGCCCAACGTCTTCGAGACCGCAGACCGCATCCACGTCCAGCGCCTCGGTGGCCGGGCGGCAGTGATCAGCCCGAAGACCCACTCCATGCAGGACGCCGTCGCCATCATGACCGGCGCGATGACGGTGCCCGAGTCCGAGCAGAGCCTGCGGTGACCGAGTCCGAGCAGAGCCTGCGATGACCGCGTCGACCGGCGAGGCGGTCAGGATCATCGTCGTGGGCCACCTGCCCATCCGCGAGGGGTCTGCGACCATCATCGACCACGCCATCGTGCCCGCGGGGGGCCCACGGGGGGCGCCTGGGTGCGAACGGACCGTTCGCGAGGTGGAGGGCGGGTGGTGCCGAGAGTCAGGCAGAGGGCCGCGGCGACGAGCGCCGCGACGGCCCCACCGAACAGGACCGTCTGCACCTGCACGACCCCCGCCCCGATGAGGGCGTCGGTGTCGAACGGGTCGGGCAAGCGGCGCACCGCCGCGTAGTAGCGGTGCAGGCCGAGCGAGGTGAGCAACGCGAGCCCGACGATCATGCCGACCATGCGGGCGACGACCACGAGGGCGCTCGCGACGCCGTGCGCCGAGGCCGGCGCATCGGCCAGGGCGGCGTCGTTGACGGGTGCGATCGCGAGACCCATCCCGAGGCCGACGACGACGAGCACGACACTCGCCCCCACCGCCTCGTCCAACGAGTGCGGGCCCCACCGCGACATCGCGACCATACCGGCACCGGCGAGGGTCAACCCAGTGGCCGCCACCGGCCCGTCGCCGAACCTGCGGGTGGCGAGCCCACCGAGAAGAGCCCCGACCGGGACAGCGAGCAGGAACCGGACGAGCACGAGCGCGGCCCCGGTCTCGTCCCGGGTCAGGGTGAGCCGGGCGAGCAGCGGGACGTCCACGACGACGGCGACGAGGGCGGCACCGACGAGGAGGCTGACGACCTGGGCACGCAGGCCCAGTCCGTGGACCACTCCCCTCGGGATGAGCGGGGCGGGGGCCCTCCGGTGCCACCACGCCAGCACGACGACCGCGAGCACGCCCACCGGGAGCAGAACCACCCCGATCGGCCCGACGACCTCACGTTCCGGGTCGGAGCTCGCGAAGGTCAGCACGAGCGCGCCCAGCGCAACCGCGACGAGGACAGCACCGAGCAGGTCCGCCCGGCGGAGCACCGGCCACCAGCGACGCGCAGTCACGCCGGCCGCGACGGCGAGGAGCCCGAGCGCCACCAGCCCGATCGGGGTGAGCACCCGGGACTGCCCGACGAGCGGGATGAAAGGCACCCCGAGGGTGACGTCGGTGACGAGCCGCTCGGGCGCGGCGAGGGCGAGGCCACCGAGACCCAGCCCGAGCACGGCCGAGGTGGCAGCCCCGACGCTCGAGGGTCGGCGGTCGCCTGGGGTGCGGCGCCCCCCGCAGCTCAGCACAGCGGCATACAGGATGATCCCGGCAGCGACGTTGGCCCAGAAGATGGCACGCCACCCCGACCACGCGAGGATCGCGGCACCGAGCAGCGGGCCGAGCACCGACCCGAGCTCCTGCACCGCCCCGACGACCCCGAAGGGGGTGCCCCGTCGGCCCACGGGCCACAGGTCGGCGACGAGCGCCAACGTGGCGGGCACCAGTCCCCCGCCGCCGAGACCCTGCAGGACGCGTCCGCCGACGAGGACCGGCAGGTCGACGGCGAGCGCGGTGACCGCCGACCCGACGACGAAGATCGCCAGGCAGGCCAGCAGGATCCGTTGCCGGTCAAGCAGATCCGAGAGATGACCGATGAGCGGAAGCGCCGCGACATAGCCGAGCAGAAAGCCCGAGATGATCGGGGTCGCCTCCTGCAACGCCTCGATCCCGATCCCGACACCGGCCATCATGTCGGTCAGCGCGAGGACGACGATGTAGATGTCCGCGGCGGCGAGCGCCACCGCGACCGAGGCCACCGCGAGCAGCGCGCGGCGGGGCCCCGGAGCAGCAGTCACGAGCGGATCGGTCACGTGGGCCTGGTGATGGTGACCGGTTCCCCGTAGCGGTCGAGCACGAGGGTGTACGCCGAGGATGTGCCGCTACCGAAGAACGGTCCCTCGATCGAGACCTGGCGTAGCTGGTTCGCGTCGGTGAGCAGGTAGGTCGCATGGTAGGTCTCGGCCTGCTCGCCGATCCGCAGCAGGTCGACGACAGCGCTGCCCGGCAGGTCGCCGGTGATCTTCGTGAGTACCTCGGAGCCCTTGCGCGTCTGCCCTCCCGCCGTCGGTGAGGTCGTCGCCGTGATCAGGGTGGTCAGGCCGCGGTCCCGGGAGAAGAGCACAGCAGGGTCGGGCAGCCCGTAGTCGGCGGGGGCGATCTGGTGGGTCCCCGGCACGAGCGGGAGCCGGGCCCAGACCTTGCCATCGACCGAGGTGATCTCGGCGTCGGCCTGCACGCCCGCAACGGCGACCTTGAAGGTTCCCTTGAACGCCGGCGGGTGCGCACCCCAGCCCTCGCCGGAGACCAGGCCGCTCGCGTGCTCGGGCACGCCCGCGCTCGTCAGGCTCACGTGCACCGACGTCGCCGCGTCGAGGTTCGACTTGGCCGCGTCGAGGCGCTGCGCCGGGGTGAGCTCGGTCTGCTCGGTCGGCGGGGGTGACGAGTCACCTGTGCAGGCGGCGGTCCCGAACAGGCACAGGCCCGCCAGGAGCGCGGCTACGATCTTGCCCGTCGTTCGCATGGCCAGAGGGTATGCCGCTCAGCCCGCTCGCGCTCGTGTGCGCGGGATCCTCGTGGCTCCGGATTCTGTATCCGCGGCATCCAAGGCGCACGATAGGCACATGACGTTCTTCGGGGAGCATCCGTGGACCCGCTGGGTCGCCCCGGTGGCGGCGCTCGGGCTCATCGGTGGCTCGGCCGTGGTGACGAACCAGCAGGCCGACGCCGATCCCGGCCTGCCTTCTCGCACAGCCGCGCAGTTACTCGCCGATGTCCGCTCGGCCGACGTGGCCGCCCTCTCGGGGACCGTCGTGCAGACCGTCGACCTGGGTCTGCCCCAGCTGCCCGGGCTCACCGGCGGCGCCGGTCCCGGCGGCCCTCGGGCAGGCGCCTCCGACGGCGACAGCGGGATGTCCTCGCTCGCCACGCTGCTGACCGGGTCGCACACGTGGCGGGTCTGGCTCGACGGCCCGACCAGGCAACGACTCGCGCTGATCGACGGTTCGAACGAGACGGACCTCATCCACCACGGAAACGACCTCTGGGTCTGGTCGAGTGCCGACAAGTCCGCCGTCCACCGCCGTATCCCCACGCTCATGCACCCGCTGGGCCCCGGCCAGGACACTCGCGGACCCGCCGATCTGTCACCGACCGTGCCCCGCACCCCGAAGGAGGCGGCAAGCCGGGCGCTCGCCCTGATCGGCGACGACACGACCGTCACCACCAGCGGGACTGCGTCGGTCGCCGGGCGGGCGGCCTATGAGCTCGTGCTGACCCCGAAGGACTCGGCCACGCGGGTCGCCTCGGTCCGGATCGCCATCGACGGCCGGCGGCACATCCCGGTGCGGGTGCAGGTCTACTCGACCAAGCTCGCGAACCCGGCCTTCCAGGTCGGCTTCACCTCGATCGACTTCGGCCGGCCCGACGCGAGCATCTTCGCGTTCACTCCGCCCCCCGGTACGAAGGTCACCGACAAGGGCACCCTGACGCTGCCGGTCCACCCCTCGCGCAAGGGCGCCACCAACCCCGCCCCGGCCGCGCCCGGCCGGCTCCAGGGGCCGACGGTGGTCGGATCCGGTTGGAGTGCCGTCCTCGTCGGGCGCCTGCCGCTCACCGCTGCCGACCGCGGCACTGCGGGCGACCCGCGCAGCTGGCTGGACGGCATACGGTTCAGCCTGCCGCGCGTGATGGGCAGCTGGGGGCGCGGTCGCCTGCTCGAGGGGACGCTCTTCTCGGTCGTCTTCACCGACGGCGGCCGGGTGGCGGTCGGGGCGGTAGCACCCGCCCAGCTGTATGCCGCTCTGGCGGCGACGTGACCGCACCGCCCCTCGCGCTCGGGCCCGGTCCCGCGATCGAGACCCGGGCCCTGACGAAGCTCTTTCGGGGCAAGCCCGCCGTCGACGGCATAGCGCTGTCGGTACCGCGCGGCAGCGTCTACGGCTTCCTCGGGCCGAACGGCTCGGGCAAGACGACGACGATCCGGATGGTGCTGGGGCTGGTGCGCCCGTCGTCGGGGACAGGCAGGCTGCTCGGCGAGCCGATGCCTGGCGCGGCGCGGCGGGTGCTGCCGAGGGTGGGCTCGCTCGTGGAGGGACCCGCGTTCCATCCCTATCTGTCCGGGCGGCGCAATCTCGATCGGCTCGACTGCGCCGACCTCACGGCCGACCCGCGTACGAGCCGTCACCGCGTCGATGCAGCCCTCGACCGGGTCGGCCTCCTCGCCGCAGCAGCCAAGCGCTACCGCGCCTACTCCCTCGGGATGCGGCAGCGGCTCGCGATCGCTGCCGCCCTGCTCATGCCGCGTGACCTCCTCGTGCTCGACGAGCCGACGAACGGTCTTGACCCACAAGGAACTCGGGAGGTGCGGCATCTCGTCTCCGACCTCGCCTCGGACGGCACGACGGTCTTCGTCTCGAGCCATCTGCTGGCCGAGGTCGAGCAGATGTGCACCCATCTCGGGGTCATGAGCGAGGGCCGGCTCGTCGCCCAGGGACCGGTCGCCGAGCTCCGGGGCGGCGCGCCACCGGTCGCCCTGGTCCGCACGGACCAGGTCCAGGAGGCGGTTCGGGTCCTCGTCGGCCTTGGCCTCGGCGGCGTCGAGCCCGTCCCGGGTGGGGTGCGGGCCGACCCCGGTGGAGTCGAGCCCGAGAAGATCGTCGCTGCTCTCGTGGCCAACGGTGTCGGAGTCAGGGAGTTCACCGTATCCAGTCGCAGCCTCGAGGACCTGTTCGTCTCGCTGACCGGGGAGGGCTTCGATGTCGGCGGCTGAGTGGTCTCGCTCGCTGCGGTTGCTGCGCTCCGAGCTGCTGCTCATCGCGGGTCGTCGGCGCAACCAGATGGGCCTGCTCGTGCTCGCAGCGGTCCCCGTGCTCATGGCCGTCGCGGTGAAGCTCAGCTCCTCAGGAGGCGGGCAGGGCGGCCCGGATCTGCTCGGCTCGATCACCTCGAACGGCCTCTTCGTTCCGCTCGCCGCACTGGGTGTCGAGATCGGCCTGTTCCTGCCGCTCGCCATCGCGATGCTGGCCGGCGACGCCATTGCCGGCGAGGCGAACACCGGCACCCTGCGCTACCTGCTGACCGTTCCGGTCGGGCGCACTCGGCTGCTCGTGACGAAGTACGTCTCCCTCTGCATCGGGGCCCTGTGGGGAGTCGCGGTCATCGTCGTCCCCGGTGCGATCGTCGGCATCGCGATCTTCGGTACTGGGCCCATGCTCACCCTCTCGGGCACCCAGCTCCCGTTCTGGAGCGCGGTGTGGCGGGTCGTGCTCATCAGCCTCTATCTCGCGGCGGGCCTGGCCGCGCTGGCCGCCGTCGGCCTGTTCATCTCGACCCTGACCGAACAGCCACTCGCGGCGACGGTCGCCCTGATGATCTTCACGATCCTGTCCTGGATCCTCGACACGGTGCCCCAGCTCGACTGGCTGCACCCGTGGCTGCTCGTCGACCGGTGGATGGCGTTCATCGACCTGCTGCGCGATCCCCCGTTCCTCGACACGATCTGGCAAGGCCTGCTCGTCGACATCGGCTATGCAGTCGTCTTCTCGTTGCTCGCCTGGGCCCGCTTCGCCGGGAAGGACGTCACGAACTGACACGATCTCTGTCGGCCCGGGTTCGGCGATGGTGGACCGGGTAGCACTAGGGTCGACAGCGACATCCCATTCGTTCACCAGCACGAAGCCTGAAGGGAGGCGGCATGGTCCTGTCCGGCCTCATCCTGATGGCCCTCGGCATCGTCGTGGGGGCTGTCGCGGCCGTCGGTGCCTACGGGGCAACCGGCCCTGTGCACGTCGAGGCGTTCGGCCTGCAGCGGGACGCGTCCGCTCTCGAGCTGGTCATCGGCGGCGGCATCGCCGTCCTGCTCTTCTGCCTCGGGTGGGCGGCCCTGACGAGCCGGGTCCGGCACCGGACCCGGCTCCGCCGCGAGCAGCGGGAAGAGGAGCGGCTCGCCGACGTCGAACGGGCGTCGGCAGCCGAGCGCACCGAGCACGAGCGACGCATGGAGGAGGCCGGGCTGCGCGACGAGGACCTCAGGCGGCGCGAGAGCGAGCTGGCCGCGCGCGACAAGGAGGCCGACGACCGGCTCGGCGCTCGGCAGGACGAGCTCGCGGCACGCCAGGAGCAGCTTGAGGCCCGAGAGGGCGAGCTGGCCCGCCGCGAGGCGCAGTGGCGCCAGCAGGTCGGGCCCTCCGTCGCCGATGTCGTGACCGGCCGTGCCAAGGGCGCCGTCTCCGAGGGCACCGCAGAGTGGGTCGACGACGGCACCGCGGGCCCCGACCCGGATCCCGACGCGCACCACTGACCGCCGCACTCCCCATCGACAGTGCAGTAGTTCGCATCGAGCGTGCAGTACTCCCCATCGACAGTGCAGTAGTTCGCATCGAGCGTGCAGTACTCCCCATCGACAGTGCAGTAGTTCGCATCGAGCGTGCAGCTGACCGCACTCTCGAACACGAGAAGTGCACTGTCGATCAGCACTGCCGCACTCTCGAACACGAGAAGTGCACTGTCGATCAGCACTGCCGCACTCTCGAA
>NZ_JAKDLO010000199.1 GCF_030452765.1 Intrasporangium sp.
GGGGTGAGCGGCATACGCCCCTGTGTTCTGTCGGACGACCACTATTGCCCGTGCGCCCACGCCGCCGTGCTCACGGGAATGGTCGACAGCGAGTAGTGGTCGTTCGGCGGTTCCAGACGCATGTCCGGACTCGGGGTCCCGTGGTCGCACCACCAGGCCACCCTGGATCGGAGGAGGTGCACTCTCGATCAGCGGAGGTGCACTCTCGATGGCGACAAGTGCACTCTCGATCAGCGGAAGTGCACTCTCGACCGGTGGGGGTGCACTCTCGATCAGGCGGGGTCGTGCCGGTGGCCCGAGGACCACTCGACGACGAGGCCGTCCCGCGCGCCGAACCCGACCAGGTGCCGGCCGACGACGTCCTGCACCCGCGTGAGGGACTCCGCGTCGGGTGCGCTGGCGAGCAGGACGAGCAGCGAGGTGTCCTCGTGCACCTCGAGCTCGCAAACGCCCCCGGCGATCGTGATCCGGTGCCCGGTCTCGGTCGGCTCGGCCGGCACCTTGCGACCCAGGTGCGAGGCGAGCTGCTTCGCGTAGCGGGCGGGTTTGCCGGTCGCGACGTCGGCCCGGCTCTCGTGGACAGCGGGGGGTGTCGGGCTCACTGGTTCTCCTTCAGGACTGAGGTGGTGACTTGGGGGGATGAAGTGGTGCCCGACGAGGTGACCGTCGACGCACTCGATGCGGATCGGGACGCCGAAGACCTCCTCGATCAGGTCGGCTTGCATGATCTGCCGGGGGCTGCCCTGGGCGAGGACCCGACCGTCGCGCAGGGCCACGATGTGGTCCGAGTAGACGGAGGCGGCATTGATGTCGTGCACGACGAGCACCACCGTACGCCGCAGCTCGTCTGCCGCACTGCGCAGGTTGCGCATCATCTCCGCGGCGTGCCGCATGTCGAGGTTGTTCAGGGGCTCGTCGAGCAGGACGTAGTCGGTTCCCTGTGCGAGGACCATCGCCACGTAGGCTCGTTGGCGCTGCCCGCCGGAGAGCTCGTCGAGGAACCGGTCGGCGAGCGGGTGCAGGCCGAGATGACCCAGCGCCTCGTCGACCTTGCGGACGTCGTCGTGGGTGGGGCGGCCCTTCGAGTGCGGGAACCGGCCGAAGGTGACGAGGTCGCGCACCGTGAGGCGCACCGTGAGGTGGTTCTCCTGGCGCAGCACGGCGAGGAGCCGGGCGACCTCACGGCTGGGTGCCTTGGCGACGTCGAGATCGTCGAGGAACACGGCTCCGGAGTCGGGGGCCAGCAGCCGGCTCATCATCGACAGCAGGGTGGACTTGCCGGCCCCGTTGGGCCCGATCAGGCTCGTCACACCCCCCTTGGGGAGCTCGAGGCTGACGCCGCCGACGACGACCGTGCCGCCATACGCCTTGGTGACGTTCTCGATGGTGATCATGCGCGGGCCCTTCGCAGGAACAGGGCGATGAAGGTGAGGCCGCCGAGGAACTCGACGATCATCGACAGGCTGCCCTCGAAGCCGAGGACCCGCTCGAAGAGCAGCTGGCCGCCGACGAGGCAGACGACGCCGGTGATCGCCGCAGCCGGCAGGGTGACGACGTGGCGGTGGGTGCGCACGATGCGGTACCCGACGTGCACGACGAGCAGGCCGAAGAAGGTCGACGGGCCGACGAGGACCGTGGACGCGCTGACGAGCACCGTGACGAGCACGAGGTGGCGCATCATCACGCGACGGTGGTTGACGCCGAGCGCGGTGGCGCTCTCTCGTCCGAGGGAGAGCACATCGAGGGTGTGGCGGTCGCTCCAGACGACGATGGTGATGGCGCCCACGACGACGGCGCAGGTGGCGAGCAGGGGCGGGCTGGCCGAGTTGAAGTCGGCGAAGAAGCTGTCCTGAAGGACGATGAACTGGGTCGGGTCCATGATCCGCTGCAGGAAGCCGGACCCGGCGCGGAACAGCCCACCTGCGACGATGCCGACGAGGACGACGAGCTCGATGCTGTGCCGGCGGGTCACGAACACCCACCGCATGACGGGCAGCGCGAAGCCGAGCAACAGCAGGGTCTCCAGACCGAAGCGCGGCACGTCGCCGAGGGCGGTGGTCCACGTGGTGCCCCACACGAGCACGGCGACGGTCTGCACGAGGATGTAGAGCGAGTCGAAGCCCATCACGCCGGGCGTCAGGATGTGGTTGGTCGTAAGGGTGTGGAACACCACCGTCGAGACGGCGATCGCGACGGCGACGACGACCATCGTGGCCAGGGTCATCGCGCGGCGTTCGAGGACGAAGGCCCAGTTGCCGCTCACGCCGAGCGTCAGGAAGCCGCCGATGACCACCAAGGCCGTGCCGCCGAGCAGGACGAGGCGCCGACGGGCCGTCGGCAGCCACGAGGCCGCGCTCGTGCCGGTACGGTCGGGCGTGTGCGGTGGGCGCTGCGAGGTCCCCGGCACTGGGGCGAGTTCAGCGGCCACGATGCGGGCCCTTCAGGAGCAGGACGATGAAGGCGGCGCCGCCGACGACGGCCATGATCGTGCCGATGGGCAGCTCGTAGGGGTGCACGAGCAGCCGCGCGCAGAGGTCGCAGGCGAGCACGAGCGCGACACCGAGCAGCGCCACCCATGGGATCGAGCGCCGGGCGTTGCCGCCGATGAAGCGAGACACGACGTTCGGCACGACGAGCCCGATGAACGGCAGCATCCCGACCGTGACGACGATCGTCGCCGTGACGACCGCGACGATCGACAGCCCGAGGGCAAGGGTGCGAGCGTGGTTGACGCCGAGGCTGGTCGCGACATCGGCCCCGAGCCCGGCGACGGTGAACCGGTCGGCGAGCAGGACGACCACGCACGTCGCGACGCCGGCGGCCCAGAGCAGCTCGTAACGCCCCGCCAGGACCACCGAGAAGTCACCGGTCATCCACGAGCCGAGGCTCTGCAGCAGGTCCGCGCGGTAGGCGATGAAGGTCGAGGCGGCCGCCACGACCCCTCCCAGCATGAGGCCCAGCAGCGGCACGGAGAGGATGTCGGACTGCGGCACCGCTCCGAGGATCCGGATGAAGGCGGCCGTGCCGAGGAGGGCCGCCACGGTCCCGAGCAGCATCTTGAACGACAGTGACGCGTCCGGGGTGAGCAGCAGGGCCCCGAGCAGGCCCAGTCCGGCAAACTCCATCGTGCCGGCGGTGGCCGGCTCGACGAAGGGGTTGCGGGTCAGCAGCTGCATGACGAGTCCGCCGACGGCCAGCGAAGCGCCGCAGAGCACCAGGGCGATCGTGCGTGGGATGCGGCTGGTGAGCAGGGTCTCGGTCTCGGACTGCGTCAGTCTGCCCGTGAACAGGGCGGTCGCGCCGAGATCGGCGACGCCGACGACGAGCGAGGCCGTCGCGAGGGCCACGGTGAGCACGAGGCCGGCGGCGAGGAGCGGGCCGGACCGGGCCCGGGGGGGGCCGGGGGGGGCGGGTACCCCCGGCGCCGGGGGGGGGGGGGGGGGGGCCGCCGGGGGCGGGGGGGCAGGGGGGGGGGGCGGGCCCGCGGGGCGCCGGGGTGGGCGCGACCGTGGCAGCCGGCCGGGTGTGCGAGCCGGCCATCATGCCAGCGGGTGGCATCGGGTCCTCATGTGGTCAGCGCAGCGCCGACCGCATCGACCATCTGGGCCGTGTTGCCGAGCCCGCCGCCGAGGATGTACCAGCGGGCGCCGTCGAGGTAGGTGACCTTGCCGTCCTGCCACGCCGCGGTCCCGGTCACGAGCGGGTTGTCGAGCACCTTCGCCGCCGGGGTGCCCTGCTGGCCGATGGCGGCGTCGCGGTCGATGACGAACAGCTGGGCCGGGTCCTTCTTGGCGATGAACTCGAAGCTGACCGCCTGGCCGTGCGCGTCCTGCTTGAGGTCGGGGACCGCCGTCGGCACGCCGAGGCTGTCGTGGATCAGGCCGAAGCGCGAGCCGGCGCCGAACGCGGACACCTTGCCCCCACTGGTCATCAGCACGAGGGCCGGGGCTGCGTTGGCGGCCTTGGCCTTGACGTCGGCGACCTTGCTCTCGAGGTCGGCGAGCTTGTCGGCGACGGCCTGCTGCTTGCCGAAGATCTCGCCGATCTGCTCGCTCTGGTTGCGCACGTCCTTGAGCGCGTCCGGGCCGCTCATCGTCAGGTCGACGGTCGGGGCGATCTTGGCCAGCTCGGGGTAGGCCTTGGCGCTGCGCCCGCCGATGAGGATGACGTCGGGGTCGAGCTCGGCGATCTTCTCGACGTCCGGCTCGAAGAACGTCCCCACGGCGGCGTACGTGTCGGCCTTGAAGCCGCTCTGGAAGTCCGGCAGGTTGCCCTTCGGCAGACCGACGACGGTGTTGCCCAAGCCGAGGGAGTCGAGGGTGTCGAGGACCGCGAGGTCGAGCACGACGACGCGGTCGGGGGCGGCGGGGAGGGAGGTCGTGCCTTGGGCGTGCGTGACGGTGACGCTCGGCTTCCCTCCGGATGAGGCGCTCGGGCTGTCCGCCGTCCCGCACGCGGCGAGGGGCAGCGCGGCGCACGCGAGGGCGGCGACGACAAGAGGCTTGCGGGACATGTGACTGCTCCTGGAGTTGGGTAAGCCGAGTTAGGTAAGCCTTACCTTGCATTGGCGACCCTAAGGGGCGAGTGAGCTGGGGGGCAAATCCCGGAGTGTGTCGTCCGGGGGCACTGCCCGCATGGCATGCTGAGCCAGTGGTGCGTCCGCGCTTGTGGCTCTGGGAGCCTCCGCAGGGCTGGGTCGCGTACGCCCCGTCCGCCCGCCCTGAGGGTGCCCCCGTGGCCAGTCGGCGATGGACCTCACCGGTGACCGAATCCCCTTTCCCCGCAACCGAGCTCATCGCGTCGTGGAATGCCGTGACGCCCTCGGCTACGTGGCTCGTGATTGAGGGGAGGGTGCGCTCGAGCCAGGGATGGTCACCGTGGTTCACCCTGGCACGATGGCCGGGCGACAGCACAGCAGGTGGTGGGCTGGTGCGCCGCTCGAGCGTGACCGGTCAGGAGTGTGCGCACGGACACGTGGCGACCGACACGTTCGTGGCCAGGGACCCCTTCGAGGGCTTCCAGATCCGGCTGACCGCCCACACGAGAGACCACGACGTGTGGCCCGACGTGCGTCTCGTCGCAGCCCTTGCCAGCGCCTGCATCGGGCCGGGGTCGTCGAGCGAGGCGGCGGCGCCGCCCGGTGTGGCCCGCCGGCCGGTCGAACTCGCGGTTCCACCCCTGTCGCAGCGCCGGCACACCGGGACCTTCGTGCACTGGGACGGGGGCGGCGGCTCGTGGTGCTCGCCGACGGCGACGACGATGCTGCTGCGCTACTGGGGCCGCAGCCCCGACGCCGCGGAGACCACCTGGGTCGGGCACCATCACGACCCCGAGGTCGTGCACGCCGTGCGGTCCGTCTTCGACGACGCGTACGGCGGGGCGGGCAACTGGGCCTTCAACGTCGCGTATGCCGCCGAGCGGGGGCTGCGCGGGTACGTGACCCGGTTGCGAGGGCTGGACGAGGCGGAGCAGTTCCTTCGTGCCGGCGTACCGCTGGCCGTGTCGGTGCGGTTCACGCCGGAGGACCTGCCCGGTGCGGTGTACTCGACCGCCGGTCATCTCGTGACGGTCATCGGCCTGACGGCCGCCGGAGACGTGGTCTGCAACGACCCAGGCTCGCGCGGGGAGCCGGACGACGCGGCGGTCCGGATCGTGTTCCCACGCGCGGCCTTCGAGCAGGCCTGGTCCGCGGGGAGCCGGGGCATCGCTTACGTCATCCATCCGCCCGGCTGGGCGCTGCCCCCGGTGCTGACCCCGGAGCCGAACTGGGGCTGAGGTGCCCGACACTGATGGCATGACCGCGCACGTGCCACCGGGTTGGCCCGAGGGCGTCCCGCCGGCTCACACCCCGGGCTGGGAGCAGCGTGCAGTCCTCTGGCTGCTCGACCAGTGCCCGCCCGACTACCGCGCCCACGACGCGTGGCGACGCCACCCGGTCGCGCTGGCCTGGGTCACCGGAAAGCACCTCGACGGGCAGGTCGTCGCGATGCGCGAGGCCTGGCGCGAGGCCCGGGTCGCGCTCGGACCGCACCTGCCCCCGGAGGCGCTGCCCGAGGTGATGACCCAGATCGAGGCCGAGGGGATCCGGCTGCTCGCGGCCTCCCGCTCGGCCCGGCTGCTCCTCGAGGCGCTGCAGGGCAGGGTCTTCGCGCCCCGGCTGTGACGACGAGCAGGTTGTGACGGCCTGCGACTTGTCACGGCGTGTCGACCGGTCGAGCTCCGGTTGTGCTGTCACGGGCCCGGTGAGAGGCTGGCCGACAGGTCCTCGGTGAGCGCTCCTGAGGGCCGGACGCCTTGGTCGGCACGGAACATCCACGCCGCCCGGTGGGCGCCGGGTTGCGGGGTGGGGCAGCTACTCGTGCCAAGTGACGCCAGTGGCAGTGACGGTCGCGGTGAGGTCGTGGTCGTGGACGTAGGTGTGGTGCTGCGGGCAGAGCAGGGCGAGCTCACGCACCGAGGTCCCGCCGCCGCGGTACCAGGCAACGATGTGGTGGGCGTGGCACCAGGTAGCTGGGGTGCTGCAGTTGCCGAAGGTGCAGCCGCCGTCGCGGACCTCGAGGGCCTTGCGCATGGCCGGGGTGACCAGTCGTTCGAGCCGGCCCACGTCCAGCGGGGCGCTGGGTCCGCCCAGGACCATCGGAATCAGGCCCGCGTCGCAGGCCATCCGGCGGGCCGTGGCGGCGTCGATGACCTCGCCGGTGCCGGTCAGCCCGGACCCGGCGAGCAGGCCGCGCAGCACGTCGAAGTCGATGGTGATGACCAGTTTGGCGCGCTCCGTGACGGGCTGCCCTTTCGCGGACGCGACGCCGCGGCCGATGACCTCGAGCAGGGCGTCGGCGCGGCGTTTGGCGGGGCCGCGCGGGTCCGGCTCGAGGGTGCGGCCGTGCTCGTCGGTGACCGGCCGCGGCTGGGAGAGTCCGTCGATGGCGGCCTTGACGATGGCCGCGGCCTCGGGGTCGAGGGTGGCGCGCAGGCCGACCATGCCGGTCGTCGTGGGCTGGCCGAACCAGAGTCCCCGGGCGGCGCGTTGCCCCTGCGCGCGCCGGTCCGCGTCCGGAGGCGGGGTCAGGTGGTCGGTCTCCTGCCGGATCAGCCTGGCCAGGTCCTCGGGCCGGGTGGTGGCAGCCCGCTCGGTCAGCTCCGTGATGATGGGATCGAGCTGCTCGGGGTCGGCGATCGGGGTGACCCGGGTGTGGAAGGTGATGACCTGGGCGGCGTTGGCGACGGTGACGTGCTGCATCGAGACCCTGGCCCGCAACTCGGCCCAGCGGGGCTCGGTGATCGCCGCCCCGACGGTGGTCAGGGCCTTGGCCTGGCCGGCGGTCAGGGTCGGGTCCAGGGTGCGGAGCCAGTCGATGCGGGTCAGGCCGCGGGGTGGCTCGGCACCGCGGGTCAGCAGCTCGGCCAGCAGGTTGACCAGGACCACGTCCTGGGTGGCGCGCACCGTGGCGGCCTGCGCGAGGGCCTCGCGCAGGGTGGTCTCGGTGTGTCGGGCCAACGACATCCCGATAGTGGCGTCGATGACGGCTCCGGTCGGTGCGTCCGGGCCGGGCCGGGTGGGCTCC
>NZ_JAKDLO010000200.1 GCF_030452765.1 Intrasporangium sp.
CGCTGCGCAGCCTCGGTCTGAAGCGCATTGGCGACGTCGTCGTCAAGGAGGACCGTCCCGAGATCCGCGGGATGGTCAAGACGGTGACCCACCTGGTCGCCGTCGAGGAGGTTGACTGACCATGACCACGGACAGCACGCACAGCCCAGACAGCACGCACAGCCCAGACAGCACCGACAGCACCGGCAGGAAGGCTGCGACCTCGTCCGAGTCCGCCCTCAAGGTGCACCACCTTCGTCCTGCCCCCGGCGCCAGGACCGCCAAGACCCGGGTCGGTCGCGGCGATGGCTCCAAGGGCAAGACCGCCGGTCGCGGCACCAAGGGCACCAAGGCGCGTGGCCAGGTCCCGGAGAGTTTCGAGGGCGGCTCGATGCCACTGCACATGCGGTTGCCGAAGCTGCGGGGCTTCACCAATCCGTTCCGCACCGAGTATCAGGTCGTCAACCTGGCCCGCTTGCAGGTCCTGTTTCCCGAGGGCGGGCAGGTCTCCGTGCAGGACCTCGTCGCCAAGGGAGCCGTCCGTGACGGCCACCCCGTCAAGGTGCTTGGCACCGGGGAGATCTCCACCACGATGGAGATCGAGGCGCACCGGTTCTCGGTCTCCGCCAAGGAGAAGATCGAGGCTGCTGGGGGCTCGGTCAAGCTCCTCGACGCCGGCGAGTGATCCTCACGTAGGGCTGCGGCGTTGAGTTAACCTTCAAGCGGAGCCATGACAACGCCGCGCCCACGGCCGGCCACCAGGAGGACCAGTGTTTGCCGCTTTCGTTCGCGCGTTCCGTACCCCGGACCTGCGCAAGAAGCTGCTCTTCACGATCGGCATACTCGCGCTGTTCCGGCTCGGGTCACACGTGCCCGTCCCGGGAGTGAGCTACGGCCTCGTGCAGGCCTGCCTGGCCGATGGGCAGAAGGCCGGGGGAAGCGACCAGAGCGGTCTGCTCAGCCTGGCGAACCTGTTCAGCGGCGGCGCCCTGCTGCAGCTGTCGGTCTTCGCGCTCGGCATCATGCCCTACATCACGGCGAGCATCATCGTGCAGCTGCTGACGGTGGTGATCCCGAAGTTCGAGGCCCTCAAGGAGGAGGGGCAGGCCGGGCAGACCAAGATGACGCAGTACACCCGGTACCTGACGATCGGTCTGGCGGTGCTGCAGAGCTCGACCCTCGTCACCTTCGCCCGCAACCCCTCGGCCCTGTTCGGCGGCTCGTGCGAGAACATCCTCACCGACAGCTCGAGCCTGACCATCGTGATCATGGTGCTGACCATGACGGCCGGCACCGGCCTGATCATGTGGTTCGGCGAGCTCGTCACCGACAAGGGCGTCGGCAACGGAATGTCACTGCTCATCTTCACCTCGATCGCCGCCGGGTTCCCGAGCTCGCTGTGGTCGATCAAGGAGAACAAGGGCTGGGGCACCTTCCTCGGCATCCTGCTCATGGGCATGTTCGTGATCGGCGCCGTCGTCTACGTCGAGCAGTCGCAGCGCCGCATCCCGGTGCAGTACGCCAAGCGGATGGTCGGTAGGCGAGAGTACGGCGGCACCTCCACGTACATCCCGCTCAAGGTCAACATGGCCAACGTGATCCCGGTGATCTTCGCCAGCTCCTTGCTTGCCTTGCCGGGGCTGGTGGCCCAGTTCAACGCCGGGTCGAGCGGCAACGCGCCGGGCTGGGTGTCGTGGGTGCAGGAGAACCTGCAACGCGGTGACAAGCCGATCTACATGCTCGTGTACGTGGCGCTCATCATCTTCTTCACCTTCTTCTACGTCTCGATCACGTTCAACCCGACCGAGGTCGCCGACAACATGAAGAAGTACGGCGGGTTCATCCCCGGCATCCGGGCGGGTCGCCCGACGGCCGAGTACCTCAACTACGTGCTGACCCGCATCACCGTGGTCGGCGCCATCTACCTGGCCCTCGTCTCGCTCATCCCACTCATCGCGCTCGTCGCGGTGGGGGCCAACCAGAACTTCCCGTTCGGCGGAACCTCGATCATCATCGTCGTCGGGGTCGGGCTCGAGACGGTCAAGCAGATCGAGGCGCAGCTGCAGCAGCGTCACTACGAAGGGTTCCTCCGTTGACATCACCTCATGTCGCCAGTCGCCGCGCTCCTCACCGGGCGGAGGCCTCGGCATGCAACTGATCATTCTCGGGCCGCCCGGGGCCGGCAAAGGCACTCAGGCCGCGCGCATCTGCGAGCGGCTCGCCATCCCCGCCATCTCCACCGGAGACATCTTCCGGGCCAACATCAAGGGAGGCACGGCGCTCGGCGAGCGGGTAGAGGCGATCCTCGCCTCGGGTCGCTTCGTCCCCGACGAGGTGACCAACGAGATCGTCGCGGACCGCCTCGAGTGGGATGACGCGGCCGGCGGTTTCCTCCTCGACGGATATCCGCGCACGGCCGGGCAGGTCGCGGCCCTCGATCAGGTGCTCACCCGCCAGGGCCGCGCTCTCGACGCCGTGCTCGAGCTCACCGTCGACGAGGACGCCGTCGTGCGCCGGCTGCTGAGGCGCGCCGAGGTCGAAGGCCGGGCGGACGATACGGAAGCGGTCATCCGGGAGCGTCAGGCGCTCTACCGCACGCAGACCGCGCCCTTGTCGGAGCACTACACCGAAGCCGGTCTGCTTGTCCGCGTCGACGGGATGGGCGCGGTCGACGAGGTCACCGATCGGATCATCGCCGCTCTCCCGACGCACGCCTGAGCACAGGAGGCCACGAGAGGTGTTCGGCCGCCGCAGGCTGTTCGGTCGCCGCCGACTGTCCGGCTGCACCGACGACCAGCTCCTGCTCATGCGCGAGGCGGGCCTGCTCGTCGGGCGGACGCTTGAGATGCTCCATGGTGAGATCCGGGCGGGCGTGAGCACGCTCGAGCTGGATCGGCTCGCCGAGGATTTCATCCGCAGCCATGGCGGTATCCCCAACTTCCAGCTCGTCCCGGGCTACAGCCACACGCTCTGCACGAGTGTCAACGAGCAGGTCGTCCACGGCGTCCCCACCAGCACGACGATCCTGCGCGAGGGAGATCTCCTGTCCATCGATTGCGGTGCGGAGGTCAGCGGCTGGAACGGGGATGCGGCCATCTCGGTGATCGTCGGTGGCAGCGAGGCCGCCCGACCCGAGGACCTCGACCTCCTCGCGGCCACCGAGGCGGCCCTCTACGCCGGGATCGTCGCGCTGCGGATAGGCGGGCGCCTCTATGCCGTGGGCGATGCGATCGAGCGCAGCATCCTCGCGGCCGCAGCGCGTGACGGACACACCTATGGCATCATCGACGAGTATGTCGGTCACGGGATCGGCCGCCAGATGCACATGGACCCGCAGATCCCGAACTACGCAGTCCGCGAGACCGGGCCCAAGCTCGTCGCGGGATTCACCGGTGCGATCGAGCCGATGGTCACGCTGGGCACATCGGAGGCCACGGTCCTTACCGACGGCTGGACGGTCGTGACGACGGACGGTTCGCGCTCATGCCACTGGGAGCACTCCGTCGCGGTGCGCGAGCAGGGCCTGTGGATCCTCACCTCCCTCGACGGTGGCCAAGCCGCTCTCGCCGCCCTGGGTGCCGCGTTCGCCCCCGAGACGTGAATGCCTCCGCGGGCCGGGCGAGACGACGGGATCTGGCGGGCGGTGCCGGTCATGAGACCGACCCGCTGACGCTCGCAGCGCGTGGAGCAAGCCGGTATCGTCCCTGTCGGCCGGCATCACGTGAGACGGCACGTCCGTGATGCGGACGGCGCGACATCGGTGACCCGGCTCCGCGAGGATGACATGTCCCCAGGGAAGGAGACGAGATGGCGACCTTGGACCCGCACCTACAGAGCATCTACGAGGTGGTGCTGCGGCGCAACCATGGGGAGCAGGAGTTCCACCAGGCCGTCTTCGAGGTCTTCGAGTCGCTGGCCCCCGTCGTACGCAAGCATCCGGAGTACGCCGACAACCAGGTCCTCGAGCGGCTGTGCGAGCCGGAGCGGCAGGTCATCTTCCGCGTCCCGTGGGTCAACGACGCCGGCGAGGTCGAGATCAACCGGGGCTTCCGGGTCGAGTACAGCTCGGTGCTCGGGCCGTTCAAGGGCGGGCTGCGCTTCCACCCCAGTGTCAACCTCGGCATCATCAAGTTCCTCGGCTTCGAGCAGATCTTCAAGAACGCGCTCACCGGCCTACCGATCGGTGGCGGCAAGGGCGGCAGCGACTTCGACCCCAAGGGCCGCAGCGAACGCGAGATCATGGCCTTCTGTCAGTCGTTCATGACCGAGCTCTATCGCCACATCGGGGAGTACACCGATGTCCCGGCCGGCGATATCGGCGTCGGCGGACGAGAGATCGGCTACCTCTTCGGCCAGTACAAGCGGATCACCAACCGCTACGAGTCGAGCGTCCTCACCGGCAAGGGCCTCGGTTGGGGAGGCTCGCGGGTGCGCAAGGAGGCGACTGGCTATGGGACGGTCTTCTTCGCCGACGAGATGTTGCGTGCCCGCGGTGACTCGTTGGACGGCAAGCGTGTCGCCGTCTCGGGATCGGGCAACGTCGCCATCTACGCGGCCGAGAAGGCGCAGGAGCTCGGCGGGACCGTCGTTGCCTGTTCGGACTCCGGTGGCTTCGTCATCGACTCGGCCGGTCTCGACGTCACCCTGCTCAAGCACGTCAAAGAGGTCAGACGAGAGCGAATCAGCGCCTACGCTGCGCAGCGCGGGAGCGCGACCTACGTGGCCGGCGGGAGTGTCTGGGACGTCGACTGCGACGTCGCGCTGCCCTGCGCCACCCAGAACGAGCTCGGCGAGGACGCCGCGATCCGGCTTATCAAGAACGGCGTGACCCTGGTTGCCGAGGGGGCCAACATGCCGGCGACCCCGAGCGCCATCAGGGCGCTGCTCGGCGCCGGCGTCCTCTTTGCCCCGGGCAAGGCCGCCAACGCCGGGGGAGTTGCCACCTCAGCTCTCGAGATGCAGCAGAACGCCTCTCGCGACTCGTGGACCAGCGAGTACACCGAGGCGCGGCTCGGGACGATCATGCGGGGGATCCACGAACGCTGCGCGGGGGCCGCGGACGAGTTCGGGTCCCCGGGCAACTACGTCGTCGGTGCCAACACGTCATCGTTCGTCCAGATCGCCGACGCGATCATCGCTCTCGGTGTGATCTGAGCCCGGCGGCATACGGGGTCGTGATGGAGCGACTGGAGGGTTCCCGCACATCCGATCAGACGAGCGACCTCCCCGAGGGCCGCAGCCCCTGGCCGGCTCTCTGGGCGATGGTGCTCGGCTTCTTCATGATCCTCGTGGACTCGACCATCGTGTCCGTCGCGACGCCGGCGATCATGATCGCGCTCGACGCCGACGTCAACGCCGTCGTCTGGGTCACCAGCGCCTACCTGCTCGCGTATGCCGTGCCGCTGCTGATCACCGGACGGCTCGGTGACCGCTACGGTCCCAAGCGGCTCTACCTGCTCGGCCTGACGATCTTCACCCTGGCCTCCTTGTGGTGCGGTCTCACGGGGACCATCACCATGCTCGTCATCGCCAGGGTCGTGCAGGGTCTCGGCGCCTCGTTGCTCACCCCGCAGACGATGGCCGTCATCACCCGGACCTTCCCCGCGGCGTCCAGAGGCAAGGCCATGGCGCTCTGGGGGGCGACGGCGGGGGTCGCCATGCTCGTTGGCCCCATCGCGGGCGGGGTGCTCGTCGACGGGCCGGGCTGGGAGTGGATCTTCTTCGTCAACGTGCCCGTCGGCGTCTTCGGCCTGCTCCTCGCGGTCCGCCTCGTCCCCCGGCTCGGGACGCACACGCACAGCTTCGACTGGCTCGGAGTGGTGCTCTCCGCCATCGGGATGTTCCTGCTCGTCTTCGGTATCCAGGAGGGCGAGAGCTACGACTGGGGGGCGATCACCGGCATCGTGTCGGTGCCGCTGCTCATCGCTGTCGGCCTCGTCGTGCTCGGCGCATTCATCTGGTGGCAGAACCGCAACCCCCGAGAGCCGCTCGTGCCGCTCAGCCTCTTCCGCGACCGCAACTTCGGGATCGCCAACATCGCGATCTCGACGGTGGGCTTCGCGATCACCGCCATGACCTTCCCGTTCATGCTCTACGCCCAGGCGGTCCGCGGAATGACGCCGACGGCCGCAGCACTGCTGCTCGCGCCGATGGCACTGCTGTCCGCAGCGCTGGCTCCGCTCGCCGGTACGCTCACCGACCGCCTCCACCCACGCGGCCTCACAGCCTTCGGCATCGGCGCGACGACGATCGCGCTGTTCTGGCTGAGCCAGATCATGCATGAGGGGACCCCGACATGGGAGCTGTTGCTCCCCATGATCCTGATGGGGCTCGGCGGCCCGTTCATGTGGTCCCCGATCGGCGCCACGGCGACCCGCAACCTGCCGATGTCCGCGGCCGGCGCCGGGGCGGGGGTCTACAACACGACCCGGCAGGTCGGGGCCGTCCTCGGGAGTGCGGCTATCGCCGTGATCATGGAGGCCCGCCTCGCTATCGAGCTCCCTGGTGTCCCGACCGGCGGCGGCTCGTTCCAGACCGGCGGCACGATGCCGGCCGAGGTCGCGAGTGGTTTCGCCGACGCGATGGCGCAGTCGATGATCCTGCCTGCTGCGGTCCTCCTCGTCGGTTTCGTGGCTGTCCTCTTCTTCGAGCGGCCACTCCATCAGGTCGCGTGATCCGAGGTGCTCGCTGCTCAGTGATCGGCAGCGTGCTCCGCATGCCCCGCATGCCCCGGGGCGTCCGCTACGACCCCGAGCG
Organism: Intrasporangium sp.; assembly: GCF_030452765.1. Taxonomy (GTDB): domain Bacteria; phylum Actinomycetota; class Actinomycetes; order Actinomycetales; family Dermatophilaceae; genus Intrasporangium_A. The sequence goes on from NZ_JAKDLO010000200.1 coordinate 6,736, forward strand.
CGTCGAGGGCGATCGTCGAATGGGCGTAGGCGCCGCCGGCCCGCATCTCGGCCGCCACCCAGATCGCCTCCATGATCTCCTCCGGCGAGGCGCCCTTGCGCGCCGCGAGCTTGGTGTGACCCTGGATGCAGTAGGGGCACTGGGTCGTGTGGGCGACGGCGACAGCGATCAGCTGCTTGGTCTTCTCGGGCAGGGCACCCTCGGCGAACGCCGCCTTGCTGAAGGACTCCCAGGCCGCGTTGATCTCCGGGGCGAGCCGGGCTCGAGCCTCGCTGGTCTGGCGGGTGGCGCGGGGGAAGAGGTCGGACATGATGATCTCCTTTCGGGACTCCTCCATCGTCGCATCCGCGATCCTCCGAGTGCCAGGCACTCAGCCGTCCCGCGACACTACCCGCCTTGACCTTGACCTTGACCTTGACCTTGACCGCGGGACCGCGCCACAACTCGAGTGGCCCCGCTATCCACAGGGGGTTGTGGATGACGGGGCCACTCGAGTGGAGGTGGTGAGGAGATCCGGAGGGTTGTGGATGACGGGGCCACTCGAGTGGAGGTGGTGAGGAGATCCGGAGGGTAGTGGGGGGATGGTGCGGCTGCGCGTCGCCGAGGTGGAGGCCGGCGCATGACCGAGGTGGAGGCCGGCGCATGACGCTGCCACGATTTCGTGTATCGGCGCGCCTGCCGTAGTCTGGATCCTTGGGTGTCGTGCGCCTGCACGCCACCCAATCCTGTGTCGTCCCACCCAGGGACGTCCGCAACAGATAGACGGAGGATATGGCCAAGAAGGACGGTGTCATCGAGATCGAGGGCACGATCGTC
>NZ_JAKDLO010000051.1 GCF_030452765.1 Intrasporangium sp.
CATGCCGCGTTGATCAGTGCGGAGCAGTCACAAGGTCAAAAGTGCGAAAGTCCACCCCAAGGATCCCAGGCGACTGCCGCGACAGCGGCGCCGAGAATGACGGCCACCAATCCTGCGAGGTAGACCCGACGGCGCCCCAGCCGATCCCCCAGCACCCCGCCAGCGAGGAGCGTGCCGGCGAGCCCGACACTCAACGAGCTGAGGATCCAGGCGTCGGCAACGAACCCAGGTCACGGGCGGTGGGGGGAAGCGTCGCCAGCGGCGTCACATAGGTCACCAGTACGAGCACCGTGCCAGCAGCTACCGAAGCCAACGGACCGTTGCCGGAAGCGCTCGGTTCGCTCTTCGGACTCACTCGGCTGCAGCCGGGGCATCAATGGGCATGACCTCGCCGCGCCGGACGACCTGGCCGCAGGCCCGGCAGGCCACGACCGCGTGGTACTCCGCCCCGCAGGTGTGCTGGAACTTCAACGGAGGCCCGGACTCGTCGGCCAGATGACGGTCACCGAACTCACGCATCATCACGATAATCGGTCCGAGCGCACGACCGAGGTCGGTGAGGTGGTATTCGAAGCGCGGTGGACGATCCATGTACTGCACGCGTGTCACGAACCCTTCAGCCTCCAAGGTCCGCAGGCGTGTAGTCAGGATGTCGCGCGGGGCACCGGTGCGGCTCACGATCGCGTCGAAACGGTGAATGCCCAACAGCAGCTCTCGTACGACGAGCAGGGTCCACTTCGCCCCCACGAACTCGAGCGTGCGCGCAACCGAACAGGTCCGAACCTGGGCGTCCATGCCACTCACCCTAGGCGAGTTCGACTTCACAACCAACTCAGTCGGTTTTTCCTACGCACCCACTCTATGGTCGACACAACCGTCGACACGAAGGATCCCCATGACCCAGAACATGACATCCGAGCAACCCGAAGCGGTGCGCCAACGCACCTACTCGTGGGGCGATCCCCAACTCTTCGCCACCGCGGCACAAGAACTCGATGGACTCGACTTCTTCGCCCAACTGGCAGATGGCAAGTTCCCCCCACCCCCGATCAACGAGACACTCGGCATGGCGCTGGTCGACGTCGGGGACGGCCGCGCCGTCTTCGAACTCACCCCCGAGGAATGGCACTACAACCCGATCGGCAGCGTGCACGGCGGCATCTTGGCAACCCTCGCGGACTCGGCCCTGGGCTGCGCCGTGCATACCAAGCTGAGTGCCGGCACCGGCTACACGTCCCTTGACCTGACCATCAAGTTCACCCGTGCAGCCACCTTTGGACAGCGGCACCCTCACCTGCGAAGGACACGTCGTGACCATCGGGCGCCGAACAGCAACAGCCGAAGCGCAAATCACCGACAAGACAGGTCGCGTCATCGGCCACGCCGTCGCGACCTGCCTCATCATCACGGGGAGCTGAACGATCCCGTCATGAACCCGTGCTTGTCACCCACGCCAACCAAGCCCTGGACCTGGGGACCAGACGGTCTACGCGACGGCACGAACTCCGCGCACCTCGGGCCACCCGCGCAATCGTCCGCCCTCTCGCTGGGCGTCACAGACCCCGCATCCACCGCCGCAGCAGGGGCGCTCCCATTCCCCCCGACACGACGAAAGAAGATCACATGACCACGTGGAAGGACGTCCCCACCAACACCATCGACGTGGACGGAGTGCCGTTCGTCTACCGCGAACTCGGCGCCGACACCGAGGTGCCGGTGATCTTCCTGCACCACTTCACCGCAGTCCTCGATGACTGGGACCCTCGCGTCATCGACGGCATCGCTGCCCAGCACCGCCTGATCGCCTTCGACAACAAGGGCGTCGGCGGCACCGGCGGCAGCGTGCCAGCCGACCTCGAGCAGATGGGCGCCGACGCCATCACTTTCATTCAGGCCCTCGGCCACGACAAGGTCGACCTCTTCGGCTTCTCCGTGGGCGGAGCCGTAGCCCAGATGATCGCCCTGCAGGCGCCCGATCTGGTGCGTCGGATGGTCCTGGCCGGCACCGGCCCGCGTGGCGGCGGTGGCATCTGGAAGATGCCGTTCATCGTCGGCGGCGCCTACGCCAAGGCAGCCCTGGCCCGCATGGACGCCCGCCACTTCCTGTTCTTCCCCCGCACCCCCGAAGGCAAGAAGGCCGCCAGCGCCTACCTCGACCGCCTCGCCGAGCGGACCCACGACCGCGACAAACCGATCTCACTCCAGGCCCGGCTGGCCCAGCTACGTGCCATCACGACCGGCGGACTCCACGCCCCTGATGACCTCTCGAAGATCACGGCACCGGTCTTCGTCGCCAACGGCGACAACGACCTCATGGTGGCCAGTGAGCACTCCGAGGATCTGGCCCGGCGACTGCCCAACTCCACGGTCACGATCTACCCCGACTCCTGTCATGGCGGCGTCTTCCAGTACCACGAGACCTTCGTCCCCGAAGTCCTGCAGTTCCTCGCCAACTGACCCCGATCCCAGCGCGCTCCAAGGAGCCCAGCTCGATGTTCAACCTTTCCGTCCTCCTCGAGGACTGAACCGGCTACGGCCTCATCTGCCGACGATCCCCATCCACCGATGGCGAGTGGTCACGCACCAATCCCCACGCGCTACACGACCTGCTGGACCATGTTGACGTCTCTGGTATCGAACTCAAGTACAGCGTCTGATCGGTCGGACACTTCCACGCGAGAGACTTCAGCCGTGGCGATTCGCGATGTCAATGCGTCGGATCGACATGCTGGCGTGTCTCGGGTACCGCGCGTTCAAGCGCAGCGCGGCACCACGGATGGAACGCCACGCGCCCGCGGAGGCCGAGGCGGCCCGGCCGGTTCGAAGCATCCACACCAGGCCGGTCTGCTGCTCTTCAGCACGCCCGATCACCGGCATCACAAGCATGCCGGACGTCCCGGAAGCCGAACCTCCAACGGTGATCTTGCGGACGGCGGTGCCCCCATGCCCGCGAGGTCCCGAAAGACCCGTCCGGTGACGATTGCCGCCAAAACCCCTCTTGCGGGCCTGCCGAAGATCCTGTGCGACTGACCGGCGATCACCTCAAGTGCCGATTTCCCGTCCGCGGGCCGGCGCCGTTCGCGTAGCCCTATCTGGGCGGAGTGACGCGCTCATGGCCCGCCTGTCGGCGGTCCGTCGTAGTGAAGGTTTGGCGCACCTCCCACGAGCGCCGTGATGACCGACTGGCTGCGGGAGGCGTCGATTGTCTGTGTCGAACTCGTGTCGAAGTTCGTCGAGCATGCGCGTTTGCGCAGGTGAGCGCGTTGGGTGCCTCGGACTGTAAATCCGTCGCGAAAGCTACGAAGGTTCGAATCCTTCACCTGCCACGTCGTGCGTGGAAGGGCCTCTGACCAGCGGAAACGTGGGTTGGGGGCCCTAGTGGCCCGGAAAGGTCGGCAGGCAGGGATGACCTGCAGTTTTGTCGCCGTGTGACCGGCGTGGCGTGCCGGACGGGTGTGGCCCAAGGGGCTGAGATGGGAGTTCTCACACGAACCGTCTCAGCAAGGACCACACCCGCCGATGCCGTCTTCGCCGATCATCCCTGCTGCCGCCCAACCGGACCGGGACGACCGGCTGCTGGACCTGCTCGCGACAGTGCCCGACCCGCGCGATCCGCGCGGGGTGCGCTACCCGCTGGCCGGGATGCTGGCGGTCGCGGCGTGCGCGGTGCTGGCCGGGGCCCCGCTCGTTCGCCGCGATCGGCGAGTGGGCCGCCGACCTGCCCCGTGAACACTTGGCCCGGATGGGGCTGGGCCGGGCACCGGAGGAGTCGACCCTGCGCATGCTGTTCGCCCGCTTGGACTCGGACGCCCTGGACCGGGGCGTGGATGTGGACCCGCAGCCCGGGCTGGGGCGCAGCTCCTGTTGCCACCCCGCGGTCGCGCTGATGCCCGTCGTGGCGACACTCCACCCGGCAGTGATATCGTTGCGTTGATATCGGAGGTGATCGTCATCGAACAGATCCTGATCCGCAACCTTCCCGCGGGGACCAAGGCCGCGCTGCGTGCGCGTGCCAAGCAGCGTCGCCGGTCTGTCGAGGCGGAGGCGCGCGACGTGCTCACCAAGGCACTGGAGGGCGAGCCCGTCACGATCGTTGACCTTCTGGGCACCGACGAGGGTGCCGACATCGACTTCGAACCCGAGCGCCTTGGCCTGACTGCTCGCTCAGCGCAACTGTGAAGTATCTGTTGGACACCAACGTGGTGTCCGCACTGCGGGTTCGAGGGCGCAGCCAGTCCGTCGAGGCGTGGGCCTCGTCAGTCCCCGTCGGTGACCAGTTCGTCTCAGCTTTCACCATCGCGGAGATTGAGCGTGGAGTGATCTCGAAGGAGCGGGCCGACGCTGAGCAAGGAGCGGTCCTGCGTCGCTGGTTTGAGGAGAATGTGATGCCCGCGTTCACGGACCGGGTGCTGCCGTTCGACTTGTCGGCGGCCCGGATCCTTGCGGCCTATCGGGTTCCGGAGCACGCACCCTGGGACGACGCGCTCATCGCTGCAGTCGCTGAGTCTGCCGGCATGACTGTCGTGACGCGGAATATCAAACACTTCGACCCCCTCGGCGTGGCTTGCCTCAATCCGTGGGACACAACGGCGTTCGAGGGCGGGCCTTCGCCACAACTTTGACACGGCTTCGGGTACAGCGTTGGGCTGGGACGAGTGGCGGTGACGGTCGGAGGACTCCCGGACGGCCGGGAAGGGATGGGGGGTGCTCGGGCGGTGTCACCGGTGTCCGTGAACGGTGCCGGGCCGTTGGGGGCGGTTTTCGGTCATGTCCAGTCACGCGGTTCTCGGGTCACCAACGGTCATGGCTCTTGTCGTGGGCGGCCTCCCGAAGAGCCATGTCCGGACGTCTCGGTGTGCGGCGCGTGCCTGTGCCTGAAGGGCAGCGCGCTGACCATGCGACGAGTTCTTCCCTTGACCATGGCCGCAGCTGGTCCAGGCACATCCATGCCATGTTGTCCATGGCCGTCTGTTGGCCATCACGGAGGTGAGCAACGAACTCGTCGACGGTGGGGGTGACCACCTCGATGTCCTCGTCGAGGTCGAGCGCCTGGGTCGTGTGCTGTATGCATCCCAGGGCCAAGGCGGCGTGCCGCATGTGGGTGGCGTAGCTGGCGAGCTATGTCTGACCGGCGAGGACAAGACGTTCGGCGACGAAGCGGGTCTTCACGAAGTTCTGGGCGGCGGCCTCCAAGACCTCCTCGTCGTTCTCGACCAGGCCGCCCGGTAGCTTCAACATGACCTTGTCCAGACCGGGACGAAACTGCCGAGTGAGCACGAGGTGCTGATGGCGCACGTCGTGCCGTTCTCGGCTTACATGCTGTTTGACTCAGGCCTCGAGCAGGCAGCCACCGCATTCACCCGGCCGCACCTGTTCTGGCCGGTGTACCTCGGCATGGCCGGCGTCGCGGCCATCCAGTCGGTGCTCTGGGTCATGATCCCTCCGCGACGGCCCTACCTGGTGGGCAGCTGTTTCGGTCGCGGTTTCCTCGTCGAGGCGCCCGTGGTCATCACGCTGCTGCTGTGCCCGGATGGCTGCTGTTGGCGCCGTTCTTCCTCATGGGCGGCCTGACCGCCTGCCTCGCCGCGGCGGCACGTCTCGACCGCAAACAAGACGCCTTCATGCGCGCGGAAGGGCACCGCGCAACATGACAGCGCGCCCGGTCTCGGTAGTCGTTGTCCTCCTCGTCAGCCTGTCGACGGATGCACGGCGGAGCGCGGCACACCCCCGACTGGCTCGGCCCCTGCAAGGCTGACCGAACCGGTCCGCTCCTCGCCGACCAGCGCGGCGCCGGAGCGGACGATCGCGCTGGATTGCGGTCTTCCGAAGTGGTCCGCCGCCGCCCCACGCGCGCCCACCGCCGAAAAGACAGGGGAGCGACGCCGGCGGAGGCAGGTACAGGCAGGTACAGGCCCCTCGTGTCCTCTGGCCGATCGCCGAGTTGATTTACAGCAGAGTTCTTGATGAAACGACTGTTCGGTGTCCGGTATTGGCCGAACACCGAACACCCAGCATGATCGGAGCATGGACACGGTGTCGCTGGTGGTGGACGCCTTCGGTCAGTTGGGTGTCGAGGCCCGCCTGGAGGGAGATGCGTTCGACCAGGGCTTGTATGTGATCATCGATCCTCATGGTGTCGGCGCCCGTATACAGGTCAAACGCTATTCGCTGGTCACCGATGAGGTCGCGAAGCGCCTGCTGGCTCAGGTCCGGCCTGCGGATGTGCCCCTGCTCGTTGTCGCCGACCGGGTGGTCGGCACGGCGCGCAAGACTCTGACCTCGGAGCGCGTCGGCTTTCTCGATCTGCGTGGGCACTTGGCCGTGCGTACCGGCCGGCTGCTGATCGACGCCGATCTTGCGCCCATGCGGCAGCAGGCTCTCTCCTTGGATGCGCTCGCTGGGCGGGCAGGGTTGGAAGTCGCGGCCGCCGTGCTCATGCAGCCCGGTCAACCCGCGGCGGTCCGTGTGTTGTCCCGCCAGATCCGACGATCGCCGAGCACGGTCTCTGAGGTGCTTGCCCGTCTGCGGCGTGAAGGGCTGGTCGACACGAACAATGCCGTCACGGACACGAGGTTGTTCTGGCGCCTTGCCGAGAAGTGGTCGACCCCTCGGGCCATGCTCAGACGCCTGCCCGCTCCGAGCGACACGAGCGCGGCTGCGGGGCTACGGCTCGGCCTGGCCGGGTCCGAGCAAGAAGCCGGGTGGGCCTTGACCGACACGGCCGCTGCTGCGATGTATGGCGCGCCGGTCGCGTTTCGCTCCGACCAGGTGCTCGACTTCTTCGTGCCTGACCAGTCTGTGGTTCGGCGCGCGGTGACCATCCTCGGCGGCGCCGGCTCAACGGCCGAGGCCGCGGCGACACTGCGGGTACCCCCGGTGTCAGCTGCGACGGCGGGTCGCATCGACCTGGCGTCGAGCCAGTTCGACTGGCCCTTGGCGCATCCGATGTTCGTCGCGCTCGATCTGGCCCTCGACGTGGGCCGGGGCCGTGAGATCCTGCAGGCGTGGACGCCGGACGATCGGTGGCCGCGTGTCTGGTGAGCGAGTCACGTTCGTCGGTGAGGCGATGTCCACGATCGTGCAGGGCATCGCGGAAGTCCGAGCCGCCATCGGCCAACCGCCGGTTGTCGTGGGCGGCCTTGCCGTTCTGTGCCGCCTCTCGAACCCCTATCGTGCGACAGCCGACCTCGACGTCGTCGACCGGCGACGGAGTGCGACCCCGCACCTGCAGATGCTGCGTGCAGTCTCCGGGGCCGAACCGGTCGAGCCTGCCGCCGTCCTCCTACCGACAGCGTTCGGGCCGGTCAAGGTCGATGTCCTCGAGGTGCGTCAGGTCGAGATCGACCACCCCAGCGTGATCCCGGCGACCGGCTCCATGCCTCCGCTCACGCCTGGGCCTACGACACCGCCACGGACCTCACGATTGAGGCGGTCACCGCGAAGCGCGAGAGCATCGAGGTCATCACGCCGGTGGCCGAACCCGGCCCGCTCGTCGCGATGAAGCTGCAGGCCGTGATGAACCGCTCCACCCAGAAGCAGGGCACCGACCTGCTCGACATCATCCGTCTCACCTTCGATGTCGGCACACGAGAGGTTGCGTTGGAGCAGATCCGAGCGTGGCATCGCATTCAGAGACCGTGAAGTCCAGCGCGGACTCCGCGAGGCCGTGGCGTTCGAGGGCAACGACGTCCTCAGATGTGTTGCCGGACGGCGGGTCCAAGTGTGGCCGAGACGCTGTGCCCGCTGACGTATCTCATCGGCTACTGTGGGTGCGGGTGAGATTGGAGGAATCGAGATGGCTGGCAGCAATGTGTTGGAGCGGGCGCGTCGGGGCGCTGGGCTGAGCCAGCAGGAGTTGGCGGAGCGGGCGCGCACGTCACGGACGGCTGTGTCTGCCTATGAGCATGGGCGCAAGTCTCCGTCCCTGGCGACCGTCGAGCGGTTGCTGGCAGCGAGTGGGTACGAGCTGGACGTCCGCCCGCGTCTGAGTTTTCGTGCCGCCACCGGGCGGAGAGGGCAGCGGTATGCCGTCCCTGACCGGCTGCCGCGGCTGCCCGTGGAACAGGCGTTGGGTGTGGTTCGGCTCCCCTTGCCGTTGAACTGGTCCGAGCCGGATCGGCTCTACCGGCTCAGCGACCGCCACGACCGTGCCCGCGTGTACGAGACCGTCCTCCGCGAGGGCGATGCCGCGGATATCGAGCGGTATGTCGACGGGGCACTGCTGGTCGACCAGTGGGCGGACCTCGTGCTTCCCGCCGATCTGCGGGCAGCGTGGGCGCCGCTGATCGAGCCGCTGCTGGCGGCCTGATAGTGGCGCGCGATCGTTCGCTGCTCACGCCGTTCCAGCTTGATGTCGCGCGTCTGTTCTTCAGCCTGCCGGCTGCTCAGGGTTTCCTCCTCGCCGGTGGTGCTGCCCTGCTCGCCCAAGAACTGACCCTAGGCTCCGGGTGAGTTCTGCCGTTTGCTCATCCACGCGCAGGAGGATGACTTGTTGGTTGACCTGGCGCTCGAGTCCAGGCCAGGCATGCCGGCGACAGCCAGCGTCGCTGGACCCACCTTCGCACCGGAAGAACTCGCCTGGCCACAAGCTGATCGCGCTGTTCGATCGAGCCGCCGCCCGCGACTTCGTCGATGTGTACTCCTTGGCCCGGCACTTCGGGAAGCCAGCGTTGCTCGCACGGCAACGCTGATCGACCTGGGCTTCGACACGCAGGTCCTCGCCGCGATGATTGAGCACCTCGACGCCTATACCGACGTCGATCTGCTCCTCGACGCACAAGTCACGGACATCCCCGCGCTGCGAGCGTTCTTCGCAGACTGGGCGGCAGAGCTTCGGGGCGGCTGAACTGCCCCGAGGTCGTTGCGGCCCCCTATCACTCGCGGCGGTTAGACGCACCTTGGCCAGTGGCGCGGAAGGCGCGGGGCTGCGCTGACTCCGATCACTTCCCGTCCGATGGCGGTCCCTTGCTCCAGCCGTTGGGACGCAGAACGGCGCCGTTGCTCATGCGGAGCTCGGTGCCTCCTAGTCCTGGCCCGGATCACGCCGCGATCTGGTTGTCGACTTGGTGCTGAACGAGGATCGCGTTGACTCTGAAGTGCTCGGCCGCACGCTGAAGCGCATCATCGGAGAAGTCTCCGGCCAGAATCTCGGCGATGCCGTTAGCCGGCGCGAGAAGTTCGGCGGCGAAAGCGCGCTCGGTTCGCTCGGTGTACTGCGTCGCGCGGGTGAGCAAGGACCGCCTCTGGATCGGGGCGAGGCTGTGCCGCCCTATTGCTCGGGCCGCGGCGAAGCGCTTGGTTGTCGCGGAAGCACTGGCGCCGACTACTACGGCCAAGGACGAGGCTCCTTCGGAGCCGATCAGCCCGTCAACGTTGATTGGTGCAGGCGAGTGCGTCTGGCGGACCGTAGTCAACGCGTCGATCGGTGCAAGCTCGGTGGGGTTCAGATTGAGGAGGAGCCTAAGCCTGCGCGCCCGTTCGTAGCCGATCCTCCAGGGCGCGACTCCTGCCATGGAAGACCAGTCGAGCGACCCCAGTGCTGGGAGGCTGATCGCGTGTGGATCAAGGGAGCGGGAGGCTTCGAGGAGCCAAGCGGTGGAGTCGGAGATTCTCTCGCGCGGAACTGCTCGCGAAAGGTCGGCGAGGAGCGTGGCATCGCCGATCTCAGTACCCGCGTCAAGCAACAGCCGTTCCACGTCAGATGCCGTGTCATAGGGATCCTGTCCCCAGGCCGCGGCCACTAGGCAGTAGTCGCGCTCCTCTTGATCCGCCTGCTGGATCGATGCCCACTCCTCCTGCAGCAGGGTTCCCATCACGCCTCTATCTTCGAGCCGACGCACTGTGCCGTCGATCAGGTCGGCAGCAGCTCTGAGCACGGCGTCGGCCTCAAGGACGGTCTCGGCCTGGGTGAGAAAGCGGACGTGCTCCGGCGTCTTGTCACGTTGCCGCAGGGTTGCCCACATGAGCCCGCGATCGCTGCGCAGGGTCAAGTCCGGCCAGGCGAATCCTGCACCTGCCTCGATGAACCGGACCCCGCGGTCTGTAGGAGGATGCGAGGTCGTGCTGAGCCGCCACCAGTTGATCGCGAGAAACTCTGCCAGTGGGTAAACCGGGACATCAAGGCCATGGCGTGGCCCGCCCGACCCGTCTCGTCGCTCTACCAACGTCACGGGCGTGTCCCCGAGGTCGATGCTCAATCGGCACCACGTAGCAGCCAGTTCCGAGAGACGCACGTCCGGTGCTGGCTCCCACTCCCACCTGAAGCGCAGGGTCATAGCGACACATCCTCGGTTTCGCGCAGGTCGTCCTCGCGAACGCGAAGGCCTGGGCTGACCTCGTCGTCTGCCAACGGATAGCCCTTGTAGGTTCCCTGAACCTCATTGACGAGGCGCCCTTCGAACCATGTGTTCCGCTTGAAGGCCCACACGTACTTGGGGAACCCGTCTTCTCCTGGGTCGCCACTGACCAGACCAGCACGGATCGCGGTCGCTGGCCAGCCGGTGATCTCGGCAGCATCCTTGAGGTCGGTGGGGCAACGACTCGCGTCGGAACGTAACTTCGGCGGACCGGCGAACGACGGCATCGACTTGTGCTCTGGCGAGGCAACATACATCGCGATCAGCGCGCATCGCTCCAGATGCTCTGAGGGCGCGTCAAGGGCAGGTCGGCGGGGCAGCTGCCGCCTGCGCCTTGGGGTCCTCACCGCCGCAGAGTACCGAAGGGCTCGTGAGACATTGTGCGGTCGGCGCTCGTGGGTGACGAGACGCGACGCATCGGCGGCGCCGTTGGCGGTGAGGCCGCTCCTACTTTGCCCGTTACTCCGGGCTCCGGGCACACCCACGTCCTGTACACCCATCAGCTGCGGGAGTGGTTCGGACTCGACGGTCGTGACGATGATGCACGGCGTGCGCGGGTGCTTCCGCCTCGCTCACATCGACGGTCTGATCCAGGCGGACCCGGCCGTCTACGCGCGACTGCCGAACGTCCACCGCGACGAGTCCCGCACCCAAGGCCTGGACCGGCTCGAGCTGATCCGGTTCCTCCAAGTCGCTCAGACGATCACCGTCCATCACGGCGCGCTGGCCTACCTGCTGGGCATCGGCGCCCTGCGGGCCTCCGAAGCAGCCGCGGTCCGGATCGAGGACTACGCCGACACGCTGCGCAGCCACCGGGTCCGCGCTTGGTCGGCAAGGGCAACAAGCCGGCCACCATGCCCCGCACCGTCCCGGTGCTCCGGGTCCTCGAGGCCTGCCGGGGCCAGCGCACCAGCGGGCCGCTCGTGCTGCGACCGGTCTCCGGTAAGCCGATCGACCAGCGCCGGTGACGGCGCTCGTCTTGGCGACTGGTACGCCCCGTCGACATCGGCTCCCGGCAGCGGTGTTGGTGGCGATCGATACGGGGTCGCGCGGCTGCGCATATTCGGCTAGGCGGTCACCGGTCGATTCGATCCCAACCGGAGCGACGTCGACTTCTTGGTCGACTTTCTCCCCGAGGTCCAAGATCTGCTGGGCAACTACCTCGCGCTCAACGAGGAGCTGGAGTGCGTCGTCGGCCGCAAGGTGGACCTGGTGATGTGTCGGACGCGATGGAGACCGGTACTTCGCGGCGGAGGCGTTCGGCACCGCCCAGGACGTCTATGCGGCATAGATCCGCCGGGATGCGCTCCTCGAAGGGGCGGGGCCACCGGGATCCGCACCCTGCCACCGATTCAGCCACCGTTGATCCCTCGGGCCACGTCGTCAGGCTGAAGGTGCTGCGGCCAGGCGATTCGCATCGTCGTAACCGCGACGGGACTCGGAACTCGAACCGCGGAGAGCACCTGGTCGTCCACTCGCAGCACGAGTCTCGCTTTGTCGCCGTTCTGTGCCACCTCCCTGGAGGCCCCGCTGTGTGCTTCTGCTCCCTCGGCGTCGAAGCACTGGGCGGTCAGTCCCTGGCGTGGCCGCCAGACACCACGTGACCATATCCGGATGCCCGCCCTGCGCTCGGGAGAGGGTATGCCGCTGAGCCGGCTCAGCGGCATACCCCTTCCTTTCGTGGGTTGTGGCCTCGTCATCTACGTTGTGGCTGTGACCGAGTCGGGTGCAGACGACGGATCTGCCCTGCGCGTCGAGCTCGATGCGCTGCGGCGGGAGAATGCTCGTCTGCGTCGCCTGCTTCGGATGAGCGATCAGGACGCGGTCCTGCCCGGCCCCACCCAGACCGCATTCTTCGAGCGTGACCCTGGCCTCATCAATGCGAGGTCGTCACCAGAGGCCAAGGTCAGGTTCTTCCGTGCCCTCTTCAGTGCGCGGCGCGATGTCTATGCCTACTGGTGGGAGAACCAACGCACCGGCCGGTCGGGGTGGCTCCCTGCCGTGGCGGGGGGATGGCGAAAGGGGCAGCGGGAGGATGACAGACGCTACCTTCCACTGACCGATGAGGTTGTCATTGCGCACCTGACCGGTGAGCTCCATCTGGGGCTGTATCCACTCCTGCCCGGTGACGAGACCTGCTGGCTCGCAGCGGATTTCGACGGACAGGCCGCGATGCTCGACGCGCTTGCCTATCTGAAGGCTGCGCGGGCAGTCGGTGCTCCGGCCGCGTTGGAGGTGTCGAAGTCCGGAGTCGGGGCGCACGTCTGGATGTTCTTCACCGAACCGATCCCCGCGGCCACGGCACGCCAGCTCGGCACAGGCCTGATCCGTGAGGCGATCGCGCTGCGTGGCCGGATGGATCTGCGCTCGTATGACCGGCTCTTCCCGGCCCAGGATGTCTTGCAGGCCAGCGGCATCGGGAACCTCATTGCCGCGCCGCTCAACGGAAAGCGCCGCAAGGACGGCACCACGCTCTTTCTCGACCTGGCGACCCTCGAGCCGCATGAGGACCAGTGGGCATACCTGTCCTCGCTCGACCGCCTGTCCGCACGTCAGGTCACGCGCATGGCCGCACGAGTCGGCACACCGACGGTCGGCGTGGCCGTAACGGGCCCCCGCCCCGCCGTGTCCACCCGGACCCATCCGCGGCCGTCTCCGATCGTGCCGGTCCGGCTGGGCAGCGGCATCCGGATCACCATGGACGAGCTCGCCCCGGCGACTCTGGCAACCTTGAAACATGCTGCCACGATGACGAATCCGGAGTTCTACGACCGGCAGCGACGCCGACAGTCCACGTGGAAGGTGCCGCGCTTCATCACGTCCTACGACGAAACCGTTGACGGATACCTGGTCCTCCCTCGCGGCCTGCGCGAGCTGGCTGCTCGAGTCGTGACAGAGGGCGGCAGCCGACTCGAGCTGGTGGACGAGCGGGCGGTCGGCAGCGCTCGCGAGTTCGCCTTCACCGCCACCCTGTCGCAGGCACAACGGGCCGCCGCGGATGCGCTGCTCGAGCACGACCTCGGTGTCCTCGTCGCGCCCCCGGGCGCGGGCAAGACCGTCATCGCCTGTGCCGTCATCGCGCGGCGAGCGGTCTCGACGCTGGTTCTTGTCGATCGCAAGACGTTGGCGGACCAGTGGCGCCGGCAGGTGCAGGACCTGCTGGGTGCCAAGGCCGGCCAGCTTGGTGGTGGGCGCTCGAAGCTGCGCGGCACCGTCGACATCATGACCTTCCAGGCCCTGACGCGCCGCGGTGAGGTCACCGACCTCGTCGCCGACTACGGGCTCGTCGTCGTCGACGAGTGTCACCACGTGCCTGCGGCGGGCTTCGAGCAGGTCGTCAGACAGATTCCCTCGGCGAGGTGGCTGGGGCTGACGGCCACGCCGTATCGACGTGACCGCCTGGACGACGTCATCGGCCTGCAGCTCGGCCCGACGCGGCACACCATCGCCGGCCCAGTGGCAGGCACCCTGGAGGGGAGCGCGGCCGGCGCCCCGCACCCAGAGCTGACGGTGCACGAGACCGCCTACCGGTACACCGGGGACGCAGACCCGTCGCTGCCCGGTGGGATGGCTGCCATCTATCGCGACCTTGTCGCGGACGAGGAACGGCTGGCTCAGGTGGTTGCCGATGTCCACGATGCACTGCAGCGGCGCCGGAACTGTCTCGTCCTGACCCAGTGGACCGCCCACATCGACCGGCTGAGTGCGGCGCTCAAGGCTCGCGGCCACGACCCGGTCATCCTGCAGGGAGGGCTGAGTGTCGGGCAGCTGTCGGCCGCGATGGCGCGCCTCGAGCAGGATCGTCCGCAGCTGCTGATCGCGACCTCGTCCTTCGTCGGCGAGGGGTTCGACTGCCCGGCACTCGACACCATCTTCCTCGCCGCCCCGATCGCCTCCAAGGGCAGGCTGGTTCAGAACGTCGGCAGGATCTTGCGAGCCCATCCGGGGAAGGACTCTGTGCAGGTGCACGACTACCACGACATACTGACGCCCGTGCTGGCCTCGTCACTGGCCAGGCGGGCACCCGGCTACCTCGCCCTGGGCTTCCCGGACCCGCGCCGTCGCGCCCTGTGAGCCGCCTGGCCGCGGCTTGTCCATCAGACTGGTGCCGCGATCCGTCCTCGCAGCTGTCGAGTGAGCGCGAACTCGAGGCCGTCCCTTGATAACGTCCTCCCGTGTGTCCGAAGTCTCGTGGCCGTGGCAAGAAGAACCGCTCCTCCAAGGGGCCTCGCAGCGGGCGGCACCGGCTCGCCCGCTCTCACCGGAACCATGGTCCCGGTCCGGTGTAGGGCTGGGCAGCACCGGCCACAATGCGCTTGGTGGTCCGCAGCGACCCGCTCTGGACGCGCTTGCCGGGCTCGCCGAGCTGCGGCAGGGCGCCGCACAGATGACGGCGCAGAACAGGTCTTGGTGGCCGGTCAGCCATGGGCAGGTTCTTGACGACGCGGCGTCCCTGCAAAGTTGCATCGATCCCGACCAGCTCGAGGAGGAGGTGTGCGATCTGCTCGGTCGGCACTGGCGTGACCTCTACGAGGAGCATCACGCCGGGTTGGTCGCGCCAGAGTGGCTGGAAGGACTGCTCCACGCGGCCGACCGGCGGGCCGGAGATCGCGGGGTCCGGCGCCTGGTCTACGGGGTCGCGCTGATCGCCGCCCCGGGGCTGGCGGATCTGGCCCTGGACGTGATGCGTCACGCCTCGGTCGGCTCGGACGACGGAGAGCCTGCCTGGCTTGGCGTCCCACCGGCCGTGACCGCCTCGCCCGATCTGCTCTTGCTGCGAGACACCTACGGTCTGCGATTTGGCCTGCTGGCACAGGTGACCGGGCCGGGCGCACTGCAGCGCACCTACCTGTTCGACGTCGATCCCTGCCACGGCTTCCACCAGGTGCTCGGCAGCGGCTACCACTCGGGCACCGCGACAGCGACGGCGGTCTGGCGGGGCCTCGTCGGTCCCAGCGCCGCCGCAGCCGAACCTGAGCCGGTCCCCGACGACCTGCTGGCCCACGTCCTGCCCGGTGACGGCATGTTCGATGTGCTGTTCGGCCGGCCCGTGTCCGACAGCCACTTCACCGAGCTCTTCCGCAGCGACGGCATCGTGTCGGCGATTGTCAAGGCGCTCGGCGCCGCCGGTCGCCCATACACCCGGCCGGTCGGCGATCCAGGCCGGGCCATCGTTCTCGCCGACTCCCTGTCCGAGCAGTTCAAGGCTTGGGCCGCCCGCCACCACGTCGATGTGCCGGCCTCGACCGGCCCGGACGACGACATCGTCACGTGGCTGCTACACGACTGGGTGAGCTCGGACATGCCCGAAGCGCTGGCCGTGGCCTGCTCCCCCCACCGGATCGCCGCGTTCCCCGCCTACCTCAACGACGACTGGCAGGAAGCCCATCGGATGCACGCCCTGACGGTCCTTCAGCCCTGGGCTCGGTTCTGCCTGGACCGTACCGGCATCGGTGGTGAAGCAGCCGAGGAGGTCCTTGCCTGGGCCGGTCGAGCCGCGGACGATCCGGTATCCGTCGGCGCCGACCTCGGGGACTACCTCAATCGTCCGATCGACGAGACCACCGTCACCGGACCAGCGGCTCGATGACTACTACAGCGATGCCGCGGCATGGAACGGCGCCGAACGCAGATGGAGAGCCCGACACGGCTACCGGAGGTCGGCTGTCGACGGGTGTCCCGGTGCCAGTCCCTCGCCTCGGACCGCCGAGACGACATCGAGGATCGCCCGGGTGGTGGCGGCGGCGTGCGCCTCGTCCGCGACCAGGTCTTCATGGCTGGCGTCGTCAAAGACGCGGTGCACGCTGTTGGTCGACAAGGTCGCCAGGTGGTCCTGCTTCTCGGACCAGCCAGCGGCACTTCCGCTGAGTGCGGTCAGCACGACCAAAGGCTTGTCGGCGAAGTCAGTGAGAGCGGCAGCCTCATCCATCGAAGCGTTCGCCTGGACGTACTCGTCGATCGTGCTGCGAAGCGTGTGGGCGGTCGCGATGCTGGCCCTGACCTCGTCCCTGGACCGCGGCGGCAGGCTGCCGAAGTCGAACTGGCCGTACAGGCGGCCAAGGCCCAGTCGGGCTGAGGTCGAAATCAGTGCGGAGACCCGGCCCATGACGGCGTAGGAACCCGCGTCGCCCGGCGATGCTGGCACCGTCTTCCCTGCCGACGCCGGTGCTGTGGAGTCCACCAACACCATTCCGGCGACATCGTCGGGATAGCGAGCGGCGTACGTCAGTACGTAGAGTCCGCCGAAGGAATGGCCCGCCAGCACATAGGGTCCTGGAACGTGTCCGCGCTGCAGCAGCGTGTGGAGGTCGGTCGCCAGCTGCGCGGCGTCCTGCGCCGTGTCCGCGGGCTCGCTCCACCCCCGACCTGCCCGGTCGTAGACGCAGACCCGGGTGCCACGGGCCACCGCGGGCGCAATCCATCCGAGATTCGAAGACATCTCCCCTCCGCCCGGTTGGAGCACGACCGTGGGAGTGCCTGAGCCGGTGCAGCTCAGGTGCAGGCGGTATCCGCCGACGTCGATCGACTGACCAGGCATCGGGTAGGCCCTGGCATCCGCCGCCTCGCGCACGGTCTCGTAGCCGCCGCTGATCGAGACGAGCGCCATCAACCCGAGCACTGGATAGAGCAGCCAGCGCCTGCTCGGACTGCGGAGCCGTCGATGGGCGCGCACGAACATCCAGATCACCAAGGCCAGCAGGGCGGGAGGCCACACCCAGCCGAGCACCCCGTCCACCGAGGAACCGAAGCCCACCAGCAGAAGGCCGCTCAGTCCCATGAACAACGCGGGGGCCACTGCCCATCGCTGTGGTTGATCGGTGAAGCGGACCGACAGCAGCGCCAACATCGCCCAGCCCAGCGCGAATCCGCACAGGACTGCACCAGTGACCTCGCTCTCGCGTGCCCGGATGAACGGGGCGAAGGCGAGCAGTAGCGCGGCGACGAGTCCGGTCGCCAACGAGGCTGCCACGACCCAACCGATGTGTCCCCTCGCCCCGGGGCCACGGCCGGGCGGCCGGACCTGGCCGTCGCCTAGCGCGGCGGGAGTCAGGGTGGTGGTGCCCGGGCCGTCGAGAGCCGACGGGCTTTCGGTGCTGCTCATGCGTTCCTCCTGGCGAGGCTGTCAGATGCCGTGATTCCGTTCTGCCTGTGATGTCTGATGGCGGCGTGCTACCTGCGGTGGGCGAGGAGCTGGGTGCCGAGGTCGCTGGCGCGGTGCATGGTGGCGGCGCCGGCCGGGGAGCCCTCCAGCTGCGGAAGGTAGCTGGAGACCGCGACGTCCATGCGGATCTCGCCGCGGCGTACGGCGTCCGCGATGACGAGCCCGGTCATCGCCTTGGTCATGGAGCCGACCTCCATCGGGGTGGTGTGGTCAGCGCCGATGCCTGCCAGCCGCACTGGATCAGCGGCATCCAGGTCCACCTCGGCCACCGCGACGGCGTGATAGCCGTCGAGCATCCCCCAGCCGGCTTGCCGGTCGAGGTGGGCCAGGACCGTGGGGTCGCCGTTGCGAGCCGTGGCCAGATTCGGGGACATCATCCAGGACACGACCGCGACGGTCACCGCCCCGATGAGCACGGTGAGGACGAGGCGGCGTGTGGCGAGGTAGCCGCCGGCCAGGACGAGCAGCATGAGCAGCGCCTTCCAGCTGTCGTCGGCGTACCGGCCGTAGCGGTCACCGCTCAGCGAGAGCAGCACCATCGTGGCGGGGATGCCGATCAGGACCGCGGCGACCAGCACCTTGCCCGCCCAGCCGCGCGCGAACGAGGCTGTGTCACGGACGAGCAGCGCACGCAGGGGCCGACGCACCAGCGGCTGCTTGGACGGGGGCCGTCTGGTCGCATCGGCGACAAGGTTCCGGATGGGGGACATCAAATGCACCTTCGAGTAGTGGGAGCGCAACGCACTACTTGACCTCTGTCCGCATCACGAGTCGGAGTCCGACGAGCAGGGGGATGAGGAGCCAGATGATCCCGGTGACGCCGATCTGCGCCCACTGCTCGCCGGTCAACGCCGAGTCGAAGCTGTAGAGGCCGCTCTGGGCGAACTGGATGTCGACCCAGGGCTGCAGGTCGCGGAACCACTGCTGGCTGGTGGCCAGCAGACCGAAGATGGTGGGGACGAGGAAGGTGTAGATGAAGTAGGCCACCACGGCCCCGATTGAGGCGCGGATGAGCACGCCGAGCATGAAGCCGATCAGCAGGCTCAGCACCATACCGAGGACGTAGTACAGGCACTGGGTGATCGTCACGTCCCACACCAACGGCGTGCCCTTCACGGTCGCGCCCAGCAGGTTGCCGAGGGCCCCGACGGCGAAGGTCAGCGCCATGGCCGCGATGGCGATGGTGACCGATGAGATGGCCTTGGCGGCGATGATCCGGGACCGGTGGGGGACCAGGGTGAACGTGGTGAGGCCGGTGCGCTGGCTCCATTCGCTGGTGACCGCCAAGATCGCGATCAGCGGCAGGATGATCACGACCGAGAAGCGGATCGCGGTAGCGAACGTGGAGTAGGTCAGCTGGTCGGCCGAGGCGAACAGGATGACCCCGAGGGTGGTCAGGACGGCACAGATCGCGATGCTGGCGATCAGCCAGAAGCCGGAGCGGGTGTCGAACATCTTGCGCAGCTCGACGGCGGTGATCCGAGTCAGTGGGACGGGGTCGATAGTGGTTCGTGGGGTGTGCACGTGGCCCAGGGCGATGGCGCTCATGCCGGGATCCCTTCTCGCTGGGTGGCGGAGGTGAGCTCGAGGAACATCTCTTCCAGGCCGGCGCCTTCGGCGGCCCGCAGCTCGGTCAGGGCAACGCCCGCCTCCAGTGCGACCTTGCCGACGAGTGCGGCATCTGCGTCCGTACGCAGGGCGCCGTCGCCGGTCGGGCTCACCAAGACTCCCCACGCGGTCAGGGCATGCTCGAGGGCGTCAGAGTCACCGCTGCGAACGATCGTGCCCGCTTCGTGGAGCAGCTCGGACTTGGTGCCCTGGGAGACGATCCTGCCGTGCCCGATCATGACGATGTCGTCGGCGATGACCTCGATCTCGTGCAGCAGGTGGGAGGAGAGCAGGACGGTGCCGCCGCGGTCGGCGTAGCCGCGCAGCAGGTCACGCATCCAGCGGATGCCGGCCGGGTCCAGCCCGTTGGCCGGCTCGTCGAGGATGAGGACTTCAGGGTCGCCGATCAGCGCGGTGGCGATCCCGAGCCGCTGCCGCATCCCGAGGGAGTAGTCACGGACGCGCCGGTTCGCCTCGACGTCGGTGAGGCTGACGATGTCCAGCATCGCCTCGACCCGGGACGCCGGTAACCCCATCGTCTGCCGAGCCAGGACCAGGACCTCGCGGCCCGTGCGTCCGGCGTGCTGGGCGGAGGCGTCGAGCAGGACCCCGACCTCGAGTCCGGGGTTGGGCAGGTCGGCGAACCGGCGATGCAGGACCGTGGCCGTGCCGGAGGTGGGTGGCGTCAGCCCGACCATCATCCGCATGGTGGTGGACTTGCCGGCGCCGTTGGGTCCGAGGAAGCCGGTCACCCGCCCCGGACAGGCGGAGAACGAGACGTCATCGACCGCAAGGGTGTGGCCGTACCTCTTGGTGAGTCCTTCGACGATGATCATTGGTGACCTTCCTGACCGGGTTGATGTTCGAGGGTGTATGCCGCCCACCGCGCTGCTGCTGTCGCGCCGGCTGGGGCATCTCCTTCGTCCGGCGGTGGGCTTTCCCCGATCGTCGCGACCGGCGGTATGGCATCGCCTCATCCGGGCGGTCATCTCACCCGGGTGAGACGACCGGCCGTAGCATGGTGACGATGACCGAACGGCCGCAGATGGGACTGGCGGCGACGAAGCTGCGCCCGCCCGCACCGCCGCGTCGGCTGGTTCGACGGTCACGGCTGGACGGCATGCTCGACGCGGCCATGGACAGTCGAGTTCGGGTGGTCCTGGTCAGCGCTCCGGCCGGCTCGGGCAAGTCGACCCTGCTGGCTTCGTGGTTGGCCGGCCGAACCGAAGCGGTCGCGTGGTTGCAGACGGAGGAGAGCGACTCGGACCCCGCCCGGTTCTGGTCCTACCTGGTCGCGTCCATCGGACAGGCCCACCCGATCAGCGCCGCCGTCCTCAAGCCGGTCGTGGTCGGCTCGAAGGGGGACGACCTGGTCGTCGTGTCCGCCTTGGTCAACGAGCTCGCCGCGGTCACCGAGGCGTTGTTGGTCGTCATCGACGACTACCACCTCATCGACAACGCCAGCGTGCACCGCGGCATGGAGCGACTCATCGACCTGTGCCCCCACCAGGTGACCATCGTGGTGTCCACCCGGTTCGACCCGCCGTTCCGGCTCGGCCGGCTCCGGGTGCGCGACCAGATCACGGAGATCCGCGGGGCCGATCTGCGGTTCGACGCCGGCGAGGCCGCCGGGCTGCTTGGCCCCGCAGGTCAAGCGCTGGACCCCGCTCATCTCAACCAGCTCTGTGACCGAACCGAGGGCTGGGCAGCCGGACTCGTGCTCGCCGAGCTCACGCTCAAACGCGTGAGCAGTCCGCGGGCGTTCGTCGAGGCGTTCCGGGGCGACGATCGGCTCGTGGTCGAGTACCTGCGCGACGAGCTCCTGGCCGTGGTCGACCCGAAGCATCGACAGCGCCTCCTTCAGACGTCGATCCTGGAGCAGCTCACCGGTCCCGTCGTCGATGCCGTCACCGGCGAGTCCGGCGGCGCGAGGTGGCTGAGCGACACCGCCGCGATAAACCAGCTCCTGATCCGCCTGGACCGCACCGGCAGCTGGTTCCGTTACCACCACCTGTTCCGGGACCTGCTGAGAATGGAGGCCGAGCAGACCTTCCCGCAGCAGATGCCCGATCTGCACGCGCGCGCCGCGGCCTGGTTCGAGGCCCAGGGGGACCATGGGCAGGCGATCGTGCATCGGCTTGCCTGCGGTGACGTCCGCGCAGCCGCGGACCTGCTTCGCTTCCTGGGGCCCCGGCTGCTGATGGAGGGGCAGGTCGAGACCCTCCGGGGCCTGCTCGACCGACTCGGCGACGTGGCCAGGACCGTGACGTGGTGCGCGCTGTTGTACGGCTGGTGTGACTACCTCGACGGTCACTACTCGCGAGCGGAGCGTTGGCTCGACACGATGGTCCAGGTTGCACCGGAGGGATTCGACCACACGTTGGCGACGTCCCTGCGGATGAACATCAGCCTCGCCCGCGGTGACGTCGCCAGCGCGCTCGAGGCCGCTCGAAGGGTGACAGCGGCCGACGATCTGAGGTCACACCCGTGCGATCTGGCGGTCGCCACCGGCGCCGCCTACGCCTGGGCCGGCATGGCCGAGGAGGCCCGCGGAGTCCTGCGGTACGCCGAGGACAGAGCCGCCACCGAGAATTTCTCGACCGCGCACGTCCTGGCTCTCGTGTACCAGGCCATCGTGGAGCTCGATTCCGGCTCCGCCACCGGTGCGCAGGCCGCCGCGTCCACGGCAGTGCAGACTGCCCAACAGCTCGGTCTGGCCGCCTACCCCGGCGTCGCCCCCGCGTTCGCGATCCGGGCGCGAACCGGCGCGGACCCGGCGCGCGCCCGCACAGACGCCCACCACGCGGTGGAGCTGGCCCGGCGGTCGCCGACCGACCTGGCGCTGCTTCATGTCCTGACCACCTGCGCCGACACGATGCTCGGCCTGGGCGACTCCGGCGCGGGAGCGCTCCTTGCCCAAGCCCGGGCCGTCCTCGCCCGATGCCCCGACCCCGGCATCGCGGGCCGTTACCTGGCTCGCACCGAGTCCCGACAGGGCGGCGTTGATGCGAACGGCGGCCCGGCTTCCGTCGCCGACGAACACCTGACCGGACGTGAGCTGACCGTCCTGCGTTACCTGCCGGCACGGATGTCGCAACGCGAGATCGCGGCCGAGCTGTTCGTGTCGCTGAACACCATCAAGACGCACTGCCGCGGGATCTACCGCAAGCTCGGTGTCGCAGACCGCAAGGCCGCCGTCCAGGCGGCCCGCGACGCGCACCTGCTGTAGCCCCGACCTCCAGCCCCCTCGGCCATCGTCACGAGGCTCCGCCGGCCATCTCACCCGGGTGAGATCACCGGCCGGGCGAGGCGGCGCCATCCGGTGCATCGCGACGATGAGGCCATGCCCCGGCCAGTCCCCTACGAGATCGTGATCCGCGGCCGGGCCAGCGCCCGGCTGCTCTGGCCACTCCAGGACGACTTCACCATCGACACCGCTGACCACCACGTCACCCGCCTGGTCGGTGAGGTCGTTGACGCCTCACACCTGCACGGGATCCTGACCCACCTGACGTCGGTCAACCTCGAGGTCATCTCCGTGGCAGCCCTCCACCAGCACACCGCCGCGACAGTCACCGGGTCGCAAGTGCACCGCAGAGATCAGGAGAACACGATGAAAGCAATGGTCCAAGACACCTACGGCTCCACGGACGTCTTGAAGTTCGAGGACATCGACATGCCGCAGATCAAGGCCGACGAGGTCCTGGTCCGGGTTCGAGCCGCCGGGGTCAACCCGGGCGACTGGGCGATCATGTGCGGCCTGCCCTACATCGCCCGCCCGGTCTACGGGATGCGCCAGCCGAAGAACCGGGTCCGAGGCACGGATTTCGCAGGCCAGGTTGAGGCAGTGGGCGCCGGCGTGACCCGGTTCCGGCCGGGGGACGAGGTCTTCGGCTCGTGCGCCGGTGCCTACGCCGAGTACGCCGCCGCTGCCGAGGCCACGCTGGCGGCCAAACCCGTCAACCTCACCTTCGAGCAGGCCGCCTCCGTCCCGATGGCGGGTGTCGTCGCCCTGCAGGCGCTTCGAGATCATGGGGCCGTCGAAGCCGGGCAGACTGCCCTGGTCAACGGCGCCTCCGGTGGCATCGGCACCTTCGCGGTGCAGCTGGCAAAGGCCTACGGAGTGCACGTGACCGGCGTGTGCAGCACCCCCAACGTGGATCTGGTCGGCTCGATCGGCGCCGACGAGGTCATCGACTACACCCAGGAAGACTTCACCCGAGGCGGACGACGCTACGACTTCATCCTCGACAACGTGTCCGACCATTCACTGTCCGCGCTGCGCCGCCTGCTCACCCCGGCGGGAGCCCTCGTACCCAACGGCGGAAGGTTCGACAACCGCTGGTTCGCCAGTGGTGGCCGCGTGGTCCACGCCCACCTGCTGAAACGGTTCGCGGACCGCAGGCTGCGACCGTTCCTGGTATCGCTGAAGTTCGAGGACCTGCTCCTGCTCAAGGAGCTGATCGAGGACGGCAAGATCACGCCCGTGATCGACCGCACGTACCAACTGATCGAAGCACCCCAAGCGATCGCTCACGTGGGAGCAGGACACACCCGGGGCAAGGTCGTCATCACCGTCTGATCCGCACAACCGATCCGCGCCTCAACCTGCGCCGCAACCACCGACAGAAGGTGCACCAGATGTTCACCATCGAACGACAACGATGCCTCCCCGAGGACGGGACATGACCGTCCTGCAGCCGGGGCCGGCCTACCCAGCGCGGCTGCACGTCGACTACCTCGAGCAGCACAACCGGGTCAGGACAGTCTTTCGAGCGATCCTGATCATTCCGATCGCGGCCATCCTGGCCGTTCTCACGGCCGGCGCCGCCCACACGGTCTATGACCAGAGCGGTCAAGTGGTGCGCTCGACGAGCGGTGGCATCGCTGCCGGCCTGTTCCTCGCGACCCTGCTGATGATCCTGTTCCGGCAGCGCTACCCGCGTTGGTGGTTCGACTTCGCCCTGGAGGTCACCCGGTTCAGCGCCCGCGTCAGCGCGTACTTCATGCTGCTCACCGACCAGTACCCCTCAACGGTCGAGGAGCAGAGCGTCCACCTTCAGATCGCCTACCCCGACGTCAAACGGGACCTCAACCGCTGGCTACCCCTGGTGAAGTGGCTTCTCGCGATCCCGCACTTCGTCGTCCTGGCCGTGCTGTCCGTGGCCGCTCTCTTCGCAGTCCTCATCGCGTGGTTCGCGATCCTGCTCACGGGGCGATACCCCCGGGGGCTGTTCGACTTCGTCGTCGGCGTCGGCCGCTGGTGGCTGCGTGTCGAGGCCTACGCGATCCTCCTGGTCACCGACCGCTATCCGCCCTTCTCGCTCCGCTGAGTGCGGGAACCACTCACCCATAGTCAAGGGCTCGTGGTCGTCCGCCAAGTCCAGGCCGAAGGATCATCCCAAACAGGGATTCGTTTTGGTATGATACTCAGCATGAGCACGCAGATCGCGGTCCGCCTTCCCGACGAGATGGTGGCCTTCCTTGACCGCACGGTTGCGACCGGCAAGGCGTCCAGCCGTGCGGCGCTCGTCGCGTCGGCAGTGGAGCGCGAGATGAGGCGGCAGGCTGCCGAGCAGGATGCACAGGTCCTTCGCGAGCGAGGCACCGCCGATGACCTGGACGACCTCGTGAACTGGACCGTCACGCACGTCGGGGTCGAGGACTGATCGGTGCGAGAGATCTGTCTGGTCCGCCTGGACAAGACGCGGCCGGCACTGATCCTGACCAGGGACGTGGCGCGGGGTGCGATGACGAAGGTGACTGTGGCTCCGGTCACGACGACGGTCAAGGGGCTGTCGAGCGAGGTCCGAGTCGGGCCCGAGAACGGGCTGGACCAGGACTGTGCCGTCGCCCTCGACAACGTCGTCACGGTCCCGGTGGCGATGCTGGGCCGCACTGTCGGGTACCTCAGTGCCGCGCAGGAGGGCGAGCTGGCCCGCGCTGTTGTTCTGGCGTACGACCTGCAGGTACCGCTTCTCGGCTGATGCCCACGAAGCGCACGAGCGCCCGCTCGGCCTTCGACGGGCCTGCCGTCCGATCAGAGGCCCGGAGCGCAGTCAGGCCCCCACCGCATCTCGGCCCGGCTGCTCGTGCATTGTTCTAGGGTCGTGGACATGGGCACCGAGAACCTGGCTCGCGACCCGATCGACGTCCTCGCAGCGGCGCTGGATCAAGCCACCGACGTCCTCGCGGAGGTCCGTGCGGCCCAGCTCGACCTGGCGACGCCGTGCGACGACTGGACGGTCGCCCAGCTGGTCGACCACCTCGTGGCGACGCCCACCAACTTCGCGACGCTGATGCGCGGTGGACGGCCCGACTTCACCAGCCCAGCACCGCGCGTCGACGCCGACCGGGCGGAGCGGTTCCGGGTGGTGGGAGAGGGCCTGCTGAGGCTGTGGCGCGACCAGGGCGGCGAGGCGCAGGCAGGGTCGGCAGACCCAGCCTGGCAGCTGGCCGAGCTGGCCGTGCACACCTGGGACCTCGCGACGGCCATCGGGTACCGCACGGACACGCTGGACCCGGAGGTGGCCCAACGCGGCCTCGAGTTCATGCGGGCCAACCTCACCGACGAGAACCGTGGTCAGGCCTTCCAGCCTGAGCGGGCCGCCCCGGCGAACGCCACGACCTATACGCAGATCGCCGCGTTCGCGGGACGGCACGTCTGAGCGAATCCAGTGGCGAGGTCAGTCCGGGACCGTGCGAAGGAGATCCGGAGGGTGGATCGCGGCGACGTCGGGGTGGGCGCGGAGGCGGGCCTTGAGGAGGTTGT
>NZ_JAKDLO010000008.1 GCF_030452765.1 Intrasporangium sp.
GACCTCCCACCCAGGCAATAGTCTAGTTCGAGGGATCGGCTCAATCTGGCGGAACGCGCGGCTTGCGTGGACGTGAAGGGACTCGAACCCCTGGCCTCTCGCGTGTGAAGCGAACGCTCTAACCAACTGAGCTACACGTCCAGGATGTCGCCCTTGTGGGGCGACGGGGGAACACTATCCAATGACCCGCGTCCGCTGGTAATCCGCCCACCGGCCGGACCCCGCCCGGCCAGCTCAGGCGACGCCCGGCACCTGCCGCAGGGGGTCGGCCATCCAGCCCGGCAGGAAGCCCGGCACCCCGGTGAGCGCGAAGAGTCCCCAGAAGATCGCCAGCACGAGCAGCAGCGTCGCGAACGCGACGAGCCCGCGCACCCAGACCGGCTGTGCCATGACCCAGTCGTTCCACCGGCCCACCTGGCGCCGGGCGAACATGAGGATCCGCTGGGCGAACTCGAACTCGCTGGCCAGGATCATCAGGCCGAAGAAGACAATGAGCCAGCCGGGCCCGGGCGCCGGGACCATGACGAGGCCGGCGACCGTGACGAGGCCGCCCACGATGCCGACGACGGACCGCCAGGCAAGATGCGTGGCCCGGTTGCGGCGTAGCCTGGCTCGCCAGGCCCACCGGTCCTCATGGGCGTCGAGGGTGATGTTCTCGTCGGAGTAGTCCACGCCGTCGGGTCGCTTCGACCCTGCCGAGGACCTCTTCTCGCTCACGGGTCGAGGTCTCGCGCGGCGTTGGCGCGGAAGATCTGCTGCAGCCGGGTCGTGACGGGCCGCTCACTCGGCAGCGCCCGGCCGTCGACAGCGTGTACGGGCAGGATGTCCTTGGTCGTGCTCGTGATGAAGACCTCGTCCGCGTCGCCCAGGACGCTGAGTGGCAGTGCGGTCTCCTGCGCCGGTATGCCGCTCTGACCCGCCCACTCGATCGTCAGCTCGCGCGTGATGCCGAGAAGCGGGCCGGACTGCGCCGGTGGCGTCAGCACCACGCCGTCGCGCACGACGAAGATGTTGCTGCCGGTGCATTCGCACAGCTCGCCCCGGGTGTTGGCGAAGACGGCCTCGATGCCACCGCGCTGCTTGGCGTAGGCGAGCGCGACGACGTTCTCGGCATACGAGGTCGTCTTGAGCCCGGCGACGGCGGACCGCTCGTTACGGGTCCATGGCACGAGCACGAGCGCGCCCGAGCCGGGCGGGCGGGGCTGCGGTCCGGCCAGCACGATGTAGGTGGGCTGGGCTGCCAGCCGGTCGGATCCGAGTGGCCCCGGACCGCCGGTCACGCTGTAGCGCAGCCGCCCGAAGTCGAGCTCGTGGCCGTCGAGGACCGCCGCGATCCCCTCGCCCAGCAGGTCCAGGTCGACGTCCGGGAGGCCGAGCCCGGCCGCCGAGCGGCGCAGCCGGGCATGGTGCCGACGTAGCGCGAAGGCCTTCCCCTGCTCGACCTTCACCGTCTCGAACACGCCGTCGCCCACGGTGACCCCATGGTCGAGCGCGGACAGGACCGGCGCGTCCGGCTCCACGAGCCGGCCGTTCACCCAGACCCTGATCCCACCGCTCATCCGTCCACTCCTCTCGCTGCCCACGTCACCCGGACACCCTGCCCGATGCCAGTCCGACGAGTCGACCCGCCTTGAGCTGGGTCTCGCGCCACTCCCGCTGCGGGTCGGAGTGCCACGTGATCCCGGCACCGGTGCCGAAACGCAGCCACCGCCGACCGTCTCGACCATCCTCTGCCCAGAACGTCCGGATCCCCACCGCGAGTTCCGCCTCACCTCGCTCGGCGTCGATCCAGCCGATCGCTCCGCAGTAGGGTCCACGGGGGGTCGGCTCGAGGTCACGGATCGCGGCAAGGGCACTCGACTTGGGCGCCCCGGACACGGACCCCGGCGGAAAGGTCGCGGCGACGATGTCAGCCCACGATGTGCCAGGGCGCAGCCGCCCGCACACCCTCGACACGAGGTGGACCAGACCCGGATGCTGCTCGACGGCGCACAGGGCCTCGACCGAGACGCTGCCGGGCCGGCACACGCGGCACAGGTCGTTGCGCATGAGGTCGACGATCATGACGTTCTCGGCGTGGTCCTTGTCCAGCAGGTCGTCAGGGATGACCGCAGTGCCCTTGATCGGGCGGGTCTCGAGGCGGTCGCCCCGACGGGCCAGGAACAGCTCGGGCGATGCGCTGACGACGTCGAGCCCGGCCGCCGCACAGCGCACCCGTGCGCCGTACGGAGACGGGTTTCCTTGGCGCACCAGCAGATCGAGCGCGTCGAGATCGGCGTCGTGGTCGATCCGGTGCGAGAGCACTCGGCAGACGTTGACCTGGTAGACCGTGCCCGCGGCGATCCGCTCGCGCACCTCCCCCACAGCCGTGACGTATGCCGCTCGCCCCAGGCTCGTGTGCCACCGCCCGGTCAGCGGCGCCCAGTCAGTGCGGTGCAGGTCCGGTGGCACTCGTTGGCGCGTCGACTGCGGCGGCGACGCCGAGGCCACCTCGGCGTACCGCACCGCCACCACCGCTCCCTCGAAGCTCGCCACGACCGCCCAGAACCCCTCCTTCTCGACCGCCTCGAGGGCGTCGGGGCCAGTGCGCACCTCGAGCACGCCGCGGGCCGACCGGCCCCGGAAGCGGGCGTGGTCGACCCGGTCCTCCGGGAGGTCGCCGGGCGGGGCCGCACCGGCCCTGCGGAGGCGAGTGGGCGGCATACGGGTCATTGGTCGTCCGGCTCGGTCTGCCCATCTCGCTCGTCGCGGTCGGCCCACTCGATCAGCGGGGCGATGTCGAAGGCCGCCTCGTCGATCCCCGCGTGCAGGTCGCCGAGCCGGGCGAACCGCTCGGGCATCGTCGCGATCGTGAAGTCGTCCGGCTCCACGTCGTCGACCTCGTCCCAGGCGACGGGGGCCGAGACCGTCCCGCGAGCGTTGCCGCGGACGCTGTAGGCCGCCGCCATCGTGTGGTCGCGCGCGTTCTGGTTGTAGTCGACGAACAGGTCGGTCGGGGCACGGTCCTTGCGCCACCACGTCGTGGTGACCTCATCTGGCAGGCGGCGCTCGACCTCACGGGCGAACGCCAGAGCGGCCCGGCGCACCACCTTGAAGCCGTGCTCCTGACTGATCCGGACATAGACGTGCATGCCCCGGCCCCCGGAGGTCTTGGGCCAGCCGACGGCACCGAGCTCGTCCAGGACCTCGTGTGAGACGTGGGCGGCCCGGCGCACAGTGGAGAACGAGCACTGCGGCATCGGGTCGAGGTCGATTCGCCACTCGTCGGGCAGCTCCGGCTCGGGCCGACGCGAGTTCCACGGGTGGAACTCGACCGTCGACATCTGCACCGCCCAGATGACGTCGGCGAGCTTGGTGACGCACAGCTCGTCGGCGTGCAGCCCGTAGCGCGGGAAGTGGAGCCGGACCGTCTCGACCCACGGCGGGGCGCCGGCAGGCAGCCGCTTCTGGTGGACCTTCTCGCCGTCGACGCCCTTCGGGAACCGGTGCAGCATGCAGGGTCGGTCGCGCAGCGCCCGGACGATCCCGTCCCCGACGGCGAGGTAGTAGTCGGCCAGGTCTCGCTTGGTCTCGCCCCGCTCGGAGAAGTAGACACGGTCGGGGTTCGTGAGGCGCACGTCGTAGCCGTCGACGTCGAGCTCGATCGCGGGGGTCCTGCTCGCGGCGGCCATGCTCCGATTGCACCACACGGATCGGACGATCAGACCGAGCGGGTGGTGATGCTGGGCCGGTCGTCGCCGCGAAACCCGGCGGCGTTCCGGGGCGCGCACTCCCCCGCCGGGCCGCTAAGGTCTGGCCATGAGCGGGAAGCCGATCACGGCAGCGTTCGTCGCGCCATACCTGCTGGAGGCCACCACGCGTTTCGTGGCCACGGCTGCTCAACTGCCGGGTGTGCGCCTCGGGCTGGTCACCTGCGACCCGGTGGACCGGCTACCGCCTGTGCTCAAGGAGCACGTCGCGGCGCACTGGCGCATCGACGACGCCCTCGATGCCCAACAGATCCTCGACGCGGTCCGCGGGCTGAGCGGGCAGCTCGGGCGGGTCGAGCGGCTCGTCGCGGCGCTCGAGGAGCTGCAGGTGCCCGTCGGGCAGGTCCGCGAGGCGCTGGGCATCCCCGGGATGGACCACGAGACCGCCCTCAACGTGCGGGACAAGGCCAGGATGAAGACGGTGCTTCGCAACGCCGGGATCCCGTGCGCGCGCCATCGCCTCGTCGCCTCGCCGGAGGCGGCGATGGACTTCGCCGAAGAGGTGGGGTTCCCGCTCGTGCTCAAGCCGCCCGCCGGTGCCGGGGCTCGGGCGACCTACCGGCTCGATGGCCCCGACGACCTGCGCAGCTGGCTTGCCGTCGACCCGCCACATGGTGCTGCGCCCGGCCTGCTCGAGGAGTTCCTCGTCGGCGACGAGCACAGCTTCGACAGCATCACCCTGAACGGCCAGACCATCTTCTGGTCGATCTCCGACTACCTCCCGCCGCCCCTGACCGTGCTTCGCAACCCATGGATCCAGTGGAGCGTGCTGCTGCCGCGCGAGATAGACACGCCCGAGTACGGCGAGATCGGCCGGGTCGGTCCGGCCGCGCTGCGCGCTCTCGGCGTGCGCGATGCCTTGACGCACATGGAGTGGTTCCGCCGGCCGGACGGGTCGGTAGCCGTCTCCGAGGTGGCGGCCAGACCGCCCGGCGCCCAGATCACCTCGATGATCGGCTACGCGCACGGCGTCGACTTCTATCGGGTCTGGACCGAGCTCGTGCTGCTCGACTCCTTCACCCCGCTGCGGCGGGACTACGCCGCAGGGACGGTCTACCTGCGTGGGCAAGGCCGGGGGCGGGTCCGGGCGGTGCACGGTATCGAGCAGCTGCAACGCGAGATCGGTGACCTCGTCGTCGAGTCCCGGCTGCCGCAGCCGGGGCAGCCAGCATCGTCGTCGTACGAGGGAGAGGGCTTCATCATCGTGCGCCACCCCGAGACGCGCGTCGTGCGTGAGGCCCTCGCGCGCATCCTGAGCACGGTCCGGGTCGAGCTTGCCGAGGAGCAGTAGTGAACATCGTCATGATCTCGCCCGGTTACCCGCCGGAGATGGGCTACTTCACCCGGGCCCTGGCCCAGACCGGCGCGACCGTCATCGGCGTCGGCGACCAGGGTGGCGACTCGCGCCCGCGTGCGCCCCGCGCGGGCCTCACGCACTACGAACGGGTCTCACTGGCGGACGAGGGCTCGGTGCTCGCGGCCCTGCAAGGACTGGCCCGACACGTCTCCTTCGACCGGGTCGAGTGCCTGTGGGAGCCGTACATGCTCCTGGCCGCGCGCATCCGTGAAGCGTTCGGAGTGCCGGGGATGACCGTCGAGCAGACGATCCCTTTCCGGGACAAGGAGGTCATGAAGCAGGTCCTGGATGCCGCCGGGATCCGCACCCCGCGGCACGCCAAGGCACGCACCGTGGCCGAGGTGTGGGAGGCAGCCGAGCGCATCGGCTTCCCGCTGGTCGTCAAGCCGATCGCCGGGGCCGGGTCGGCCGACACCTACCGGGTCGACTCCTTCGACGACCTCGGCCACGTGCTGCCCGCAATCCGGCACGTCCGCCGGGTCAGCGTCGAGGAGTTCATCGAGGCCGAGGAGTTCACCTACGACACGATCTGCGCCGGCGGTGAGGTCCTCGTCGACAACATCTCCTGGTACCGGCCGCGACCACTGCAGGGGCGCAGCCACGAATGGATCACCCCGGTGACACTCGCCCTGCGCGACACGCATCAGCCGAGCCTCCTGCCGGGTCGCGAGATGGGGGCCAAGGTGCTCTCGGCCCTCGGTTTCCAGACCGGCTTCACGCACATGGAGTGGTATCTCAAGTCCGACGGTGAAGCCGTGTTCGGCGAGATCGGTGCGAGGGCGCCCGGCGCGCGCAGCGTCGACATCATGAACTACGCGACGGACGCCGACTTCTTCCTCGCCTGGGCCCAGGCCGTGGTCCATGGTCAGGTGCGCCAGCAGATCGAGCGCCGCTACAACGCGGCCACCCTGTTCAAGCGGGCCCAGGGCTCAGGCCGGATCACCCGCATCGAGGGGCTGGAGTCCCTGCTGGCCCGCTACGGCCCGCACGTCTGCGTCGTCGACCTGCTGCCCATCGGGGCGCACCGGCGGGACTGGCGCGCCACGCTGCTCTCGGACGGCATGGTCATCGTGCGCCACCCGGATCTCGACACGACCGTGGAGATGTGCGACCGTTTCGGCACCGACCTGCAGCTCTACGCGGAGTAGCACGGGCCCGAGGCGCCGCCTCGGGCGCGCCAAGACTCAGCGAGCCGCTGCCAGGGTCGCCATGGCGGACTGCCCGATCCACTCGGGCAGTCCGCGCCGCGCGGGGGACGAGCCCGCGACGACCAGGTCGCCCCGGCCCTCGGCGCTGTGCCACCGCTCCTCACCGCGCCAGATCCGCGCGAGCAGGCGCAGCGGCATACGGGCTGTGGCGGTGACCTCGTATCCCGGATCCGCGTCGCACACGTCCACGTCCTCGCCGGTCACGACCAGCCACCAACGCGAGCTGCGCACCGGCACGTCCGGGAACTCGAACGCGACGACCGTCCGCTCCCGAGGCCAGCGGTCGACGGGGATGGTGCGCTGGATGTCCCAGAACAGCAGGTGCGGGTCGAGGTCCTCGTCACCGAGCTCGGGGATCCACCGAAGCCCCCACAGGCCGAGGGCGTTGACGACATCGAGCAGGTCGGTGCCGGACTTCGTCAGCGTGTAGCCGGTGCGCGACGCGTCGACCTGCCGGTGCACGATGCCGGCGCGCTCCAAGGAGCGAAGTCGCTTGGAGAGCAAGGCCGGTGACATCTTCGGCACGCCGCGGCGCAGCTCGTTGAAGTGGGTGCTGCCGAGCAGCATCTCTCGCACGATGAGCAGGGTCCAGCGCTCGTCGAGCACCTCCATCGCCTTGGCGACAGGACAGAACTGGCCGTAGGACGTCATCGTCACCACCTCCCACGTTCAGGAAACTCCCGCTGGGAGCCCCTGACAAGAGGATTGCAGTACAGAACCGATACCGGCCGCGCTACACAACCGGCACTGGAGGTGCTCCCGGCGGCGAGCCGAGGATTGGGTCACCGGGAATCACCAAAGGATCCCACCACTCCCAAGGAGAGCACCATGACCCAACAGGCCACCACCGCAACCGATGACCTGGCCGCCGCCGACCGCGAGCTCAAGGCCAAGCACCGCGGCATGTGGGCGCTCGGCAACTACCCGGCCGTCGCCAGCGACATCATCCCGAGCATGGGACCCGTGCTCGTCGCGGCCGCCGGGATCGGCCCGGGCACCCGCGTCCTCGATGTCGCCGCCGGCTCGGGCAACGTCGCCGTACCCGCCGCGCTGGCCGGCGCCGAGGTCATCGCCAGCGACCTCACCCCGGACCTCCTCGCCGCAGGTCGCTGGGCCGCCCAGGCTGCCGGGGCGAACCTCACGTGGCAGGAGGCCGACGTCGAAGCCCTCCCGTACGCCGACGGCCAGTTCGACGCGGTCGTCTCGAGCGTCGGCATCATGTTCGCGCCGCACCACCAGCGCGCCGCCGACGAGACCCTGCGCGTCACCCGGCCCGGCGGCACGATCGCGATCGCGAGCTGGACGCCGCAGGGCTTCATCGGGCAGATGTTCGCGACGATGAAGCCGTATGTCGCCCCCCCGCCACCCGGCGCGCAGCCGGCCCCGCTGTGGGGCAGCGAGGACCACGTCCGCGAGCTGTTCGGCGACCGGGTCACCGGGCTCACGTTCGAGCGACGGGACATCGTCGTCGACCACTTCGACACCGGTGCCGAGTTCCGCGACTACTTCAAGGACAACTACGGCCCGACGATCGCGGCCTACCGGGGGTTGTCCGACTCTCCCGACCGGGCCGCCTCGCTCGATGCCGAGCTCGCCGCACTCGGCGACCGCGGTCTCGACCCGAACGGCACGATGCGCTGGGAGTACCTGGTCGTCACTGCGCACAAGGCATAGCGCGGCGGGCACCATCACGCCCGCTGAGCGGCATACCTTCATGGGTATGCCGCTCAGCCAGCTCCAGCGGCTACGTGAACAGCTGCCCGGCCAGCCAGGCAGTCGTCATGGTGAGCACGCCGATGGCCACCGATCGACGCACGTTGTGCCACAGGCTGGAGCCTCCGATCCGGGTCAGCACCACCGCACTGATGCTCAACGAGACCAGGACGGCGGCGTAGGTGATCAGCCCGTCCAGGCTGAGCGGCGTGACCCAGACGATCCCGAGCGGCAACGCAGCCCCGAGCATGAAGGCGAGACCGGCGCCCACGGCCGCGACGGACGGGCGCGGCGAGTACGACGAGATGCCGTACTCCGCCTCCGCATGCGCGCTGAGCGCATCATGTGCGCTGAGCTCCTCGGCCACCTGCTCGGCAAGGCCGGCCGAGAGCCCTTTGGCCTCGTACAGCTCCGCGAGCTCGGCCAGCTCCTCCTGTGGGCTGAGCTGCAGCACGCGGTCGAGCTCGGTCAGCAGGGCGGCCTTCACCTCGCGCTCGGCGGCGACCTCCGCATACTTGGTGCCTCCCACGGCGATGGAACCGGCGATCAACGCCGACACCGCAGCGAGGACCACTGCCATCCCGCCGAGCCCGGCGCCGGCGAACCCCTCCACGATCCCCGCCGTACCGATGATCCCGTCGTTCAGGTCGCTGACCCGCTCCGCAGCGTGCAGCCGACTCAGCCCGAACCGCCTTGCCAGAGCCTGCCCACGGCCCGGTTCCGGCCCGACGTCAGCCTCCCGCTGCCCGCTCGCCATGGCCGCATTCTCGCGGATGCGCCCGCGCCGCGCCGACAATGCCACAAGAGCCTCGGGTGGACGACCAACCGGGTGGGACACGCACCCCGTCGGCTCTCGCGGGCGTCAGCGCGCCCGGCGACTGCCCGCCTGGCTGCGCTGTGCGAACGAGGCCGGCCCGCCCGAGGCGCCCGAGCTGGTCGAGTACACCGTCGACGACGTGTTCCGTCGCCCGGATCCACGCGGCCGGCCACCCGTGCTGCCAGAGCGGGCCCCCCGCGCGCGGCCTGAACCACTGCCGCTCCCGCCACCATGGCGCGACCGACCCCGGGGAGATCCCGCCCGGGACGTGCCACGGCCGGCAGGCTTGTCCTGGGTCGTGGCCTGCTCCCGGACGAGGCCGCCGGCATAGGTCCGCTCCCCCGGTGCCAGCTCGGCGAGGATCGGGTGGCCGGGATGCACCCGCGTCGTCGTCGGCTTGATGCCGGCCCTGCGGGTCAGGTCGCGCACGTCACGGACCTGCTCGTCGAGCATCATCGTGACCACCGTCCCGTCGGCGCCGGCACGAGCGGTGCGTCCGGACCGGTGCAGGTACGCCTTGTGCTCGACCGGCGGGTCGGCGTGGATCACGAGTGCGACGTCATCGACATGGATGCCGCGCGCCGCGATGTCGGTGGCGACGAGTGTGTCGGCGCGACCCGAGTGGAAGTCGTCCAGGTTGCGGGTCCGGGCGCCCTGGCTGAGGTTGCCGTGCAGCTCGACGGCCGGGACACCCGAGGCATTGAGCTGGCGGGCAAGCTTCTTGGCCCGGTGCTTGGTCCGGGTGAACACGACCTTGCGGCCGGGGGCAGCAGCCAGGTCGAGGATGACGGGCAGGTGCCCGTCCGAGGTCACGTGCAGGACATGGTGGTCCATCGTCGAGACGGGTGACTGCCCCGAGTCTGCCTCGTGGGTGACCGGCCTTGCGAGGAAGCGCTTGACGAGGACGTCGATCGCACCGTCGAGGGTCGCCGAGAACAGCAGGCGCTGCCCGGTGCGGGGGGTCTTGTCCATGATCCGGCGCACCCCCGGCAGGAAGCCCAGGTCGGCCATGTGGTCGGCCTCGTCGAGCACGGTGACCTGCACCTCGTCGAGGGACACCTGGCCCTGCGACATGAGGTCCTCGAGGCGTCCGGGGCAGGCGACGATCACGTCGACGCCGGCACGCAGGCCTTGCACCTGCGGACTCTGGCCGACCCCGCCGAAGATCGTCTGCGACCGCAGCCCGAGCGGCGTCGCGAGCGGCGCCATGGCGGCGTCGATCTGGGCGACGAGCTCGCGGGTGGGAGCGAGGATGAGGGCCCGAGGCCGGTGTGGCCGGCGCTTCGCGGGCGACTGGGCGAGCCGGGCCAGCAGGGGTAGGAGGAAGGCGTACGTCTTGCCCGAACCGGTCCGTCCGCGCCCCAGCACGTCACGGCCGGCGAGGGAGTCGGGCAGCGTGGCTGCCTGGATCGGGGTCGGCGTCGTGATGCCCTGGTCGGCCAGGATGTCGACGAGGACGGTGGGCACGCCGAGGCGGGCGAAGGTGGCGGTGTCAGTGGACACAGGTGGCTACTCCACGAGGAAAGAGGGTCGTTCTGCCCGGCGCGATGAGCGTTCGGCGATGAACGGGTCGCGGCGCAAGAGCGAATCGACACTGGCGAGAGCAATGGGCCCCGCCACGAAGAGGCGACCCGAGGCAGAACTGTGCGGATCGCTGCACCAAGGGTAACCGACAGACGGGATGCAGCGGACGCCGGGCCGTGCGCGGCATACCGGGACGTCTGTATGCCGCTCAGCCGCTCCGGCGGATCACCGTGCGGCGGCCGCGCGGCTGAGCACGGCGACCCCCGCAAAGCGTCCGTGCGCCAGGTCGTCGAGCGCCTCGTCGGCGGCCTCGAACGGATAGGTCGTGACGCTGGCGCGGATGTGCAGGCGTGCGGCGAGGGCGAGGAACTCCTCCGCGTCGCGGCGGGTGTTGGCGGTGACCGAGGTCACGGTCCGCTCCCGGAAGAGGTGGGCCTGGTAGCTCAGCGGCGGGATGTCACTGACGTGGATCCCGGCGAGCGCGAGGGTGCCGCCCTGCTGGAGACCGGCCAGGGCGACGGGGACGAGCTCACCGGCGGGCGCGAAGAGGATCGACGAGTCCAGGGGGACGGGCGGCATGGCGTCCGCCGGACCGACCGAGGCCGCGCCAAGCTCGAGGGCGAGGCGCTGGGCCTGCGCGCCGCGGGTCAGGACATGCACCTCGGCGCCTTGGGCGATGGCGAGCTGGGCGGTCAGGTGGGCGCTGGCGCCGAAGCCGTAGAGCCCGAGCCGGCCACCCGGCGGCAGGGCGGCGCGGCGCAGCGCACGATAGCCGATGATGCCGGCGCAGAGCAGCGGCGCCGCCTGCTCGGCAGGCAGCTCGGGCGGAATCCGGTGGGCGTACGCCTCGGGGACGATCATGTGTTCGGCGTAGCCGCCGTCTTCGTCCCATCCGGTGAACTCTGCTGCGGGACAGAGGTTCTCACGGCCCGACCGGCACCAACGGCAGGCACCGCAGGTGCTGCGCAGCCACGCGATGCCGACGCGGTCACCAGGTGCGAAGCGCCACGTGTCGGGGCCCTGCCGGGCAACGGTCCCGACGACCTCGTGGCCGGGCACGACGTGCGGCCGATGCTCCGGCAGGTCCCCGTCGGTGACGTGCAGGTCGGTCCGACAGATGCCGCAGGCCTCGACCGTGACGAGCACCTCACCCGGCCCCGGGGACGGCACCGGGCGGGTGACCGGGCGGATCCGGTCGGGTGCGCCGGTGCCGACCGTCTGCCAGGCGCGCATCGTCTCGGGCAGGGTCGGTTGTGCCATGGCTCCAGACTCGACCCTCTCGCACACCCGTGTCCATGGACGGTCGTCACGAGGTCCGGCGACGGGGTTCGTTGCGACGGTCAGGTGAACAGGGCTTCCCCGAGGTAGCCGCCCTGAGGCACCCCGGGTGGCACGGCGAACAGGGCCGACCCGGTGTGCTGCAGGTACTCCATCATCGCGTCGTCCCGGGAGAGCTTGTTCTGCATCGGGATGTACTGGGTGGCGGGGTCGCGCACGTAGGCGATGAAGAACAGCCCGGCGTCCAACCGGCCCAAACCGTCGTTGCCGTCGGTGAAGTTGTAGCCCCGACGCAGGATCTGGACACCGTCGTTGTGGCTCGGGTGGGCCAGACGCACGTGGCTGTCCACCGGGATGAGCGGCTTGCCGCCGCGACCGGTGACGGAGAAGTCCGGCTCGGTGAACTCGGTGCCGCCCGACAGCGGGGCGCCGTGCTGCCGGTCGCGGCCCACGATGCCCTCCTGCTCGCGCAGGGAGGTGCGGTCCCAGGTCTCGATCGTCATGCTGATCCGGCGGGCCACGAGGTAGGACCCTGCCGTCATCCAGTCGGACGCGGGGTCGTCCCCGTCGCCGACCCAGACGAACCGGTCGATGTCGGCGGTGTCCTCGACCTTGAGGTTGGCGGTGCCGTCCTTGAAGCCGAACAGGTTGCGGGGGGTCTGCTGGCTCTGCGAGGTGGACGAGGTGCGGCCGAAGCCGAGCTGGGCCCAGCGGATCGCCGCGGTGCCGAAGGCGATCCGGGCGAGGTTGCGCACGGCGTGGACGGCGACCTGCGGGTCGTCTGCGCAGGCCTGGATGCACAGGTCGCCGTCGCTGCGCGCGGCGACCAGGTTGTCCGCCGGGAAGTGCGGCAGGCGGCGCAGTGCCTTCGGCTGACGATCGGCGATGCCGAACCGGTCGGCGCCGTGCGCGTCCCGGAACAGGCTCGGGCCGAAGCCGAAGGTCAGGGTCAGCCGCGACGCGGTCAGGCCCAGCGCCTCGCCGGTGTCGTCGGGGGGTGCGTCGTAGGGCTGGGCACGCTCGCCGACGGGCTCCCCCGCGGTCATCCGGGCGGCGGCCGCGGTCCAGGCCTTGAGCAGGGCCACCAGGTCGTCCCGCGAGTCGGAGGTGAGGTCGAACGCGGCGAAGTGCAGCCGGTCCTGGGCGGCGGTCACGATGCCCGCCTGGTGCTCACCGTGGAACGGGTGGGACTGGGGTTGCGAGGCATCGTCGGGTGTCGGCCCGGTCGCGGCCCAGCTCGCGCCGAGTCCGCCCACGAAGCCGGCCGCGCCGATGGCGGTGCCCGCCCCGGCCACCCCGAGGAGCCGGCGGCGCGAGAGCGCTCCCTTGCGGTCGGGCTGCTCAGGTGTCTCGGGCATTGAACCTCCTTCGGGGTCAGGATCGGGTCGGGATCGGGGTCGGGACACGCCGGGTCGGCTGCGACCGTCCGGCACCTTTCAGAGCACGACCGCTGCGGTGAGCTGGGACAACGGCTCGGACAGGGCGTTGACGGCATCGGAGAGGGTGCGCACCTGGTCGGTGCTCAGGCTCGTGTAGAGGACGAACCCCGTGCCCTCGCGGTGGGCGTCCAACAGCTTCTGCAGGGCGGCGAAGCGCTCCTCGAGCTTCGCGTCGAGGTCGGGGTCCTTCTGCTGGAGCACCGGGCGCAGCCCCTCCCAGGCGACGCGAGCGCCGTCGACGTTGGCCTGGAAGTCCCACAGGTCGGTGTGTGACCAGGCTTCCTCCTCGCCGGTGACCTTGCCTGTGGCGACCTCGTCGAGCAGCTCCTTGGCGCCGTTGCCGATCTGGTCGGCAGTGAAGGTCATGGTGCGGGTGCGCTGGTGCAGCTCCTTGGTGTCGGCCAGCAGCTGGTCGGCCACGGCGCTCCGCTCGGTCCGGCTCATCGGGTGGTAGCCGCTCTTGGGCGGCCACAGGTCCTTCTCGACGCGGTGCCAGCCGGTCCACCTCTCCCCCGCCTGCAGGTCGGCCTCACGCAGGTCCATCCGGGGGTCGAGGTCACCGAACGACTCGGCCACCGGCTCGATCCGCTCCCAGTGGACCCGCGCGTCCGCGTACAGGGCACGGGCAGCGTCGTCCTTGCCGGTCTTGTAGTCGGAGACGAACTGCTCGGTCTTGGCCAGCAGCTGGTCGCTCTGGTCCTTGACGTAGCCGGCGTACTGCGTGTTCGCGGTGGCCACCAGCTCGGCCTCCTTGCCGCTGGCGGCCACCGGCTCACCGGAGTCGGTGACGGTGAACGAGCTGCGGATGCCGTCGCCCACCATGCCCGGCTTGCATGCGGTGAAGTACGTACCGGCCGCGGCCTGCACGACCAGGTCCCGGGTCAGGCCGGGACCGATGTTCTCGACCTCGCCGACGATCCGCAGCCCGTCCTGACCGAGCAGGTAGAACTCGGTGACCTTGCTGCCGTCGTTCTTGACCGTGAAGACGAGGTTGCCCGAGGGCGCCTGCTGCGCCGACACGTCGCACCTGTCGTCGGTCGAGGTCACGGCCAGGGAGCGTGGCGTGGCGGTGCCGGACGTGTCCGAGCTGGGGTCGTTCGTCGTGCAGGCCGCCATGAGCGGCAGCGCCAGGGCGAGCGGGTAGACGGCGAGTCGGCGCTTCACGCGGAGGCTCCTTGCGAGGTCGGGGCGTGCTGTGACGGGTTCGAGGAGGTGCGCGGCGGGGCCGTGCGTCGGATCGTGCGGATGAACAAGAACATGACCGGCACGACGTAGAGGACCCAGACGAGCGCCTCGAGCCAGGTCGTGACCGGCGAGAAGTTGAGCGTGCCCTTCAGGAGCGTGCCGAGCCAGGAGGTCGGCGCGATGGTGTCGCTGACGTCGAACGCGATGTTGTTCAGGCCGGGCAGGATGCCGGCCTCCTGCAGGTCGTGGACGCCGTATGACAGCACCCCGGCCGCGACGAGGATCAGGAACCCTCCGGTCCAGGCGAAGAACCTGCCCAGGTTGAGCCGGAGCGCGCCCCGGTAGATGAGGAGGCCGGTGACGACGGCGGTCAGGATGCCGAGCCCGGCACCGATGAGCGGGGCAACGGTCGACCCCGTACCGCTCGCCGCGGCCTGTGTCGCGGCCCAGAGGAAAAGGGCGGTCTCGAGACCCTCGCGCCCCACGGCCAGCAGGGCCACGACCACGAGCGCCATCCAGCTCCCGTCGGCGGCTTGGTCGATCTTGCCGCGCAGCTCGCCGGACATGGTCCGAGCCGACCGGGCCATCCAGAAGACCATCCACGTCACGAACCCCACCGCGATGATCGACAGTGACCCGCCGATCGCCTCCTGGGCCTCGAAGGTCAGCCCGCGCGGACCGTAGGTCAGCAGAGCGCCGAACCCGAGCGAGACGATGATCGCCAGGGCCACCCCGCCCCAGATGCGCGGCAGCAGGTGCCGCCGACCGGACTTGACCAGGTAGGCCACGAGGATGACGACGACGAGGGAGGCCTCGAGACCTTCACGAAGCCCCACGAGATAGTTGCCGAACACGCCTGATCCCCGTCCGCTCGCAATCTGGTCGCCTCGGGGACGACCGTCGGGAAGTACCCAGGGCCGCAGTCTGGCATAGGCTTGCCTTACCTAACAACGCGGGCGCGCCATGGGGTGGACCCGAGGGATGGTGCCGAACCGGTCGAGCGCGATCCCGCCCTCCGACACACTGAGAGGATCGCCCTCGTGGTTGGATCCTCCGGGTTTGCATACCCGGCGCACGGTCAGGGGAATGGGGTCATGATTGTCGCCTTGACCATGTACGTTACTATGTGCTTAATAGTATATTGAGTACTAAGTAAGGAGCCTACGTGGCCAGGATCCGGGTTTCGGCCCGCCGCGGCGCCGCCGACGCCGCCGCGGTGCTCGGCCAGCAGATCAAGGCCGCCCGGATTGCCCGCACATGGACGGCGGTCGAGCTGGCTGAGCGAATCGGGGTGGACCGCCGTACGGTCGCCGCGATCGAGGCGGGGGATCCGGGCGTCTCCCTCGGCAACGTGTTCAACGCTGCCGACATCGTGGGGGTCCCCCTGTTCGGCGCTGAAGACCATGCGGCGCTTGCCCGTCTGCGTCGCGAGGGACGAGACCGATTGGCGTTGCTGCCCACTAGGGTGGGCAAGCCCAGGAGGAAGTCTGAACCCGACGATGACTTCTGACCCGTACCGAGCACGGCGCGTCTTCGTCTGGACGTGGCTGCCAGGCGAGGCGACGCCGGTCGTGGCGGGGGCCGTCGACCGGGTCGGAGCAAACCGTCTGGATTTCACCTATGCCCGGTCCTACCTCGACAACCAGAACGCGGTCAGTCTCTACACCACCGAGCTGCCGTTGCGACGCGGAGCCCAGGAGCCACTCGGGGGTCTCGCCATCGCTGCCTGCCTCAAGGACGCAACCCCCGACTCCTGGGGTGAGCGCGTGATCGGCAACCGCCTGGGCTCGGGAGACCGTGAGCTCAGTATCGAGACCTACATGCTGGAGTCCGGCTCGAACCGGCTGGGCGCCATCGACTTCCAGCAGAGCGCCCAGGAGTATCGCCCAAGGTTGAACACCGCCGGCCTTGACGAGCTGTACAACGCCGCCGAGAAGGTCTTGGCGGGCGAGCCCTTGAGTCCCGCCATCGGCGACGCCCTCCTGAACGGGACCGCCGTCGGTGGAGCACACCCGAAGGTTCTCGTCACCGATGACTCGGGCACCGAGTACATCGCCAAGCTGTCCGTCTCCGCCGACGTGCACCCGATCATCAGGGCGGAGGCGGTTGCCATCGAGCTCGCGCGCTACTGCGGACTTGACGTACCCGATGCCCGGGTCATCCGGTCGATGGGTCGTGACGTGCTGCTCATCGAGCGGTTCGACCGCACTCCCGGCGGCCGACGCCGCCACGTCGTCTCAGGTCTGGCGATGCTTGGACTCGACGCACTCCTCGGTGCACGCTACGGGTCGTATCCCGAGATGCTGGACGTCCTGCGTGAGCTGGGGCGGGCCCCCAGAGACGTCGGCCGCCGGCTGTTCGAGCGAGTCGTCTTCAACGTCGCGATCGGCAACAACGACGACCACGCGCGCAACCATGCAGCGTTCTGG
Organism: Intrasporangium sp.; assembly: GCF_030452765.1. GTDB lineage: Bacteria > Actinomycetota > Actinomycetes > Actinomycetales > Dermatophilaceae > Intrasporangium_A. The sequence goes on from NZ_JAKDLO010000008.1 coordinate 16,700, forward strand.
GATGGGGAGTACCTCGACCTGACGTCTGCCTTTGACCTGACCCCGCAGATCCGCTCGACCGACACCTCGGCTCAAGCCATGTCAATCGGTCGGGACGGCAGCCGAACCAGCCAGTTCTCGGTCTGTGTGGCCGCCGCCGCCGACTACGGACTGTCCCGACCCGACGCCCAGGAGGTCGTCGACCGCATCGTCGCGACGATCGAAGGCACCTGGCGCGAGGCCGCCGACGCTGCCGGTCTGAGCGAGGCTGACCGCCACACGCTCTGGAAGCGGTCCATTCTCAATCGTTCGACGTTCTACGACTGAACTGAACGGGCACAGGTCAAGCGTTATGGTGGGCGATACTGGGTTTGAACCAGTGACCTCTTCCGTGTCAAGGAAGCGCGCTACCACTGCGCCAATCGCCCGGGATGATGCTCCGAGGTGGAGACGGGATTTGAACCCGTGTACGCGGCTTTGCAGGCCGCTGCCTCGCCTCTCGGCCACTCCACCGTGAAGGCAAGCTGCCCTCCGAGCGGACAACCGGGCTCGAACCGGCGACCTCAACCTTGGCAAGGTTGCGCTCTACCAACTGAGCTATGTCCGCACGAACACCAGACGTGTCACTCCCCGCTCGGTGCTTGGTAGACAGTAGCGGATCGGTCCGTGATCCACAAAACCAGCCGCCAAGACACGCCCGAGGGCCGAATCAGTCCTTGTCAGAGCCGAGCCCGCGCTTCAGCTCACGCTCGATGGCCTCGGCCAGCGCCGAACGTTCGCGATGCTCGTACTGCTGCTCCAGGGCTCGCTGCTCCTGCGCGTCGGCCGGCGAGACGAAGCCGGCGGCCTCCCCTTCGGGCCGCCCCGCGTGACTCGGTCCGCCCTCGCCCTGCTCGCCCTCGCCCCCCCGCGAGAAGAGGTTCCCGGCGCCGTTCCTGGCCCAGGCGACCATCCGGCGGCCGGCCCCCTGGTGCAGGGTCACCGGCCACAGCACCCGTGTGGCGGCGTTGAGCGCTGCCCCGATGAGGATCGCGATGGCCAGCACGTAGAGCCAGATGAGCAGCACGATGGGCGTACTGAGTGGTCCGTAGATCGAGGTCCCCCCGAGCGAGGCCTCGAGCGAGATCCGCACGACGACGGAGGCCACGACCCAGATCGCGAAGGCGAGCAGCGCACCGGGCAGGTTGCGCCACCACGGGGCGCGCCGGGGTGTCGAGATGTGGTAGATCGTCGTCAGGGTCGCGATGCTGAGGACCAGGACGAGCGGCCAGTAGGCGATCATCAGCACCTCGAACTGCGGGGGCAGCCAGGTCCCGATGAGCTCCGGGCCGAGCAGCACGAGCGGCATGACGATGACGGCGACGACCATCCCGACCGAGTAGAGCGACAGGGACAGCACCCGGGTGCCGATGATCCCGCGGACGCCGCTCTGGCCGTACATGATCGAGATCGTGTCGACGAAGACGTTGAGCGAGCGCGACCCCGACCAGAGCGAGAGCACGAAGCCGACCGAGATGAGGTCGGCACGACCGCGCCGCAGGACGTCGTCGACCGTCGGCAGGAGCAGCTGGTCCACCGTCTCCTGCGAGAGGAACTGCGCGGCATACGTGCTGATCACGTCGAGCACCCGGTCGACGGTGTCGGGTCCGAGCATCGAACCGACATAGCCGACCCCACCGAACAGCCCCAGCACGAGGGGCGGGAGTGACAGGAGCATGAAGAAGGCTGCCTCTGACGCGAGGCCGGTCACCCGGTAGCGCAGGCAGACCCGGATCGTCTCGAGGGTGAGACGGACGGTACGCACCGCCCCCGGCACGTGAACGAGGACCCGGTGGATCCGCCTCTTGACCTCCATCACCGCTGAGGCTATCCGGGTCCGGGCCTGGTACCGGCGACCCCACCCGTGTCTCCGGCCGATCGCCGGCCCACCACGCCCCGGCGGGTCAGCAGCGGCGGGCCCGCTCGGTCAGTCCTCGCAGCCGTTGCGCGTGGGCGGCGGTCAGGGCGCCCGGGTCCATCTGCCAGCCCCAGCCGCCCTCGATCCCCGGCGTGTTCATCCGGGCCTCGGAGCCCAGCGCCAGCACGTCCTGGGCCTGCATCATGGCCAGCTCGCACGGCGAAGCCAGCGCGAGCTCGATGAGCGCCCAGGACGGCTCGTCGTCGACGTCCGCGCTGACCCGCGTCGCCCGCGTCGCGGCGCGCACCATGTCGCGCGGCACATCCGGAAGAGTGGCCCACCAGCCGATGACCGTGTCGTTGTCATGGGTGCCGGTGTAGACGACCTGGTCGGTCCGGAGGTGGTCGGGGTGATGCGTGTTGGCGGCGTCGGCCGGGTCGAACCCGAACTGCAGCACCGCCATCCCCGGCAGACCGAGCTCGCGCCGCAGGTCGATGACCGCGGCGTCGATGTCGCCGAGGTCCTCCGCGAGGATGGGCAGCGTGCCCAGCTCCGCCCGGGCCGCGTCGAACAGCGCCCGCCCGGGCCCGCGCTCCCAGTGGCCCTCCATCGCGGTCTCGGCATGCGCGGGGATCTCCCAGTAGTCGACGAAGCCGCGGAAGTGGTCGAGGCGTACGTAGTCGAACAGCTCGAACGAGCGCCGTAGCCGCTCGACCCACCAGGCGTAGCCGTCGGCCGCGATGACGTCCCACCGGTAGACCGGGTTACCCCACAGCTGGCCGGTCGCGGCGTACGCGTCGGGCGGGCATCCGGCGACCGCGTCGTCCCGGAACATGCTCGGCCAGGCGCAGACGTCGGCCCCCTTCGGCGCGACATAGATCGGGATGTCGCCCATGATGCGCACCCCCCTGGCGCGGGCGTAGGCGCGCAGGTCGGCCCACTCGCGCGAGAACCTCACCTGGTCGGTCACCTCACCCCCATATGCCGCCCACGAGCCGACCCAGTACGACTCCGCCTCGCTGAAGGCGGCAAGCTCCTCCGGGGACACCTGGGCGTCGGGGTGCTCGAGCAGCTCCGGTGACGCCGCGAACGCGGACGGGGACTTGTACGGAGAGCCCGCCGCATCCGGCACCGACAGGGGCAGCACCTGCCACACGGACTGCCCCGCCGCCTGCAGCCAGTCGACGAACTGACGCGCCGAGGACCCCAACCGTCCGTCGGGAAGCGAGGTCAGGTGCAGCTGGACGCCGCTGGCGTGCGAGGTGATCACGGGGCCCAGACTCTCATGACGAATGCGCCCGTCCGGCGACCCGGCAGCACGACGCGCCCTAGGCTCGAGTCGTGCGCACCCATGTCGTCGACAACCAGGTCCCACCCTTCGCGGGCCATCACCTGCTGGCTCAGGACCGCCCCTTGGCCGAGGCGGTCGACCGGTGGGCCGACCCGGGCGACGTCGCCGACCTGCGCGAGCTGGGACGGCTCGGCGGCACGGCCGAGGCGCTCGAGCACGGCCGGCTCGCCGACGCCAACCCGCCGATCCTGCACACCCACGACGCGCGCGGCAACCGGATCGACGAGGTCGAGTTCCACCCCTCGTGGCACTGGCTGATGACCCGGGCGGTGGGCGCCGGCCTCGCCGCCGAACCCTGGACGAGCCCGGCAGGTAGCCGAGCCCACGTGCGCCGCGCCGCGGGCTTCCTCATGTGGTCGCGCGTCGAGGCGGGCCACGGGTGCCCCATCTCGATGACGTATGCCGCTGGGTCGGCGCTGCGACACGACCCGCTGTTCGCGTCGGGCTGGCTGCCGAAGCTCGCGAGCCGCGAGTACGACTTCGGGATCCGGCCGGTCGCCGACAAGGCCGGGGCGATCTCCGGCATGGGCATGACCGAGAAGCAGGGTGGCAGCGACGTCCGCGCCAACACGACCGAAGCCATACCGGCCGACGGTGGCCCGTTGCTCGGCGACACGTACCTGCTGCGCGGGCACAAGTGGTTCTGCTCCGCGCCGATGAGCGACGTCTTCCTCGTCCTCGCCCAGGCACCCGGGGGGCTCACCTGCTTCGTCGTCCCACGGGCTCTGGACGACGGCACCCGCAACTACTTCGCCATCCAGCGGCTCAAGGACAAGCTCGGCAACCATTCCAACGCCTCGAGCGAGGTCGAGTTCGACGGGACGTGGAGCAGCCGGCTCGGCCCGGAGGGGCGCGGCGTGCGGACCATCATCGACATGGTCGGGGCGACCCGGCTGGACTGCATCCTCGGCTCGACCGCGACCATGCGCGACGCGCTGTCCCGGGCCCTGCACCATGCACGCCATCGGCAGGCCTTCGGTGCGACCCTCGTCGACCAGCCGCTCATGCGCAACGTGCTGGCCGATCTCGCCCTCGAGGCCGAGGCGGCGACCGTGCTCGGGCTGCGGTTGGCCCACGCCGTCGACAACGGCGAGACCGACCTCGTGCGGCTCGGCGTGGCGGTCGGCAAGTTCTGGGTGTGCAAGCGGGCCGCGCCGATGGTCGCCGAAGCACTCGAGTGCCTCGGCGGCAACGGGTACGTCGAGGAGAACGGGCTCGCCCGGCTCTACCGCGAGGCCCCGCTCAACTCGATCTGGGAGGGCTCCGGCAACGTCAACGCCCTCGACGTCGTCCGGGCGGTCACCCGTGAGCCGGGGAGCCTGCAGGCCCTGACCAAGGAGCTGCACGTCGTGCGGGGCCGCAGCCGCGAGCTCGACGAGTTCACCGACTCCGTTCTGCTGCAAGCCGGTTCGCTCGAGGCCGACTCGCCGTCAGCGGCCTTCACCGCTCGCACCGTCGTCGAGGGGCTCGCCCTGGCGCTACAGGCGGCGCTGCTCGTCGAGCACTCCCCCGGCCCGGTCGCCGACGCGTTCCTCGCCAGCCGCATTGCGCGGCGCTGGGGCGACACCTTCGGGTCGCTGCCCGCAGACCTTGCCGGCGCGGTCGGCCCGGTCATCGACCGGGCCGGCTGACCGGGCCGGCTGACCGGGCCGGCTGACCGCGCCGTACCCGGTCCTGGCCATGCCGACATCCTGCCGCGCTTCACAGGCTGGTGACGAACTCCGTGACGACGCGCTCCCACCGGTCGGTGTCGTGGTTCCACTCGCGGCAGTGACCGGCGGCCTCCCACCGCTCGAAGCGGACGATGTCGGGACGCCGCCGAGCCAGCTCGACAGCAGGCCCGATGGGGACGAAGTCGTCGCCGTCCGAGTGGATGACGAGCAGCGGCCGGTCGAGCTCGCCGGAGCGGCCGACCCAGTCGGTGCGGGCGATGTCGATCGGCTCCCGCACCCCGACGAGGCCACCGGCCCGCGACATGCCCATGAGTGCGCTCGCGACCCGGACGACCCATTCCGGGACCCGCTGGAGCCGGGCATGATGTCGCATCACGGCCGTCCAGTCGAGGACCGCCGAGTCGAGCACGACCCCGCAGATCCGGTCGGCGAGGACCGAGTTGTCGAGCACCTGCAGGGCGATCGCGCCGCCCATCGACCATCCGAAGAGCACCACGCGTCGGGCGCCCCGCCGCACCGCATACCGCAGCGCTGCGTCGACGTCACGCCACTCGGCCAGGCCGAGCGAGTACCGCCCGTCCGGCCCCCTCGGCGCGTCCGGGTCGTTGCGGTAGCCCACGACGAGGGAGGTGATGCCTGCACGCCGCAGCACGGGGACGGCACGCAGCGTCTCCTCCTTGCGTGCGCCCCGCCCGTGCACGAGCACCGCCCAGGTCTCGGCTGCCGAACCCGGCCCCGACGGCACGATCCACGCCGGGGCAGGCCCGAGCTCGGTCAGGATGACGGCATCCTCGTCCGGGATGCCCATGCTGACCCTCGGCCGGTCCCAGAACCAGTACTGGTTCCACCGTGCCGGTCCGGGATGCAGCCGCCCGCGGTCGACGGCCACCAGCTCGCGTGTCACCGACACGGCGTCTCGGCGCAGGATCCGGCCCACCCGGGCATGACCGGCGCCCCCGTCGAGCCAGAGCCCGTAGCGTCCCGGCACGATCGTCTCCGAGGTGACGCCAAGGCTGAGCTCACGCCCAGCGTGGGCCAGCACGACGACGTCGTCCGGTTGGTCCTCGTCGGGGGTGAGCAGTCTGCGCGCGAAGTACGCCCCCGCCGCGACCGAGCCGCCTGCGGCGCCGAGCAGGGTGCCGGCACCTGCCGCGGTGGCCGTAAGGATGGGTCGGGTGAGCCAGCGTCGCCACGTCACGGGCGTCATCCTCGCAAACCACGCGGCGACACCTGGGCACAAACCGTGACCGCGTGGCGTTGGCCATGGCATGAGCCCCGAGCAGACCGACCGTTACGCCGTCACCCTCACCGACCAGCAGTGGCGCGAGCGCCTCAGCGCGGACGAGTACCAGGTCCTGCGGCGAGCCGCCACGGAGGCGCCCTTCCGCGGGGAGTACACCGACACCAAGACCGTGGGTGTCTACTCCTGCCGGGCGTGCGGCGCAGAGCTGTTCCGCAGCGACACGAAGTTCACGTCGCACTGCGGGTGGCCGTCCTTCTACTCGCCGCTGGCCGGCGACCGGGTCGAGTACATCGAGGACAGCTCCCACGGCATGCGCCGGGTCGAGGTGCGCTGCGCGGCCTGCGGCTCCCACCTCGGCCACGTCTTCGAGGGCGAGGGCTACGACACCCCGACCGACCAGCGCTACTGCATCAACTCGATCAGCCTGCGGCTCACGCCCGACCCATCCTGACGTCTCACCCTGCCTCCGGCTGGATGCGCGACGGCGCGCAGATCCCCGACCGCCGAACTGTGGAAGCCGCACGTAGCTAGGCTTGAGCGATGACCGACCAGCCGGACTACCGGGTCGGCGACGACGAGCGCCAGCGCGCCGCGTCCCTGCTCCAGTCACACTTCAAGACCGGGCGCCTGGACGCCGACGAGTACGAGGACCGGCGCGGCAAGGCCCTCGACGCCGTGACGCGGTCAGACCTCGACGCGCTGTTCACCGACCTGCCGGCCGCTGCCGAGCCGCCCCGGTCCGAGGTGGCTCACCCATCCGCCGTCGGCCGTTCCCAGGGCCGGCCCAGTCGCCGGACACGCGACACGGTCATGGCGCTGCTCCCGTTCGCCGCGCTGGTGCTCTTCTTCCTCACCGGGCAGTGGATGTGGTTCCTGATCATCCCGGTCGGCGGGATCGTCCTGTACGGCGCGGACGGCCGCAAGGGCCGGGACCAGGGCCAGACGGACGACCGGCGCTGATGACCCTGGTCAGCGCAGGGCGGCGACGAGCTCGTCGGGCGCGACGCGCGGACCGGTGAAGAAGGGGATCTCGGTGCGCACGTGCAGCCGCGCCCGAGCCGCCCGCAGCTCACGCATGAGGTCGACGATGCGGTCCAGCTCGTCGGCCTCGAAGGCGAGCAGCCACTCGTAGTCGCCGAGGGCGAAGGCCGCGATGGTGTTGGCCCGCACGTCGGGGTACTCGCGGGCCATCCGGCCGTGCTCGACGAGCAGGTCGCGGCGCTCCGTGTCCTCGAGCAGGTACCAGTCGTAGGACCGGACGAACGGGTAGACGCAGGCGTACTTGCGGACCCGCTCGTCGGCCATGAAGGCGGGAATGTGGCTCTTGTTGAACTCGGCGGGGCGGTGCAGCGCGGCCGAGGACCAGACCGGCTCGAGGGTCTCGCCGAGCCCGGTGCGCAGCAGCCCGCGGTAGGCCCCCTGCAGCTGCTCGATCGTCTCGGCGTGCCACCACACCATGAAGTCGGCGTCGCCGCGCAGCCCGGCCACGTCGTATAGGCCTCGCACGGTGACACCCTCGCCCTCGACCTTCTCGAGGAAGGCCTGGAACTCGGCGGCGATGGCTTCGCGGTCCTCCCCGAGCGGTGCCACGGACCCGAACACCGACCACATCGAGTAGCGGATGGTGTCGTTGATCTCGCGCATCTGGGCAGGGCTCAGTCGGTCGCTCATGCCCCCCATCATGACCCGCGGCGTCCGCTTGCCCCCATCCGGGTCACTGGGTGAGCAGACGGCGGACTGCCGCACGTGCCGACCCGATGCAGGCGGGGATCCCGACCCCGTCGTATGCCGCTCCGCCTGCTTCCAGCGTCGGCGGCAGACCCGCCCGGACGCGCTCGACGAGCCCGCGGTGACCCACGGCGTACTGCGGCAGCCCACCGCCCCAGCGCTGCACGTGCAGGTCGAGCGGGGCGGGCAGCGGGCCGAGGACCGTTGTCAGGTCGTCGAGGGCCAAACCGGCCAGTGCCGGGTCGGGTCGCTGCATCGTGGCCTCCTCACGGTGCCGTCCGAGCGAGGCCCGGACGAAGGTGAGGTCCGGGTAGGCGTCGGCGAGCCACGGCCACTTGACCGAGCTGAAGGTCGAGGCCTTGATCGTGAGCGGCTCGGTCGGGGGGACGAGGAAGCCGCTGCTGCCTGCGAAGGGATCGCCGACCGGCCCGGGGAACGCGAAGGTGACGATCGCCATCGACGCGTACTGCACCGTGGCGAGGGCGGCCGCCGAGGTCGGTGCGACGGTGCCGAGCAACCGGGCCGCCGGAGCGGCGGGCGTGGCGATCAGCACCCTCTCGAAGCGCCAGAGCACCTCGTCGGTGCTCGGTCCGGTGACGAGGCTCCACTGCCCCGGGCGTCCGGCCATGCGACGCACCATCGTCCTCGTGTGGATCTGCACGCCCTTCGACTCCAGGGCTGTGGCGAGCAGGCCGGGCAACCTGCCGAGCCCGCCGACGAGGGTGGCGAAGACGGGCCCCGGAACGCCCTGGTCCGGCCGGGACTGCGTGGCCGCATCACGAGCGGCCTCGAGCAGCGACGCGCCCGTGCGCCCAGCGGCATACAGGCTCGGGACGGCGACCTCGGCCGAGATGGCGCGGGAGTCGCCCGCGTAGATGCCGGCGAGCAGTGGCTCGACGAGCTTGTCGGTCACCGCCGCGCCGAGCCGGTCCTCGACGAGCCGCCCGATTGCGACGTCGCCGCCGATCGGGGCCGAGACGACCTCGTGGCGCAGTCGGTCGACCTCGATCGAGGTCAGCAGCCCGGCAACCGAGTCGGGGTCGGACGGGATGCCCATGAGGGTGCCTCGCGGCATCGGCCAGCGCGCACCGCGCGAGACGATCGAGGCACCCACCGCAGCCGGGTGCGTCAGGCGGTCGACGAGGCCGAGCTCGTCGGCGAGCTGGGTGGCTTCGGGGCGCCGCACGAGTACGGACTCCGCCCCGACGTCGACAGGTGCGCCCGCGACCTCGGCCAGCCGGAGGCGCCCGCCGAGCAGCGGTGAGCCCTCGAGGACGGTGACCGACAGGCCAGGATCGGCCCGGACCAGCTCCCAGGCTGCGGCGAGCCCGCTGATCCCGCCCCCGATGACCGCCACGCGAACACCCATGGGTGCACTCTGCCACCAGGCTCCATGCAACGCTCCGGGGCTCCCGGGTGTCTGAACGGGTGAACGGCGCCGCCCGGTGCCGCAGAGCCGAGGGGCAGACGATGACCGCAGTCACCGGAGGTCGACCCAAGGGCTGGTTCCATCGGCGATGGGTCTGGGCACTGGCCGTGCTCCTCCTTCTCGTCGTGGCGTTCCCGGTCGGGCTGCAGTTCCGCCCCGGTGTCACCAGCGGAGCGGCCAGCGACAGCTCGGCCTCCCCGCCGGCGCAGCCCGGCGCGGGGCTGCCCGCCGACGAGCTGGCCCGCATCGGCGCCGGCAGCCCCGAGGTCCCGGACGCGGGGCAGTCGCCGGCACCGGGGACGGCACCGGCCCGGGACGCGGCGGGCAGCGGGGCGGCCGCCGGCACGCCCGTCGTGGGACCCAAGATCGCCCGCTCGGCATGGCTCGGGATCCAGGTGTCCGATCTGGTCGGGGCCAGCGGCACGGTCCGCTCCCTCACGGCGGCGGCGGGCGGCCAGGTGCTCTCGGAGAGCGTCGTGACCGCGCCCGACCCGACCGGAGGCCCACAGCCCGGGCTCGGCGTCGAGGCCAGCATGCCCCGGGTCGGGGTGGACCAGGCCCAGATCACCGTGCGGGTCCCTGCGGACAAGCTCGACGGGCTCGTGAACGGGCTCTCCCGGATCGGGACGGTGTCCTACCGGTCGTCCCAGAGCGAGGACCTCACCGACGGCTACGTCGACGTGACGGCCCGGATCGGACCCCTGCGCGACGCCGTCGCCCAGGCCCGCGCGCTGCTCGCCAAGGCGACCAGCCTCTCGCAGATCATCGCGCTGGAGAACGAGGTGACACGACGGCAGGCCGAGCTCGACTCGCTGCAGAGCCGGCTCGCGACCCTCGAGCGGCGCACCACGACCTCGGACGTCACGGTGAGCCTCTGGACCGGCGCGACGCCGGTGGCCACGAGCGGCTTCATGGCGCAGCTCCGTCAGGCGTGGACCGGGCTGCTCGACTCGGTGACCGTCCTGCTCACCGGGGTGGCGATGCTGCTCCCCTGGCTGCTCGTGCTCCTCGTAGCCGTCCTGCTCGGGCGCCGGTGGTGGACGCGGCGGGGGTCCGGCTCCGGACCGGCGAGGCCGGCCGCGAACCCGACCGACTGACCTGGCCGGTCCTAGCCGCGGTTCCGCACGGCCTTGCGGCGCACGAGGGCGCCGACCTCACGCACCTCCGACACGTGTAGCGCGGCGGCCACAGCGAGGTAGACCACGACGAAGACGAGGCCGGACAGACCCAGGACGAGGGCGTTGGCGAAGACCCGCTGTGACGTGCTCATCTCGGCGAGGTCCGCAGCGATCGGTGAGACCACCACGAACGCGCCCCAGCCGAGCAGGCCCGCAACAACCGCGGCCACACCGATCCGGGCGGCACTGACGAGCACACGGCTCAGGCCCAGCGGGCCGAGCCGGCGGCGCAGCAGGATCAGCCCGGTGCCGGAGCTGAGCACGTTGCCGACAGTCATCCCCGCCGCGACGACCCCGAGGGCCCACTGAGGTGGGGTGAGGTAGGTCACCGCGGCGGCCAGCGCGGTGACCGCCGTGAGGACCACCTGCATGACGAGGGGCGACCGGCCGTCGTTCAGGGCGAAGAACGTCCGGTAGCAGAGCAGGTCGATCCCGAAGGGGATGATGCCCAGGACCATGACCGTCAAGGCATAGCCGCCCAGCTCGATCGAGACGGCGTCGATCCCGGGGTTGAGCAGGGCGACGATCGGACCCGCCCCGATGATCATGAAGACCACGACCGGAAGGTTCGCGACGAGGGGCAGCGTCAGGCCACGCCGGAAGTTGGCCAGCATCGCCGGCGTGTCCTGGTCGGCGGCGTTCCGCGACAGTCGCGGGAAGAGCGCCGTGATGATCGAGACGGCGATGAACGCGTGGGGCAGCATGAAGATCGTGAAGGCCACCTGGTAGAGCAGGGGGCCTCGGATGGGGTGGGTGGCAGTGCCGAAGCTCGCCGCACGGTTGAGGACCGCGGTGTTGATGAAGAACCCGAGCTGCGAGACGGCGAGACCGGCGAAAGCCCAGAGCGCAAGCCGGCTCACCCCACCGAGCCCGACCCCGCGCAGACCCCAGCGGGGCCGGTAGGTGAAGCCGGCCCGGCGCAGGGCGGGGACCAGCCACAGGGCCTGGGCTGCGACCGACAGGGTCGCCGTGCCGGCGAAGAGCCAGACCATCCCGCCGGTCCATGCCTCCGGCGGACGCGGCAGGTGCTGGCCGGTGCGATCCACGTGGGAGGGGTCGGGGTAGATCACCATGAACGCGACGAGTCCCCCGATCGCGACGACGTTGGCGACGAACGGGGCCCACGCGAACGCACCGAAGCGGTCCCGGGCGTTGAGGATCTGCCCGAGCAGGGCGTAGACGCCGTAGAAGAAGACCTGCGGCAGGCACATGAGGGTGAAGGCGAGGGCAAGGCTGTTGAACTCGGGGCCGCGGCCGCCGCTCAGCAGCCACACGAAGAAGCCGGCGCCGAACATGACCACTGCCGTGAGCCCGAGCATCCCGGCCAAGGCGACCGTGACGACCCGGTCGGTGAACTCCTGGCCGCCGTCCTGCAGCCTCATCGCGCGGGACAGGGCCGGCACGAGGACCGCGTTGAGGATGCCGCCGGCGGCCAGCAGGTAGAGAACATTGGGCAGGGTGTTCGCCAGACCGAAGGCGTCGCCGGCCGCCAGCGTGCCGATGATCGCGGTGAGCAGCGCCCCCCGCACGACACCGAGCACGCGGGATGCGAACGACCCACCGAGCATGACGAGGCTCGACCGGGCGAGGGACCCGTCGGCCATCAGCGCGTGGACACCTCGTGCACGAGATCGGTGATGCGCGTCAGCACGTCGGGATCGACGTCAGGCAGCACACCGTGGCCGAGGTTGAAGATGTGTCCTGGTGCGCGCCGGCCCTCCTCGACGACCTCGACGACGGCCGCACGGAGCACCTCCCACGGAGCGAAGAGCAGCGCCGGGTCGAGGTTGCCCTGTACCGCGTGGCCAGGGCCGATCCGCTCGCGGGCATCGGTGAGGCTGACGCGGTAGTCGACGCCGACGACCTCCGCGCCGGCCGCGGCCATGTCCGCGAGCAGCTCGCCTGTGCCGACACCGAAGTGGATCCGGGGGACGTCGAGGCCGGCGACGGCGGCGAGCGCTTGTGCCGAGTGGGGCTGGACGAAGCGGGTGTAGTCGGCCCGCGACAAGGCACCGACCCACGAGTCGAAGAGCTGGACCACCCTCGCGCCTGCCTGCGCCTGCACCCGCAGGAACGCCCCGGACACCTGGGCGAGCCGGTCGCACAGCGCGTGCCACAGGGCTGGGTCGCCGTGCATCAGTGCCTTGGTGCGCACGTGGTTCTTCGAGGGCCCACCCTCCACGAGGTAGGACGCGAGCGTGAAGGGCGCGCCGGCGAAGCCGATGAGGGGGGTGTCGCCGAGCTCCGCGACGAGGAGCCGGACCGCCTCGGTGACGTACGGGACATGTCCGCTGGTCAGCTCGGGCACCCGCTCGAGGTCGGCGCGCGACCGGATCGGACGCGCCACGACCGGGCCGACACCGGCGACGATCTCGATCTCGAGTCCCACGGCCGCGACGGGCACGACGATGTCACTGAAGAAGATCGCGGCATCCACCCCGTGGCGGCGCACCGGCTGCAGCGTGATCTCGGTGACGAGCTCGGGGCGGGTGCACGCCTCGAGCATGGAGGTGCCTTCCCGCAGGGCGCGGTACTCCGGCAGGGACCGGCCGGCCTGCCGCATGAACCAGACCGGGGTGCGCGACACCGGCTCGCAGCGCGCGGCACGCACGAGGTCGCTCGACCGGGTGCGCGCAGGGGCTGTGGAGGGCACCGCATCATCCTGCCACGCGCCCGCGTCCCGGCCGAGCCACGCGCCCGCATCCCGGCCGAGCCACGCGCTCGCGTCCCGGCCGAGCCACGCGCTCGGCGTGGCCTGCGGACAGAACCGAGGTGAGCGACATACTCTCGTGTGGTGCACACGAAGACGCTGCCGGGCGCGCAGGACGCGGGTTTCATGAGGGTGTTGAACACCCTGCGCGACGTGCGCCTGCGACCGGAGGTGCGCCTCACCGAGGTCCCCGCCCCGAGCCGCATCGCACCGCACGCGGCGGCACTGACCGGTGACGTCCTCGACCCCACCGATCCGGAGGACGAGCTCGCGACGGGTCGCTTCGTGCTGCTGTATGACCCCGCCGAGCCCGATGCCTGGGACGGGGCGTGGCGCATCGTCACCTTCGCCCGCGCCGAGCTCGAGCCCGAGCTGGCCACCGATCCCATGCTCGGCTCGGTCGGCTGGTCCTGGCTGATCGATGCCCTCCACGACCGCGGCGTCGCCTGGACCGCCGAGGCCGGCACCATCACCAGGGTTGTCAGCGAAGGCTTCGCCGGGCTCGCCGACCGCGCTGCCAGCGTCGAGATGGAGATCCGCGCCTCGTGGACTCCCACCGATGAGGCGCTGACCGAGCACCTGCGCGCCTGGGGCGACATGCTCTGCACGATCGCCGGCATCCCACCGCTGCCCGACGGCGTCGTCGCGCTCCCGGGCCCGCGCCGGTGAGTGACGCCGAGCAGTCGGCGAGCCTCTCCGAGGAGCTCGCGCTGCTCGCCGCCCCGGTCGAGGGGGTGCCCGATGTCATCGCCGACCAGACGGCCCTGGCCGAGGCAGCCGACGCCGTCAGGTCGGGCCGCGGGCCCATCGGGCTCGACGCCGAGCGGGCCTCCGGGTACCGCTATGGCCAGCACGCCTACCTGGTGCAGCTGCGCCGGAACGGGACGGGCACCTGGCTCATCGACCCCGTCGCCTGTCCCGACCTGGGGGTCGTCGACGACGCGATCGGCGACAGCGAGTGGATCGTGCACGCCGCCACTCAGGACCTCGTGTGTCTCGCCGAGGTGGGCCTGCACCCGCGGGTCCTGTTCGACACCGAGCTGGGCGGGCGGCTCGCGGGACGGCCCCGGGTCGGTCTCGGCGCGATGGTCGAGCACTACCTCGGCGTCCGGCTCGCCAAGGAGCACAGCGCCGCGGACTGGAGCTCGCGTCCCCTCCCGGAGCCGTGGCTTCGGTATGCCGCTCTCGACGTCGAGGTGCTCGGTGACCTGCGTGACGCGGTGGCCGACGACCTCGAGCGACAGGGCAAGCTCGGGTGGGCGCGCGAGGAGTTCGACCACCTGCTGTCCTTCACCGGTCCCGAGCCCCGGGTCGATCCGTGGCGGCGTACGTCGGGCGTGCACAAGGTGCGCAGCAGGCGCGGGCTGGCCATCGTCAGGGAGCTCTGGCTGGACCGTGACGCCATCGCCCAGCGCCGCGACGTCGCCCCTGGCCGGGTGCTGCCCGATGCGGCCATCGCCGAGCTCGCGACCGAGCACCAGCGCGACAGCCGAGCACCCCGCTCGGTGGGCTCGAAGGAGCCTCGCCTCGCCCGGTCGATCCGGCGCAACGAGGAGGTCATCGTCGAGGGGATCGCCGCCGCGCTCGCCCTGTCCGACGACGAGCTGCCAATGCTGAGCCTGCCCAACAGCGGTCCCCCGCCGGCTCGTTCCTGGGCCGACCGTGATCCCGTGGCGGCAGCCCGGCTCGGCCGATCCCGCGAGCTGATCGCTGCGGTCTCGCAGGAGCTCGCCGTACCGGTCGAGAACCTGCTGACCCCCGAGCTGCTGCGCCGCTTCCTCTGGGAGGGACCCGCCGACCCCACGACCGACGACGTCAGCCTCGCGTTGCGGGCCGTCGGCGCCCGCCCGTGGCAGGCGACGCTCACCGCACCCCTCATCGCCCGGGCCTGCGCCGAGCACCCGGTGCCGCACTCTGGGTAGCCCTCGGGGTGTCGATTGGCGCCTAACTCATATATGAGTTAGGCTCTGGGTCGTGTCACATCAGCCATACCTCACTCGAATCGGCAGCCTCATCCGGGACGCCCGCCGCCACAAGGGCCTGACCCAGGCCGAGCTCGCCCACCTCCTCGGCACCTCGCAGGGCGCGGTGACCCGCATCGAAGCCGGCAAGCAGAACATGAGCCTCGACACGCTCGCCCGCATCGGCGACGCCCTCGACTCGGAGTTCGTCTCCCTCGGCTCGGCTGGTCCGCAGCATCTGCGGGTCGTCGGCGGGCGCAAGCTCTCCGGGTCGATCGACGTCAAGACGTCCAAGAACGCTGCGGTCGCGCTGCTCTGTGCCGCGCTGCTCAACCGCGGGCGGACCACCCTGCGCAACCTCGCGCGGATCGAGGAGGTCAACCGGATCCTCGAGGTGCTCGCATCCATCGGCGTGCGCACCCGCTGGCTGCCGGACAGCAGCGACCTCGAGATCGTGCCGCCCGAGGCGCTCGACCTGGCCGCGATCGACGTCGACGCGGCCCGCCGCACCCGGACCGTCATCATGTTCCTCGGCCCCCTGCTGCACCAGCACGAGAGTTTCGACCTGCCCTACGCCGGCGGGTGCGACCTCGGCACGCGCACCGTCGAGCCGCACCTGGCGGCGCTGCGCCACTTCGGCCTGCACGTGACGGCGACCCACGGGGCGTACGAGGCGACCCGCGACGCCGCCGTGCACCCCACTCGTGCCATCGTGCTCACCGAGCGGGGCGACACCGTCACCGAGAACGTCCTCATGGCGGCAGCCCGCAACCCCGGCACGACGGTCATCCGCAACGCCTCCTCGAACTACATGGTCCAGGACCTGTGCTTCTTCCTCGAGCGGCTCGGCGTGCGGATCGAGGGCATCGGTACCACGACCCTCACGGTGACCGGGGTCGACGAGATCGACGTCGACGTCGACTACTCCCCCAGCGAGGACCCCATCGAGGCGATGAGCCTGATCGCGGCCGCGGTGGTGACCGACTCCGAGATCACGATCCGGCGGGTCCCGATCGAGTTCATCGAGATCGAGCTCGCGACGCTCGAGGGGATGGGGATGAAGTATCGCGTCTCCGACGAGTACACCTCCGCCAACGGTCGGACTCGGCTCGTCGACCTCACCACGATTCCCGGCCCGCTCCAGGCGCCGACGGACAAGATCCACCCGATGCCCTTCCCGGGGCTCAACATCGACAACCTGCCCTTCTTCGCCCTGATCGGGGCGGTCGCGCAAGGCAGCACGATGATCCACGACTGGGTCTACGAGAACCGGGCCATCTACCTGACCGAGCTGACCAAGCTCGGCGCCAAAGTGCAGCTGCTCGACCCGCACCGGGTCATGGTCGAGGGGCCCACGCGCTGGCGCGCTGCCGAGGTCGGCTGCCCCCCGGCACTGCGCCCGGCCGTCGTCATCCTGCTCGCGATGCTGGCCACGCCCGGCACGTCGATGCTGCGCAACGTCTACGTGATCAACCGCGGCTACGAGGACCTCGCCGAGCGGCTCAACGCGCTCGGCGCCACGGTCGAGGTCTTCCGCGACATCTGACGAAGATGCAGCGCAGGTCGGGGGCCGAGCTTGCGAGGCACCCGGTCGGAGCGGAGTCGAGGAAGTGTCGCCAGAGGGCGCGCGACGACCCACCACGATCGCACTTCTCGTGGCGATCCGGCGCGACACGCCACGAAAGCCATCCCTCCAGCCTTGACCAGCGCCACATGGATCCGTCCAGAATATGGCTGCTGACCACATGAGCCCTCTCGGGCACCGTCCCTAGTCTTCCCGCATGGCCGACACCTCGCTCACCGCACCTGCGACCACTGGCGGCCCGGTCGACCTCACCGGTCGCAACGCACTGGTCACCGGTGCGGCGAGCGGGATCGGTGCAGCCATCGCCACCGCCCTCGCCGGGGCTGGGGCCACGGTCCACGCGGTCGACCGGGACGAGCCCGCTCTCGAGAAGCTCGCCGTCGCGACCCGGGTCGAGCCTGTCGTGGCCGACCTGGCCGACCTCGACGGGCTCGCGTCCCTGCCGACCGACATCGACATCCTCGTCAACAACGCCGGCATCCAGCACGTCTGTCCGATCGAGGAGTTCCCGCTCGAGAGATTCGACCTCATCCTCGCCCTCATGCTCGCCTCGCCCTTCCGGCTCATCAGGCAGTCTCTGCCGCACATGTACGCCAGCGGCTGGGGCCGGGTCGTCAACGTGTCGAGCGTCCACGGGCTGCGGGCGAGCGAGTTCAAGTCGGCGTACGTCACGGCCAAGCATGGACTCGAGGGCCTGTCCAAGGTCGCCGCGCTAGAGGGGGCCGCGCACGGCGTCACGTCCAACTGCATCAACCCGTCGTACGTGCGCACCCCCTTGGTGGAGAAGCAGATCCACGACCAGGCCCTCACCCACGGGATCCCCGAGGCGGAGGTCGTCGAGTCGATCATGCTCTCGCCGGTGGCGGTCAAACGGCTCGTCGAACCGGGCGAGGTCGCCGCCCTCGCCGTGTTCCTCTGTGGCCCGGCCGCCGCGTCGGTGACCGGGGCGTCGTTCGCGATGGACGGCGGTTGGACGGCCCACTGAGCGGACACGTGGGCCCTGCGTCCGACCGGAAGATGCGCGATCACCGACCTAGGATCGGCTCCGTGCCAGACGACGAGCTCCCAACCGACGAGCAAGGCCGGCTGCTCCACCTGCTGGAGCTGCTGGCCGCCCACGCGACCGTCCCCGACGTCGTCGCCGTGCAGGTGCCGCCGCGGGCCCGCGAGCTCGCCCTGCGCCTCGCGCAGGAGCGCGACGCGCACCTCGCCCGGGAGGCCGCCCTGTCGGCCCTGCTCGACATCGCGCGGGAGCTCGCCTCGGAGAGCGACCCGGCCGGTGTGCTCGACGCGATCGTCCGGCGGGCCCGGATCCTGTTGCGCACCGACCTTGCCTACCTCACCGTCTACGACCCCGAGGTCGGCGACACCTACATGCGAGCCACGGACGGGTCGATCTCCGCGCGGTTCCAGTCCGTGCGCCTCGCCCTCGGAGACGGCCTCGGCGGCCTCGTCGCCTCCACCCACAAGCCCTACTGGACCGCGGACTACACCAACGACCAACGCTTCGCGCACACTTCGGCGATCGACAGCGCGGTCGCCGACGAGGGCATCATCGCCATCTGCGGCACCCCGCTCATCGTGGAGTCGCACTTCGTGGGGGTCCTCTTCGCCGCGAACCGGTCTCCCCGCCCGTTCACCCGCGACGAGGTGTCCCTGCTCGGCAGCCTCGCCGCGCTCGCCGCCGTGACCCTGGTGCAGACCCGGGCGCTGGCGGAGGCGGAGCAGGCGGTGCGGGCTCTCTCCGAGGCTCACGAGACCGTCCGACAGTATGCCGCCGGTGTCGAGAAGGCGGCCGCCGCACACGACCGCTTCGCCTCCCTGGTCCTGCAGGACGGGGGCGTCGAGGGCATCACGAAGTCCCTCGTCGAGCTGCTCGGTGGTTGGGCGGTCCTCACCGATGCCGAGGGCGAGCGACGCAGCGAGTCGGGCCCGGTCCCGCAGGATCTCGGACTCGTGACCGACGGCAACTGGGGATCGGGGCGGCTCGTCGAGGTCGACGGGACCTATGTCGCGCCCGTCAGCGCGGTGCGCGACCGGCTCGGCACCCTCTTCGTCGGTGGTGTCGAGGACCTCAGCGACTCCGACCGGCGCACCATCGAGCGAGCCGCCGTCGTCACCGCCCTCGTCCTGCTCTTCGAACGCGCTGTGGTCGACTCCCACCAGCACGAGCGGGACCGCCTCGTGTCCGACCTGATCAGTCCGCGTGGCGGGATCGACGACCGGCTCGCCCTCACCCGGTCGGCCGGCTTCAACGCAGGGCAACCCTTCTGCCTGCTCGTGATCCGCGGTGACGATCGTGCGACATCACGCAGCGTGCTGCTCTCGACCAGCACCATCGCCGGTGCTGACGCGCTCGTCGGCGCCCACGACGGAGACATCGTCGCGCTCGTGCCCGGTGACGACCCTGACGGCCTGGCCAAGTCGATGGCGGCCCGGCTCGGACGCCGGGCCGGGACCACCGTGGCGGGGGTCGGCCCCCTCGCCGGCGTCGGCGGCATCCCGGACGCACATGCCGCGGGAGTCCGCACCGTCCGCGCGTTGCTCGCGCTGGGCCGCCGCGGGATGGGCGGCGCCGCGACCGAGCTGGGTTTCGCGGGACTGATCGTCGGCTCGGAGCCGGACATCGGTGAGTACGTCGCGCGCGTGCTGGGCCCGGTGCTCGACTATGACGAGCGTCGCGGCACCGACCTCGCCGGCACACTCGCGGCATACTTCGCGGCCGGGTCCAGCCCCCGCTACACGGCCGGGACGCTGCACGTGCACGTCAACACGGTCGCCCAGCGCCTCGAGCGGATCACGGCGCTCCTCGGCGACGCGTGGCAGCACCCGGACCGGGCCCTCGAGATCCAGCTCGCGCTGCGGCTGCGGGACCTGCTGCTCACGCCTGGCTGATCGCCTCCGCTCGCTCGAGGCGGCGGTCGATGGCGTCGGCCACAGCCGTCACCCCCGGCTCCTCGAGGATGACGGTGTAGTGGTTGGCGTCGACGTCGTGCACGGCGATGTCGGCCGGCACGTCGAGCGCCCTGAGCCGATCGTCGTCGTAGAGACCCTGCGCCTCGTCGAGCAGCCCGCGGTGTGCCCAGACGAGCTCGATGCTGGAACCTTGGGCGACCGCCTTCGCGACGGCGCCGTGGGTGTCGGCGTCGGCGAGCACATCCGCACCGTCGGCTCGGATGACGTCGAGGACGCAGCTGCTGCGCCAGCCATCGTCCTCGGTGGGAACGAGGTCGTGCTCGAGGTAGGCGCGCACCGCGTCACCGGCCGTCCCGCGCAGCGCAGGACCGACCGCGGGGTGCTCGCTCCAGAACTGCACGTATGCCGCTGGGCCGGCGAAGCGCATCGACAGCCGGTCCATCGCCGGGCCGATGACCGCTGAGAGGGCGGCGTCGATGTCGAGGCCGGGTGGAGCCGGGAAGGCGAGTCCGCCGTCGACCAGGACGGCCCCGGCGAAGCGCTCCGGGTGGGTGGCGAGCGCGAGGCCCGCGACGAAGGCTCCCATCGAGTGCCCGACCAGGACCGGCCGGGCGCCGAAGATCGAGGCGATCGTGGCCAGGTCCTCGACATGGACGCGCAGCCCGAACGGGCCACCCGCATCGGCGCTCGCGGCCCGCCCACGCAGGTCGGGTGCGAGGAACCGCACCGCGCCCGATCCGTGCCGACGGTCGATCTCCTCGGCGACCTTGCGCCACGAGAGACCGTTCGCGGTGATGCCGTGCACGGCCAGCACGACGGGAGCGCCGTCGACCGGAGTCCCCACGGTCAGATCGTGGATGCCGACGCTGCCGACCGGCAGCTCCATGACGAAGTCGGGTGCGGTGGTCATCAGAGACGTCCTTTCCGGAACAGGCGGGCTCCGAGCCCGGCGAGGCCCGTCGGTGCGAAGTACACCACCACCATGAAGAAGACCCCAAGGATGAACAGCGGCTGGGCGAGGACCTGACCGGCGACCTCGGGCAGGGCCTGGAACAGCGACGACCCGCTCACCTCGACGAGCCGGGCATCGGCGTAGTGGTAGAGGAAGCCGCCGAGCAGCGCCCCCCAGGTCCGGCCGGCCCCGCCGAGGACGACCATGACGAGCAGGCTGAGGGTGAACTCGGTCGTCGTGATGTGCGGGCTGGAGCCGCCGAGCACCAGCGCGTGGACGACTCCGCCGAGGCCCCCGAGGAAGGCACCGACGACGATCGCCAGCAGCTTGACCCGGTAGACCGGGAAGCCGAGGACGGCGGCGCGCGCCTCGTTCTCGCGCACCGCGGCCATGGCGTGACCGGCGCGGGAGCGGACGAGCATCGTGACGGTGACCGCGGCGACCACCGCGAACGCGAGGGCGAGCCAGTAGCGGTAGGGGGCGTTGGCGACCCCGACGAGCAGGTCGGGGATCGCCGCCCTGGGCAGGCTCGTGCCCTCCTCGCCGCCGGTCACGTCGCCGGGGTTGCGCAACACGATGATCGAGGCTGCCTGGGCGAACGCGAGGGTCACCATGGCGAAGGCGATCCCACCGACCCGCAACGCGATGGCGCCGACGAGCAGGGCGAGGACGGTGGTGAACGCGAGCGCGACGACGATGGCTGCCCAGAGCGGCAGCGACCAGGACGCCAGCGAGATCGTCAGCAAGTAGCTGCCGGCGGCCACGAAGAGCGCGTGACCGAAGCTGAGCAGGCCGGTGCGGCCGAAGATGACGTCGTAGCTGAGCGCGATGCCCGCCATCACGAGGCACGTCGCCACCAGCTGCATCGACCCGGGACCGTTGACCCGCCACGGCAGGAGCCCGGGCACCTCGACCGGGACGTACGGCAGGTACGCGAGGATCGCCACGACGAGCACGGCGGGCAGGACTGGCAGCCACGCCTTCGCCGGTCCCCGCTGTCCCACCGGTGGCGTGACGGCGGCCGACGGACGGGGCGGCTCGGTTGCTTCCGACGTGGACAGGGTCGGTGACCTCATGCCATCGCTCCCTTCATGGCGCTGGGTCGCAGCAGCAGGACGAGGGCGAGCAGCAGCACGACGGACAGGTCGCCGACACCGCTGGCCGCGTAGTAGTTGGCCAGCTGCTGGACCAGACCGACCGTGACGGCGGCGACCGCCGTACCCGTGAGCGAGCCCATGCCGCCGATGACGACGACGATGAAGGCGTAGATGAGCAACGAGCCGCCCTGGGCAGGGGACACGGTCCCGCTGTACTGCGAGTAGAGAAGCCCGGCGAGGCCGGCAGCCGCACCCCCGATCGAGAAGACGATCGTGAAGGTGCGTCGTACGTTGATGCCCAGCGCCTCGACCATCGTGCGGTTCTCGACACCGGCGCGGATGACCAGGCCGAGCTGGGTCAGGTGGAGCAGCGCCAGCAACCCGAGATAGAGCGCGAGCGCGACCAGGATGAACACGAACCGGTCGTTGGGCAGGCGCGCGCCGAGCAGCTGCGTCGTCTGCGACATCCACTCGGGCTTGGGCAGCGGCTTGGGGTCTGCCCCCCAGATCCCTTGGGCCGCGGCAACGCTCGCCAGCGCGAGGCCGACGGTGACGAGGACCTGCTGGATGTGGCGCCGGTAGAGCGGCCGGATGAGGACGACCTCGACGAGGAGGCCGACGACCGCGCCGACGACGATGGCGACGACAACGGCGATGCCGAGCCGTGCCGCGACCGGCATCGACGCGGGAAGCAGCGAGGTCATCGTCCACCAGCCGGCGTAGGAGCCGGCCATCATGAACGCGCCGTGGGCGAAGTTCAGCACGCCCATGAGGCCGTAGATGAGGCTCAGGCCGCTGGCGGCGAGGAAGTAGAGGGCCCCGAGCCCGACCCCGGTGACCACGAGCAGGAGCAGGTCGGTCATGCGGCACC
This sequence comes from Intrasporangium sp., assembly GCF_030452765.1. GTDB lineage: Bacteria > Actinomycetota > Actinomycetes > Actinomycetales > Dermatophilaceae > Intrasporangium_A. The sequence continues at coordinate 39,270 of NZ_JAKDLO010000008.1, forward strand.
TTCCTTGCGCATCGAGACGCCGAGCAGCTCGCGGGTGCGGTCGGCGTCGGCGACGAGCGTCGCGGCCCGGCCGCGGTGCACGACTCGGCCGGCGTCGAGGACGACGACGTCGTCGGCGATCCGACGCACCAGCGGCAGGTTCTGCTCGACGAGCAGGATCGGTGTCGAGCGGGCCACCTCGGCGAGGACGTCGGCGACCTCGGTGACGAGCTTGGGCGCCAGTCCCTTGGTCGGCTCGTCGATCAGCAGCAGCGTCGTCGGGCGCAGCAGCACCCGGGCCAGCGCAACCATCTGCTGCTGTCCGCCGGAGAGGGTTCCGGCGCGCTGGTTCCGGCGCGCCACGAGGTCCGGGAAGAGCCGGTCGACGACGGGTGCCTCGATGCCCCGCTCACGGTCGACGAGCCGGAGGTTCTCCTCGACGGTCAGGCCTCCGAACACCTCGCGGTCCTCCGGGACGTAGCCGATCCCGTCGCGCACGATACGCGTCGTCGAGTGCTTCTGGATCTCCGTGCCGGCGGCGAGGATCCGTCCGGTCCGAGGAGCCAGGCCGAGGATGGCCTTCAGGGTGGTGGTCTTGCCCACGCCGTTGCGCCCGAGCAGGGCGGTCACCCCCTTCGGCGCAACGTCGAACGAGACTCCCTGCAGGATGTGCGACCCGCCGTAGCGGACGTGCAGGTCCTCGACGGTGAGGATGGGGCCGGGGGTACCTGTGTCGGTCTCGTTCACAGCGCTTCTCCCAGGTAGGCCTGCTGGACCCGGTCGTCGGCCGTCACCTCGTCCGGGGACCCGGTCGCGAGCAGCTGCCCGTGGTGCAGGACGGCGACCCGGTCGGCCAGCCCGAGGACGACGTGCATGTGGTGCTCGACCATGGCGACCGCCACGCCGACGTCGCGGACCTCGCCGATGATCTCGGTCAGCCCATCGACGTCCTCGGCCGACACGCCGGCCATCGGTTCGTCGAGCAGCAGCACGGACGGGTCGGAAGCCAGGGCCATCGCGAGCTCCAGCTTGCGCCGGTCTCCGTGCGAGAGGTCACTCGCGAGCGTGTCCGCGCGGCCCGGCATACGGACCCGCGCGAGCAGCCCGTCGATCCGTTCGGCGTCGTCGCCCTCGGCACGGCGAAAAGGGGTGAAGGGCCGCTCCCCCGCCGCCTGGATGGCCAGGCGCACGTTCTCCCCGGCGGTCAGGCCATCGAAGAGGGCCGATGTCTGGAACGAGCGGGCCAGCCCCATCCGCGCCCGCCTGGTCGCGCTCTTGTTGGTGACGTCCTTGTCCCCCAAGGCGATCCTGCCCGTGGTGGCGCGCCGGACGCCGGAGAGGATGTCGACGAGGGAGGACTTGCCCGCGCCGTTGGGGCCGATGATGCCGAGCAGCTCACCGGGCCCAACGGACACGGACACGTCGTCGAGGATCTGCGCTCCTCCGACGCGCCAGCCGACGGCCTGTGCCTCGATCACTTGAACGGCGTGACCGGCGGGGCGACCGTCGCCGCGTCGAGCGTCTTGCCGAGCACCGGCACGTAGCTGTCGCCCTCCTTCTTGAGGGTGGCGGTGAACATCGGTTGCAGCATCGCGTGGTCCGCGGCGCGGACCTGCACCTGGCCCTTGGGGCCCTCGAACGTCCAACCCTCCAAGGCGGCGACCATGGCGTCGGTGTTCTCGCCGCTCGCCTCGAGGGCATGCACGATCATCTGGCCCGCGACGAACCCGTCGTTGGTGAACAGGTCGACCGAGGCGTTCTGCGCCTTCATCCCCGCCGCGAGCGCCTGGTAGGCCGCGTTGTCGGCCGCGCCGTCGAAGAAGTGCGAGAGGAAGTCGATCTTCGTGCCGGCTGCGCCGAATAGGGCGTGGGTCGGCTTGATGTCGAGGCCGGTCACGACCTTCGTCGTGTCGAAGACGCCCTGCTGCTCGAGCGTGGTCCACATCGCCGTCGCGTTCGTCCCGGCCCACGCGACGAAGAGCAGGTCCGGTGCCGCCTGCTTGATCTTGGTCGCGAAGGGGGTGAAGTCCGTCGCCGCGGCGGGGACCTCGACTGAGTCGACCTTCGCGCCCTTCGAGCCGAGGACGGCGTTCACCGCCGCGATGTTCGCCTTGCCGAAGGCGCTGTCCTGGGCGAGGACGGTGACCTTCTTGCCGCTGACGTCACCGAGCATCGCACCGGCGGTCGCCACGTCCTGCCAGGTCTGGCGGCCGGAGCGGAAGGTGTACTTGTTCGCACCGGTGATGGCGTCGGCGGCGGCCGGGCCGGAGATGAACAGCACCTTGTTGTCGGCGGCGATGGGCGCGACCTGCAGAGCCACCCCGGAGGCCGTCGACCCGGCGATGATCCTGTTGCCCTTGCCGATCAGGGCGGTGGCGGCGGCGACGGCCTTGGCCGGGTCACCGGCATCGTCCTGCTCGGAGATCTCGATCTTGTGGCCGTTCACGGCGCCGGTGCCCTTGGTCGCGTAGTCGATGCCGACCGTGAGCGACTGACGGTACTGCTCGCCGTAGCTGGCGAGCGGCCCGCTCTTCGAGTAGACGAGGCCGACCTTGTACGGCGCAGCCGCGCCCGCCGGCTGCTCATCGCCCGGCGACGCGTTCGCGCCGGGGCTCCCGGGTGCTCCGGGGCTGCCGCAGGCAGCCAGGGAAAGGGTGATCAGGCCGCCCGCGAGGGCGAGGCTCCACCGCTTGGACATGGTCGTCCTCCAGCTCCGGCCGGGTGCTCGCGCTCTTGCTGCAGCGAGATGTCGTCATCACCTGACCTCTGGCGCGAAGGTAGCCGTGCGGTACGGCCTCGTTGGTGGTGGGCGACACCACAAAGGTGGGGAACCCGTGTGTCTGCTCGCCACGCACCGTTCGCAAACCAGGACACGCCAGTGCCTCGCTGTTCTGTCACTCGGCGGTGAGCATTGCCACGGGCGTCCTGCGGCCGAGTGAACGCAGCGGCAGGCTGGCAGGACGTGCAGTAGTCGGAGGCAAGAGCAGCGCTATAGGGTGCACCGAAACTGACGGCACTAGGACGTAGTTCGAGACGTGCGACTCGACGCGTCCATGGAGAAACTTGGTATCAGCTGAAGAGATGAACACGACACCAACCAAGATGCTGATAGCGACCGACACACCAACCGACGTGGCCTCCATCCATACGAGTTCATCACCACTTACCAGCGCGGTCAACAGGTGGTTGTCGGACGGCTACCCCCTGCTACTGATAGCAGACGAGCCAACCGGGAACCTCGACTCCGTTACCGGCGCAAGCATCGTGAGACTGCTCCTGGACCTTCACGCGACTCGTGGGTCGACCCCCTCCTCGTTGCCACCCATGACGCCGCCGTCGCGGCGGCCTGCAACCGGGTCGTCGAGCTGCGCGACGGCCGACTGATTGCCGGGTACCAGACGGGAGCCGGCCCGGAGGCGTAGTCGCGCCGGCACCTCACCCGAGACGGCCCTGCAGGTCGGCGACGATCGCCTCGGCCGTCAGGCCGAGCGCCTCGAGGACCTGAGCGCGCGAGGCGTGCTCGAGGAAGCGCTTCGGGATGCCGTGCAGGTGGACGGGGATGTCCTGGCCGGCTTCGCGCAGCGCGAGGGTGACCGCAGCGCCGACCCCGCCGCTGACGAGGTTGTCCTCGATGACGGCGACGGTGCGGGCTTGCCGTGCGAGGGCGAGGACCGAGTCGCTGACCGGTAGGACCCAGCGGGGGTCGACGACGCGGACTGTGCGGCCGAGCGCGGCGATCTTCTCGCCCACGTCGACCGCGAGCCCGGCGAAGGCACCGACCCCGACGACGAGCAGGTCGGCGTCCTCGGTGCCGGTCTCGAAGAGCACGTCGACCTCGCCTGCGCTTCGCACCGCCCGGATCGGCTCGGCCACGTCGCCCTTCGGGAAGCGCAGGACGGTGGGCCCGTCGGTCACCGCGAGGGCCTCCCGCAGCTGGCGGCGTACCTGCTCGCCGTCGCGCGGGGCGGCCAGCCTCAGGCCCGGGACGATCGACAGGAGCGTCATGTCCCACATCCCGTTGTGCGAGGGCCCGTCGCCGCCGGTGATGCCGGCCCGGTCGAGCACGAAGGTCACCCCGGCCCGGTGGAGGGCACAGTCCATGAGCATCTGGTCGAAGGCCCGGTTGAGGAACGTCGCGTAGAGCGCGACGACCGGGTGCAGACCCGCGTAGGCCAGCCCTGAGGCCATCGTCACCGCGTGCTGCTCGGCGATCCCGACGTCGAACACGCGGTCCGGGTGGGCGGCGGCGAAGCCGTCGAGGCCGACGGGGATGAGCATCGCGGCCGTGAGGGCGACGATGTCGTCGCGCTCCGCGCCGAGGCGGACCAGCTCCTCGTTGAACTCGTCGGTCCAGATCCGCCCCCCGACCTCGAAGGGCAGGCCGGTCTCGGGGTTGATCTTGCCGATGCCGTGCATGTGGTCGGCTTGGTCGTCCAGCGCGGGCTGGTAGCCGCGCCCCTTCTCGGTGAGCACGTGCACGATGACCGGCCCGCCGAACTCCTTGGCCTGGCGAAGCGCCCGCTCGACCGCCTGCTCGTCGTGCCCGTCGACGGGGCCGTAGTACTTCAGGCCGAGGTCCTCGAACATCCCTTGCGGGGCGACGATGTCCTTCAGGCCCTTCTTGAAGCCGTGCAGGGTGTCGTAGACCGGCCCACCGACCAGCGGTGTGCGGGTGAGCGACCGCCTGCCCCAGGCGAGAACCTGCTCGTAGCCGCGGGTCGTGCGCAGCGTCGCCAGGTGCTCCGCGAGCCCACCGATCGTCGGGGCGTAGGACCGCTCGTTGTCGTTGACGACGATGACCAGCGGCAGGTCCTTGTCGACGGCGATGTTGTTCAGCGCCTCCCACGCCATACCACCGGTCAGGGCGCCGTCACCGACGACCGCGACCGTGTGCCGGCCGGCCTCCCCCCGCACGCGCCGCCCCTTGGCGATGCCGTCGGCCCAGGACAGGGCGGTCGAGGCGTGGGAGTTCTCGACGACATCGTGCTCGGACTCGCGCCGGCTCGGGTAACCGGAGAGGCCGCCCTGCTTCTTGAGCTTGCTGAAGTCGTGGCGCCCGGTGAGCAGCTTGTGCACGTAGGACTGGTGGCCGGTGTCGAAGACGATCGTGTCGCGCGGCGAGTGGAAGACCCGGTGCAGGGCGATGGTCAGCTCGACCACCCCCAGGTTGGGACCGAGATGGCCACCGGTCTTGCACACCTCGGTCACGAGGAAGGCTCGGATCTCCTCGGCCAGCTCCGGCATTCGGCCCACGGGCAGGGCCCGCAGGTCCTCGGGCCCGGTGATCGTCTCCAGCAGGCTCACGCTGTCCGTCATCCTCTCGTGCGGTCGTCGGGGCGAGTCTACGACGTCGTATGCCGCTCGGCGGGCTCCCGTTGTCCCTTTGGACAGGTTCTCCTGCCACCGCTTCTTCTACCGCCGCCGCTCGATGCTGTAGTCGTTGTGAGCCGGTAGACGATGACCCTGCCTGCAGCGGTGCCGGTCGGTGGGGTGCTGGTAACGGTGCTGTCACCAGCCGCAATCGAGTACGTCGGCTGGCCCCGCGGCGTCCGGTCTCGCGAGATCATCGGTTGCCATGGAACTGCCGGAGGACGCTGCTGATGAGCTGGTCGAGTTCTGGACGCTGCTGGACGAGGACCGTCGTTTACTGGCCGGCAAGCGTGGAGCGTCCGCGCTGGGCTGCGCTCTGCTGTTGAAGCACTACAGCCGGCATGGGCGTTTCCCGCGCAGTCGAGCGGACCTGCCGGACGCGGTGGTCGAGTTCGTCGCCCGCCAGGTCGGCATCGAGTCCGACGCCCTGACGTCGTATGAGTGGTCGAGTCGCACGGCGGAGTATCACCGGGCGGAGGTCCGGGCGCATCTCGGGTTCCGGGTGGCCACGGTCGCCGATCAGGGCCGGTTGACGTCCTGGCTGGCGGCGAATGTCACGCACGCCGAGCGGCGCGCTGAGCGGGGTGCGTGAGGAGCTGTTGACCCAGTTCCGGCGAGAGCGGATCGAGGCACCCACCAGCGGGCGGATGACCCGGATGGTGCGCTCCGCGCTGCGGACCGCCGAGCAGACCTGGACGGCCCGGATCACCGAGCGGCTGGACGAGCCAACCTTGGCCCGACTGCTCGCACTGATCACCGTTGACGAGGATGGTGGCGAGGGAGACGACTCCCTGGTGGACGGTGAGGCCGAGTCGGAGTCGAACTCGGTACTGGGGTTGATCAAGTCCGAGCCGGGCAACGTCAGCCTGGAGTCGATGATGACCGAGATCGCCAAACTCGAGGCGGTCCGAGCGATCGGGCTCCCATCGGATCTGTTCGCGGACGTGGCTCCGCGGGTGGTGGCCGGGTGGCGGGCGCGGGCCGCGGTGGAGGCGCCCTCGCATCTGCGCCGGCACTCGACCCCGTTGATGGTGACGTTGCTGGCCGCGCTGGTACACCGACGCGAGCTGGAGATCACCGACACCCTGGTGGAGCTGTTGATCGCGACGGTGCACCGCATCGGCGCCCGCGCTGAGAAGCGCGTGACCAACGAGCTGATCAACGCGTTCAAGAAGGTGACCGGCAAGGAGAACATCCTCTTCCACATCGCCGACGCCGCACTGCAACGGCCCGATGACGCGGTCCGGGAGGTGGTTTTCCCCGCCGTGACCGGCGGGGAAGAGACGCTGCGGGAGCTGGTACACGAGTTCAAGACGAAGGGGCCGGTGTACCGACGCACCGTGCAGACCACGCTGCGCGCCTCCTACACCGGGCACTACCGCCGCGGCCTGATCGCGCTGCTGGACATATTGGAGTTCCGCAGCAACAACACCACGCACCGGCCGGTGATCGACGCGCTGGTGTTGATCCGCCGGTACGCCGCCGCGGGGAACCTGACCTACTACCCACTCGGGGATCAGGTGCCCACCCATGGCGGCACCGCCGGTGACGGCGCCGTTGATCTACCGCACGGACACCCGCGGCCGCGACCGGGTGACCCGGATGGTGTACGAGGTCGCCACCTTCCAGGCACTGCGCGAGCAGCTGCGGTGCAAGGAGATCTGGGTCGTCGGCGCACTCCTGGCGCAACCCCGACCAAGATCTGCCGGCCGACTTCGAGCAGCGCCGCGAACAGAACTACCGGGAGCTGCGCAAACCGCTGGACCCGACCGTGTTCATCGACCAGCTGCGCACCGAGATGGCCACCGCCCTGGCCGAGCTGGATGCCGCGCTGCCCGGGCTGGAGTGGCTGGACGTCACCGACCGTGCCGCCGGACCGATCCGCCTGACCCGGCACGAGGCCGCACCCGAACCGGTCAGCCTGCGCCGCGTCAAAGGCCGAGGTCGCCCGCCGGTGGGGCACCGTCGCCCTGATCGACGTGCTGAAGGAGACCGTGCTACGCACCGGCTGCCTGAACCAGGTCGCGGCCGTGGCCGGTGGCGGCACCCTTCCGCCCGAGGTGCTGGCCGAGCGCTGATGCTGGTCATCTACGGCTACGGCACCAACACCGGCATCCGCGCTGTCGCCGCCGGCCACGGACACACCCACAGCGAGGAGCAGCTGCGCTACGCCCGCCGCCGCTACCTGACCCGCGAGGCCGCCGAACAGATCGCCATCGGCATCGCCAACGCCACCTTCGCCGCCCGCCGCCGGTCCCTGTGGGGTGCCGGGTCGCCGCGGTCGCCTCCGACTCCACCCATTTCCGCTCCTGGGACCAGAACATCTTCACCGAGTGGCACTCCCGTTACGGCGGCCGCGGTATTCTGATCTACTGGCACGTCGAACGCGGTTCCATGGTGATCCACTCCCAACGCCTGCGCGCCTCCGCCTCCGAGGTGCACGCGATGGTCGAGGGCGCCATCCGGCACGGCACCACCATGACGGTGGAGGGCAACTACGTCGACGCCCACGGCCAGTCCGAGATCGGGTTCGGCATCACCCGGCTCCTCGGGTTCGACCTGCTCCCGCGGATCAAGGCCATCAACCACGTCAAGCTCTACCGTCCCGCGCCCGGTGAGCCCGAGGCGTACCCGCGGCTGGGTCCGGCGTTGACCCGGCCCATCCGGTGGGACCTGATCGCCCAGCAGTACGACCAGATGATCAAGTACGCCACCGCGATCCCCACCGGCACCGCCTCCACCGAGGCCATCCTGCGCCGGTTCACCCGCTCCGCCTCGCACCCGACCTACCAGGCCAGGCTGGAGGTCGGCCGCGCCCAACGTACGCTCTTCGTCGCCCGGTACCTGCGCGACCGGCAGCTGCAACGCGAGATCACCGAGGGCCTGAACGTGGTTGAAGCGTTCAACCGGGCCAACGCGGTCATCTACTACGGCAAGGGCGCCGAGATCGCCTCCAACCGCGCCGACGAGCAGGAGATGAGCGTGGCCTGCCTGCGGATCCTGCAAGCCGCCCTGGTCTGGTCTACCTCAACACCCTGCTGCTGCAAGACGTCCTGGCCGAAGACCAGTGGGCCGGCCAGCTCACCGAGCACGACCGCCGCGGCCTGTCACCCCTGTTCTGGCAACACATACAGCCCTACGGCGAAGTCAAACTCGACATGCACGCTCGCCTCGACATCCGTGGTAATGGCCCATCAGTCCGGCCGTAAGGGGATCGGCTGTTGGGCGAGGTGGGGCGACCAGCGCTTCAGTTCAGTGCCGCTTCCACAGTCGACGGTTACGCCAATTTGACCTGTAACTCGCCGTCCCTTTAGGTAGCCGGACGTCGGTGGCAGGAAAGACTTCGCCTTCGTCGTCAACGTCGAACCTGTGCCGAGAAGTTAGGTCAAGGAGGCGTCTCAGCATAGGCACACTTGGAAGGTTCAGCACGATACGCGAAGATAATTCTCGGACTGCACTGACTGCTTGTAGCGCCCATACACGGCCCAACCGTCTGTGACGACGCGATATGTCTCGGTACCGTCTCCGTGGTAGTTGTAGTTGTAGTTGTAGTTGTAGTTGTAGTTGAGCATCTTGTAGAGGTAGCCTTGATTGGTATAGCCGCTATCCCACTGTTTGCGGTTGTTCCAGAAGCCCAAATGCCCGGTAGCGCTGAATAGTCACCCGAAGTGCGGTCTGAAGGTATCCGGCGCCCGAACAGAGGAACAGAGTTGCCAGCCTTCTCCATGGATGTAGTT
>NZ_JAKDLO010000201.1 GCF_030452765.1 Intrasporangium sp.
GCGAGGGAGGAGCGGAGCGCCGATTCGGCTCAGTCGCAAGGGCACAGACTGAGCCTCGAGGGCTCACGGCCGTGGACGGCCTGCGCCCCCGAGCACCCCCGAAAGCCCCGCGAGGCGAGCTCACGTGTGTCGATGCGTCAGGTCAGGACTCCGCAAGGGCGCGTACTGCGCGTTCGATGGCGGGGCGCATGTCGAGCTCGGGGTCGACGGTGAGCCGGTGCAGGAGCAGCCCGTCAGCTAGCGCCATGAGGGCCCTCGTCGCCGGCTCGGGGTCGGCGATACCGACCGCGATCATGATCCCCTCAGCCCACCGCTCGAACTCGCACCGCTGCCGCCGCAGCGGCTCAGCAAGCTCAGGGTCGCCGGCCAGCTCGAGGAAGAGGGCGTAGCGTGCCCGGGTGCGCGCCGCGAACAGCCCGGTCTGCAGCTCGGCCATGGCGCACAAGCCCTCGACCAGCTCGTCGACTCCCGAGATCGCAGGCACCGTCGCCGGGGCGAGGTCGGCGCGCTCCCGCTCGGCGATCCAGTCGACGATTCCGCCGAGCAGCGCCCGGCGGGTGCGGAACCAGTTCGAGGTCGACCCGGGCGGGAGGCCTGCTCGTTCGTCGACCCGCGCGTGGCTCAACGCGCGCACGCCCTCCGCGCCGAGCACCTCCACGGCCGCCTCGAGCGCCCGCTCCCGGGTAGCCGCCGGCATCGACATCCCCCTCCCCGAGGTCTACTATGAACATAGTAGAGCATCCGCACGAGGAGGTCGTCATGGCCACGCCGGAGCCCCGTACGATCCGTTCCCGCGACACGTCGTTCTGGTCGCCGCCGCTGCCCGAGGCTCCCGGCTTCGAGCATCTCGTCGTCGAGACACCGGGCCTGCGCACCCACGTCGCCGTCATCGGCGAGGGCGCGCCCGTCGTGCTGCTGCACGGCTTCCCCGAGCACTGGTGGCAGTGGCACACCGCCGCTCCGCTCATCGCCGCGGCCGGCTACCGCGTCTACTGCCCCGACCTGCGCGGGGCCGGCTGGACCGTGGCCGACGATCCGCGGATCGAACGCGAGACGCGGCTGCACGACCTGCTTGCCCTCTTCGATGCCCTTGGCATCGAGCGTGCCCACCTCGTCTCCCACGACATGGGCGCCTTCACCGCGATGCAGTTGACCTACGACCACCCCGATCGAGTCCGCGCGGCCGTGCAGCTGTCGGTGTGGCCTGCCTTCTTCACGTTCAGCCTGAAGCTCGCCCCTGCCTTCTTCCACTTGCCGCCCCTCATCTGGCACCGCCCGGGGGCCTCGCTGCGGGGCCTCTTCTCCGAGCGCTACGTCGCGCGCCCGATGTCGGGGGCAACGGCCGAGGCTCACCTCGCCCAGTTCCGTCGACCCGACATCGACGCAGCGGTGCGCCCGCTCCTGCGCCGCGCGGTCATGCCCGAGGCCATGCGCGTCATGCGCGGGGTCTACCGCCGCCGACGGCTCACCGTGCCGACCCTCGTCGTCTTCGGCCGCCGCGACCACCCCACCACCGAGGAGGTCTTGGGGCGCGTCTGCCGCAACCCGGAGCGGTACGCCGATCGCGTCGAGTTCGCCTTCGTCGACGACGCGGCGCACTTCATCACCGACGATGCCCCCGCCGCGGTCGCCGATCTCGCGCTCGACTGGTTCGAGCGAGCCGACCGCTAGGCGATCCTGCCGAGGGCGGCCGCCTACCGGATCAGTCGGACCCGTACGGGCAGCTCGAGGTCGGCCCAGGCGCGGTCGGCGGTGAGGACCTCTGGTGGGCTGCTGCGCACGGCCAGCGCGAGGCAGCACCTGTCGCCCAGAGATAGGTTCCTGCCGCCATCCAGCGCCCGCATCGCTCCTGCGAGCTCGGCGTCCTCTTCGAGCACCGGCTCGATGGTCACCCCTGCTGCGACGAGGAGCTCCCTGAGTCGGTTGGCCTCGATGTTTGCATCGACGAGCTTCCCGATGACCTCGGCCAGGTTCGCCGCGCCCAGAGACGCCGATTGGAGTTCGGGGCCGACGATCTCGGCGCCTGGCTCGTCGTGGACGAGGGCGAGGACGGCCGAAGCGTCGAGGACGGTCACTCGCCGGCCGCAGCCGCAAGGCGACGTTCGGCAAGCAGCTCATCGACCAACGAGCGCGCTTCCGGGACCGACGAGGCGAGTCCACGTAGCTCGGCTGCCGCGTCCTGCTGGCGTTCGAGCACGACACGGCGACCGTCGACATGCAGATGCAGCTGGTCGCCAGGAGTGAGCCCGAGCGCCGCCCGGACGTCGGCGGGAATGACAAGGCGTCCTTGTTTCCCTAAGACGAGTGTGGCATGCATGACTGAAGCATGGCATACAATGGACAACAGTGTCACATCAGTTGGCACCGTCTCATCAGTTGGCACCGTCTCGTCAGTTGGCACCGGTCTCACTTGAGAATCGGCAATCGGGACGGTTCGGCAACACCCTTGGCCATACTGACTGAGGTATGGCCAAGGTGAGGGTTTCGCTCGCTGACGAGCTGCTGGCCGAGATCGATACCGAGGCGAAGCGGCGATCCACGGGTCGGAGTGCTCTGCTGGCCGCTGCTGCGCGACGCGAACTGGCCAGGCGGGACAACGATCTGGTCGCAGCTGCGATCGAACGCTCCGAGCAGCGGTTCCGCAGCTCCGGTGCGTTCGAGGCCGCCGACCTTGTCCGCGCTGACCGAGACGTGCGGCGGTGACCCATCTGCTGATCGACACCTCGGTCCTCGTCAAGTGGTTTCACAGCGAAGGCGAGGCCGAGCTACCGGTGTCCCGCACCCTGCGCCGGGCGCACCTGGTGGGGGACGTCGATGCGCACATGCTCGACCTGGCGACCTACCAGATCGGCAACGTCCTCATACGCGCGCTGCGATGGGAACCGTCCGCGGCTGCCGACCAGCTCGACGACCTCCACACGAACCTCGGTTCCCCCTTGGTCATGACTGCCGACTGGCTGCGCTATGCGGCCACACTTGCTTACCACCACGGCCTCACCTTCCACGACGCGAGCTGGGCGGCCACACCGGACAGGCTGAACATGCCCCTGATCAGCGCCGACCGGCACTTCTGGCGTCGGGCCCCGCCGAGTCACCCAGTGACGCTGTCACCCGCCTGAGGTTGCGCAACGAGCCATGACCGGCCCGCGCGGGGCAACCGAAAATCCGCCAAGGCCAACGCCTGTCGTCAGGACCAGTCCCGCGGGAAGGGCACCCGGAGCGCTTCCGCGCGAACGGGTGAGTACTCGGCTGTGGGCCGGAGGTATCCATCCTGAAGCACGCGCCACACCACGCCGCACCCTCGGGGTCGTCGACGAGCCGCTACGCGCGGCGTAGGGCCGCGGCGAACGCCGCGCTCGGGTCCGCGGGTCTGGGTCCATGCGCCGCGATGAGGACACGAGGTCGCAGGTCGGCCGGCCGTTGCAGCGACGCCACGGCCGTCTGCGCCATCCGAGGGCCGCCCAAGGCAAGGTTGACCCACCCGACGTCATAGTCGGACAGCGCGTCCCGGACGGCCAGCAGCCGCTCCTCCGGCTGCCACAGGCTGAGGTGCCCGGGCGTGTGACCCGGTGTCGCCACGACCTCCCAGTGGGTCTCGCCCAGCCGGAGGACCTGCCCGACGCCCAGGACATCATCGACGGTGTACCGGCTCACGGGTTGGTTGCGGTAGTCCGCCAGGCAGCCGCCGGGGTCACGCCGGGCGATGGAAGTGGCGTCCGGTGTCGACCACCACCGGATGCGGCCCGCGCAGCATGAGCAAGTTGGCGTCGGCGAACGGACGCTGCTGCCAGACCACCCACGACGGCAGACCCGGCTCGCTGCACCCCGCACCGGTCATGCGCGGGCCGGCGCCGGGTCGATGCGGATCAGGGTCTGCTGCCCGGTGGCCACGAGGGCCCGGTCTGCGTCGGTCACCCCGTACACGTCCAGCTGGCAGACGGTCAGGGTGCGCCCCGACCTGCGGACCGTCCCGACCGCCTCGAGGTGATCTCCTGCGGCGGGCGCGAGAAGGTTCAGCTTGTACTCGACCGTGAGGACCTCGGACCCCTCCGGAAACAGGGTCAGCGCCGCGTACCCGCCCGCACTGTCGGCGATGGCGCTCGTCGCCCCGGCGTGGACGTCGCCGTGCTGCTGACTCACCTCCGGCCGGCTCGGGAGCACGATGTGCACCCGGCCCGGGCCGATGTGATCGAGCCGCGCCCCGAGCAGACGCATCAGGCCTTGCCGTCCGAAGCTGTCGGTGATGCGAGCGCAGACGTCCGCAGCCGCCTGCTCGAGCGCGCCGTCGTCCATCGGCATCTCCTCCTGCGCGTCATCCTCGGGACCGGCCCCGAGGATGCCTCAGGCCGCCGGTCCCCCACTGTGCCGCACGACGGCGCGCTCTGCCACCGCACCGTAGTGCGATCTGCCGTCCAACGACGCGAGCGCTCGATTCCGCGGGGGCGAGGTGAGCGGCATACCCTCTAGGCGTGTCGACCACCGCCCGAGCGAGCCTCCGCCTCCCAGCCGTCCGCGCCTCGTGGGTTCGCCCGATCCTGCTGGCCAACCTCGTCGGCGAGGTCCTCATCGTCATCACTGGCGGGATCGTGCGCCTGACGGGGTCCGGGCTCGGCTGCCCGACCTGGCCCGAGTGCGTGCCAGGGTCGTTCGTGCCGGTCCCCCACCAGGAGCAGGGGATCCACAAGTTCATCGAGTTCGGCAACCGGACCCTGACCGGCATGGTCGGCATCCTCGCCATCCTCGCGATCTGGGCGGTCGTGACGCACTGGCCCAAGCGGAGCCGGATGCACTGGGTCGCGTATGGCGTCCTCGGCGGCGTCGCGGCGCAGGCCCTCGTCGGCGGAGTGACGGTGCGCACCGGGCTCAACCCGTTCACCGTCGCGTTCCACTTCCTCATGTCGATGGCGCTCGTGGCGCTCTCGACCACCCTGGTGCGCGGCGCGCAGGACGAGGAGTCGGGCCCCGGCGAGCTGCTCGTCCACCCGCTGGCCCGGACGCTGGCGTGGGGCACCGCGACGGTCGGTGGGGTGGTCCTCGTGCTGGGCACGATCGTCACCGGCTCGGGGCCGCACTCGGGCGATGCGGCGACCCCGGCACGGACCGGCTTCGACCCGAGGATGGTGGCCTGGCTGCACGCGGACACCGTCATGTTCTTCTGCGGCCTGGTCATCGCCACCCTCGTCGCCGTGCGGCTCACGACCAGGGACGGCCGCACCAGACGGGCCTGGAACGTCGTCCTGCTCGTCACGCTCCTGCAGGGGCTCGTCGGCTACGTCCAGTACTTCACCGCCCTGCCCGAGACGCTCGTGCTCGCCCACATGGTCGGCGCAACGGCCCTCGTCATCGCCCTCACGTATGGCGTCCTCGCCCTGAGGCGCAACCCGGTCTGAGCCGGTTTGGCGCCCACCCCGATGGGGCCGAGTGGCCGGAACGACCTGCGGCCCCGACGCGAGCTGAGCACAACCGACCGCGGATCGACCGGTTCGTTCCGGCCACTCGGCCCTCGGACAGTGTCGAGATGCAGCCAATCTTGCGCAGCGGACCTTCGTATGTAACATAAACATTACGTTATGGCTTCTACCCTGCGACGCTTCCGAGGTTATGCCTCACGGACGGCGCGCCCTCGGCGCGCCCCCGCGTCTCCTGAGCTCGTCTCACCGGGGTGCGGTTTGATGTGTTCATGGACAATGCACAGCTTGACGCGGTCTCGGCGGTGCTGGGAGCGATCGCGGCCTCAGCCAGTGTCGGTGCCGGGGAAGCGGTCAAGGACATGACTAAGGGAGCGATAACTGGAACCCGCGATCGGCTGGTCGCGCTGGTACGGGGAAGGCTGAAGAAGGACCCGGTCGGTGACGCCAAACTCACCGTATACGCGGCCGAGCCCACACCAGCCAACGGGCAAGCCCTCAAGGGGCACTTGGTCGAGGCTGGCGTCGGCGATGACCAGGACATCCTGGCCCTTGCCCGCAACCTCCTCACCGCCGCCGGACCAGCCGCACTGGCCCCAGGGTCCGTCGCCGCGACCATCATCAAGCAGGTCAACAAGGACGGCGGCACCGGGTTCATCGGTGGGCAGCATGTGCACCACCACGGCGCGCGGGCAGTAGCCAACGTCGACTGGGATCTGTTTCGGCTTGAGGGCGACGGCTACGAGTTGCGCAACACCGGCACCACGACCGCCCGCGACGTGACGATCACCGCCAACGTCGACCTTGCTTGGCCGACTCCCCCGGACCAGGAGATGCCGCCCGGATCCTCGGTGTTGTTCAGTTGCGCGCCAAGCCTGGCCGACCCATCCCCTGTCCTCACCGTTATCTGCACCGCTGCAGGCGCCCCGGGCCGGCAGCGGTGGCAGCGCCCACTGCCTCGGTGACCCCCCAACAAGCCAACCCGCCCCGGCGCAAGCAGGTCAACGCCAACGGCGGCATCGGATTCCAGGACGGAGTCCACCACCATCACTACGACAGCTATCCGGCCGGTGCGGCCGTTGCTGCTTCCCGCGATGCAACCAATCGCGGGGTAACGGTAGGTCCGCCGGTCACCGAGTGGGGCCCGTCAGCCCTCGGCGTGCACGACTCGATCACCGTTCACCAGGAGATCATCCTCACCCCCTACCTTGCCCGACCCCACGACCATCAGCTCCGCGAACTCCTCATCCGGGCCAAGAAATCTGATCGGCCTGCCTTCCTTCTCGTCGTAGGCACCTCATGCACGGGCAAGACCCGCACCCTCTACGAAGCCGTCACGGCGGTCTTGCCCGACTGGCAGCTGACCGCCCCCCGCCACGACAACGTGCTTGTCCGCCTCCTGATGGACGGGATCCCTTCCAGGACCATCGTGTGGCTCGACGAACTCCAGGACCTGCTTCCCGGAACCCCTGAGGGCATCCGCGCCGCCAAAGCCATCGTCGAGATGCTCAATGCGACAGTCGGGCCGATTCTGTTCGCCAGCACCATCTGGCCCACCAACCACGCCGCCATGCAAGCGCGACCAGAACCGGACAAGGCCGCAACCGGAGTTGGCGCCATCCCCCACCTGCTGACTCGCGTGTCCATCATCGAGGTTCCGGGGATATTCACGGACGCCGACCTACCGGATGAGCCGGAACTCGACGATCCGCGGCTGCGTAAGGCTCGAGACGCCGCGGCTCGGACAGAGCACGGGCGCAAGATCACTCAGGTCCTGGCCGGCGGCACCCAACTCGTCGACCGCCTATACCCGCCGAAGGACAGCCAAGCCACTGATCGCTTCAGCCCTTCCGCCAGCGCCGTCCTACGCGCCGCCGCCGACCTCCGCCGAGTCGGTCTGCCCAACCCAATCCCCCGCTGGGCCATAGAAGGCGCCGCAGCTGGCTACCTGGACCCACCCGACC
>NZ_JAKDLO010000202.1 GCF_030452765.1 Intrasporangium sp.
CCACCGTGTCCTCCGGGCAGGTCCGCAGCGCCGCCATGCAGGTGACCCCCTCCGTGGGAGTGCCCGGCCTGGCCTGGTAACAGTTGGCAAGGGTGCGGTACTCGTACACCGGCCGCTTCTTGTCCGAGGCCACGACCGCGCCGCCCTTGTCACCCTTGAACTTCGGCAGGCCGAGGACCTGCTGGCGGGTCCATCCGATCTCCGCGTAATCATGGGTTGTCTTGCCACAGACTTTGAAGACGTTGTCCGGACAGGTGCCAGCTTGTGCCGAGGTCGCTGTGTAGAGGGCACCTCCAGTGATCAGTAGAAGCACTGCGAGGGCTCTGCCCAGCAGGGACCTCATTTCGCCACCTGCAACTTGTTGACCCACCAGTGCTTGTCGTACACGAGTGTCGCCAGGAAGATGCCCTTCGAACCTGTCGTCGTCCGTACCTGCTTGCCTTCTCTGTTGACCACTGGGACAGAGTGCTGTGTCGTCCAAACCAGGACGCTCTGGGCCACCTCGTCGTATCGTTGGATAGTCGCAGATGTTGGTTCGATCGAGAGTCCTTGGTGGTGGACCCCTTCCTTCTTCATGTCCTCGGCGCCTTCTTCGAAAGCACGGCAGATATTGCATCCGGGTCTGGACAGGCCCTCTAGCTGGGTAGGGTCAGCTCTCGTGAAGGCACGATTCACCTGGGTCATGTAGAAGGCGGCGAAGGCCTCGGCACCCCTCTGGGTCTTGGCCCGCGCAGCCTTGGGAATCTTGGCGGCCACCGGGTCGTCGGCCTTCGTCGGCGTCGCGCTCGTCGTCGGCACGCTGCTCGTCGTGCTCGCGGTCGGCACCGACGTGGCGACGCTCGTCGGTGACCCCGGTGGCTCCACCGGCTCAGGGTCTCCTCCCGAGCATGCCGCCACCGTCAGAGCGGCAGCCAGCACAGCGGCATACGGCATCAACCTGCGAGTCACAACCATGGGTTCCCCCGTCACATCCGAACAGAACTACGTCAAACGCCCCCATAGGGTGACACAGTTCCATCCCGAGCCACGGCCGGTGTCCACAGGCACACCCTTGCCCGACCTTGTGGAGCCCGCCGGGCCAGGAGCCTCAGTGCTGGTAGGTGCCCACCACGAGGGCGCGCCCAGCCGTCTTGAAGGCCAGGTTGAAGCTCAGCACCGCATTCGAGGCGGTCCCGTCGATGCCGAGCGAGTCCTCGGTGACCGCGTGCACGACCACGTAGTAGCGGTGCACCTGGTCACCCTGCGGCGGAGCGGCGCCCATGAAAGCCGCCTCACCACCATCGTTGCGCAGCATGAAGGAGCCGGCCGGCAGGCCCCCTCCGCCTGCTGCGCCGGCACCCACCGCCAAAGCGGTGACGTCGGCCGGGATGTCGACGACCGCCCAGTGCCAGAAGCCGCACGGTGTCGGCGCGTCCGGGTCGAACATCGTCACGACGTAGCTCCTGGTCCCCTCCGGCGCGCCGGACCATGCGAGCTGCGGGCTCGTGTTGCCCTTGGCCGCCACCTGCTCGTCCTTGAGCGGCTGGCCGTCGGTGATGTCCTCGCTGGTCACGGTGAAGGACGCGACCTTGGGAAGCAGTTCGTAGGGATCGGGGTGCTGGGGTCGATCGAGACTCATACCTGCACCGTATCTGCCGAGCCCGCCAGCCCTACCGACCCATCCGGACCTCGCGCGGGTCTTCGACCGCACACGCGATGCGCTCGACGTGGCGCTGTGGCATCGGCGGCAGCTCACTCAGCGCGAACCACGCCGTCTCGGTGGCCTCGTCGTCGCCGGGCCGGGGCTCACCGGAGACCCAACCGCAGCGGTACGTGTGGTCGAGGTACTGGCCCCGGTCGCCGTTGACGTGCTCGATCACCTCGCCGGCGCTGACCCAGACCAGCCGCTCCACCTCGGCGACGACACAGGTCTCCTCGAGCACCTCGCGCACGGCAGCGACGTGCGGCTCCTCCCCCGGGTCGACGATCCCGGTCACCGGCGTCCACTCGCCGGTGTCCGATCGCCGCAGCAGCAGCACCTCAGTGCGGTCGCCGACCTGGCGGAGCACGACGGCCGTGCACCCGGGCAACCACAGCAGTTCGTGGCCGATCATCGTGCGCAGGTGGGCGACATACGGAGGGATCGGCATAGCGGCGACCCTAACGCCGCGTACGGCTGCACGTCTGGGTCATCGTTAGGGTCGGGTCCGTGAGCACCGAGCGCGCCTACAGCACCGTGTCCGAGATCTTCGACCCGAACGAGTGGGATGCCGTCCCCGGTTTCGACTTGAGCGACATCACCTACCACCGGCGCCGAGCCCGCGAGGGTCGTCCGCGTCCCGAGTCGGGTGTCGTCCGGGTCGCGTTCAACCGGCCCGAGGTGCTCAACGCCTTCCGGCCGCACACGGTCGACGAGCTCTACCGTGCGCTCGACCACGCCCGGATGTCGCCCGATGTCGGGGTCGTGCTCATCACCGGCAACGGCCCCTCGGCCAGGGACGGCAAGTGGGCCTTCTGCTCCGGCGGCGACCAGCGGATCCGGGGTCGGTCCGGCTACCAGTACGCCACCTCCGCCGATGCCGACCCCAGCGCGGCCGGGGTCGACGAGGCCCGGGTCGAGGCCCAGGGCGGGCGGTTGCACATCCTCGAGGTGCAGCGGCTCATCCGGACGATGCCCAAGATCGTCATCGCCGTCGTGAGCGGCTGGGCCGCGGGCGGCGGCCACTCCCTGCACGTCGTGTGCGACCTGACGATCGCCTCGCGGGAGCACGCCCGGTTCAAGCAGACCGACGCGGACGTGGGGTCC
Organism: Intrasporangium sp.; assembly: GCF_030452765.1. Taxonomy (GTDB): domain Bacteria; phylum Actinomycetota; class Actinomycetes; order Actinomycetales; family Dermatophilaceae; genus Intrasporangium_A. The sequence goes on from NZ_JAKDLO010000202.1 coordinate 2,786, forward strand.
TTCGACGGCGGCTATGGGTCGGCCTACCTCGCGAAGTCGGTCGGGCAGAAGTTCGCCCGTGAGATCTTCCACCTCGGGCGCACCTACACCGCGCAGGACATGCACCGGATGGGCGCGGTCAACATCGTCGCCGACCACGCCGACCTCGAGCGTGAGGCGCTGCAGGCCGCCTCCGAGATCATGGGCAAGAGCCCACAGGCACAGCGGATGATCAAGTTCGCCCTCAACCTGACCGACGACGGACTGATGGGCCAGCAGGTGTTCGCCGGCGAGGCGACCCGCTTGGCCTACATGACCGACGAGGCGATCGAGGGCCGCGACCAGTTCCTCGAGAAGCGCGATCCGGACTGGGCGCCGTTCCCCTGGTATTACTGATCTGGGATGTTGCCCATCAGCGGCCTGGTTGGTGCTCCGATGGGCACAAGCTGTGGCAGTAGCTGCGGGCGAGTTCTCATCAGACGCTCGAGGAGCCTGTCGCGAAGGCTGGGTTCATGACCGCCGGAATCGACGAGATGACGCGGTTGGCGTTGACGCTCCCGGTGGATCAGCGCGCCCAGGTGGCCAGCGCCCTGCTGGCCAGTCTCGACGACGTGACGGATCCGGCAGAGCTTCACCAGGCCTGGACAGCGAAGATCACGTCGGGTTGACGACATCACGAGCGGTCGGGTGCAGACCATCTCGCGGGACAATGTCAGGGCGCAGCTCGCGGCAGACCGTGCCGCGGGGCAGCGTTGATGCTCGACGTTCGCTACCACCCGGAGGCCCTGGCGGAGCTTCGTGCCGACGTGGCTTGGTACGAGGAGCGCGGCGCTGGGCTCGGCGATCGATTCGAGGCGACGGTCGACGATGTCGTTGACACGGTCCTGGGCTGGCCGGAAGCTGGCGGGGTCTGGCCTGGCTGGGAGAGCATCCCCGGTCGTGCGATCTCGCCGGGTGTCGGGCTTCCCGTACCGGTTGGTCTACCTGGTTCGGGGGGACCGAGCTCGTTGTCGTCGCGCCGGCGCACGAGAAACGCAGGCCCGGCCATTGGCGTGATCGCCTGGCGTCGACCTGAGGCTCGAGTCGGTGTCGCCGTTGAGCCCGGCATCCTTGCGCATGATGTTGCGACTCCTTGATGACCGGCGAGAGTCTCGCCTACGTCGTCTGCGGAGCCGTCGCCCTGGTGCGCTGAGGTCTGTTCCGAAGAACACAACAAGTCCTCGCCGCGGCATGAAGTCCAGCGTGGTACGGGTCACCGCGTTGGACTTGTTGTGTTCTACCACCCAGTAACTCGCCTGCGGCGCCCCTGGCGCCCGGTCGAGCGCCGCCAGGTGCCCGGTCGACAGGGTAGGGCGAGCAGACTGTCACGGCGGCAGGGCAAGATGAAGGGGTGAGCTCCCCGCACGACCCCTCCGACGCCGGCGCTGACGCCGGCGCGCGCCGGCCGCGGGTCGAGCCCACCGAGGAGATCGACGTCCCGCCGGGTGGCCGGCCCGCCGACTACCAGCAGCCACTGCGCACCACCGCAGCCAACGCGACCAGGGCCGTCGGCCGGGGGGTGGGGCGCGCCACCGTCGGCGGGGCCCGCCTCACCGCGCGCGCCGGGCGCTTCACCTCGCACACCTACCACGGCTACACACACTCCGGCGGTGCCGGCGAGTCGGGCCTGGCCCGCGTGACCGAGTTGCATGCGACCCACGCCGCCGGTGACGCCGCGATGATGGTCGCCCTCGCCGGCACGGTCTTCCTCAACCCGCAGACCGTCCAGGCCCGCGACGAGGTCGCCTCGTTCCTCCTGCTGACGATGATCCCCTTCACCCTCATCGCACCGTTCCTCGGCCCGCTGCTCGACCGCATCCCCTTCGGGCGGCGGTGGGCCATCGGCACGACGATGGCCTTGCGCGGCTTCCTCTGCTGGGTCATGGCCGAGGCGCTCACCAACCACAGCAACTGGCTCTTCCCCGCCGCGTTGACCTACCTCGTCGCCTCCAAGTGCTACACCGTCGTGCGCGCCGCAGCCGTCCCTCGCGTGCTTCCCCCCGACACCACCCTCGTCAAGGCCAACTCCAAGGTCTCCGTCGCGGGCATCATCGGCGGCACCGTCGGTGGCGCGCTCGCGGGGGCCCTCATGTTCGGGGGCGCGCCGTGGGCGCTCCGCGCAGCCTTCGTCGTCTTCGTCGTGGGCACGATCCAGGCGATCCGCCTGCCTGCCCGGATCGACAGCTCGGAGGGCGAGCTCGACCCCGAGGACACCGCGCCGATCCCCATCGAGAGCCGCGCGGGCAGAGCGGGCAGCGAGCGGCATATCCATCCCCCTGAAGATCACGCGCTCACCGTCGACTCGCTCGGGATCTTCGGGCGAGTGCGGCGCCGCGTCCGCGCGATCCCCTGGCCGGTGCGCCATGCGATGTGGTCGACCGGAGGGACCCGCCTGCTGACCGGCTTCCTCATTCTCTTCATGGCCTTCCTGGCCAGGGAGCACCCCATCGACGGGCTGCACGCCGGGATCGTGCTCGGCCTCGTCGGTGTCGGGATCGGCGTGGGCAATGCCTGTGGCAGCATCCTCGGCAACGTGCTGCGCGAGCATCGCCCCGAGCGCGTCGCGATGATCACCCTGCTCGTCGCGATGGTCACCTGCGCCGCGACCGGCATCTGGTACGGCCTGCTTCTCATCGTCGTCATCGGGCTCGTCCAGGGCCTCAGCTCCCAGCTCGCCAAGCTCTGCCTCGACGCCCTCATCCAGCGCGAGATCGACGAGCGCGTCCGCACGTCGGTGTTCGGCTGGTCCGAGACCACCCTGCAGATGCTCTGGGTCGTCGGTGGCGCGCTCGGGATCATCCTGCCGCTCAACCCGCACATCGGCTTCCCCGTCGCCGCCGCAGCGCTGCTCGGCTGCGTCATCCTCGCCGCCCGGTCCCGCTGGGTCGGCCGTCCTGCCCGACCGCTCCCGAAGGCTGCCTCGTGACGCTTCTGCCCCTGCCCGTGCCCGTGCCCGCCGGACCGGACGCCCTGTCGATCCTGCCCGTCCTCGAGGACGCCCTGACCGGCCGCGCCCCCGTCATGCCGTATGCCGCTGACGGGCCTCCCCCACTCGTCGCACCTCACGACCCTGCCGACCTGCCCGAGGGTCTGGCGGTGGCCGTCGGCACCTCCGGGTCAACCGGGCGACCGAAGTGGGTCCTGCTCACCGCCGAGGCCCTCGGCGCCTCAGCCGACGCGACGCACGACGTCATCGGGGGGTCCGGGTCGTGGCTGCTCGCCCTGCCGGCCCACCATGTGGCCGGGCTGCAGGTTCTCGTCCGCTCGCTCCGGGCGGGAACGACGCCTCTCGTCCTGGACAGCCGGGATGGTTTCACGGCCGCCGGGTTCGCGCGCGCCGCGGCCCGGCTCGAGGCGACGGGTGCCTCGCGACGCTACACAGCCCTCGTGCCGACGCAGCTCGGCCGGCTGCTCGCCGCCCAGGACGGGCTCGATGCGCTGCTCGGCTTCGACGGGGTCCTCGTCGGGGGATCGGCAACCCCGCAGGCGATGCACCGAGAGGCCCTCGAGGCAGGCGTCCCGCTCCGGCTCACCTACGGCATGAGCGAGACCGCCGGCGGCTGCGTCTACGACGGAGTGCCGCTTCCGACCAGCCAGATCCACATCGACAACGACCGACATGTCGTGCTCGGCGGCGCCACGGTCGCCCACGGCTATCTCGGCGAGCCGGGCCTGACGGCCGATGCCTTCTCCACCGACCCCGAGGGTGTCCGGTGGTTCCGCACCGACGACCTCGGCCGCTTCGACGAGCGCGAGCGGCTCGTCATCGACGGGCGAGCCGACGACGTCATCAACACCGGCGGCCTCAAGATCACCCCGGGCGTCGTCGAGGACGCGATCGCCCGGCACGTGCCGGACGTGCTCGACGCCATCGTCATCGGGATGCCCGACGGCGAGTGGGGCGAGGAGGTCTGCGCGGCCGTCACCCTGCTCGACCCGAACGCGCACGTGACCGCGCGTGACGTTCGCGACCAGCTGCGCGGCATCCTGCCGGACCCTGCGCTGCCCAGACGTGTCGTCACGCTGCCGACGATCCCCCACCTGGCTCCGGGCAAGCCCGACCGGGCGGCGATCAGGCTTGCCCTTCAGGGCGACTGAAGCCGACGGAACAAGGTGGCAAAATGGGATCGACCACCTCGCCGAAGGAGTGACCGATGGCTCGCGTACTGCTGACCGCAGCCGTGGTCTTCGCCACGATCTATGCGTTCGTCGACTGTCTCCAGACCAACGGACGCCGCATGCGCATGCTGCCGAAGGCGGTATGGCTGCTGCTCGTGCTGGTCCCCGTCCTCGGCCCGGTCCTGTGGTTCATCTCCGGGCGCGTCGACTCGCACGCGGTGCAGCGCCCCCCCGGTCGCGGCAGTTCCCGCCCTTCGGGCCCCCGGGGTCCCGACGACGACCCGGAGTTCCTGCGCCGGCTCTGAGCCCTGTGCCTACCGACAGCCGGGCCTGAGCGCCCGGGCCGTGTCGGTGCCCCGGATGCCGTCGGAGTAGTCGTTGGCGAAGTTGAC
>NZ_JAKDLO010000203.1 GCF_030452765.1 Intrasporangium sp.
GCGATCGCCCTCCCGGGCACCATCCCGGGCACCGCCGTGCGCGCCATCCCGAGCACCGGCGTGCGCGCTGGCGTGCGCGCCATCCTGGTCACCGACGTGGGCACCGCCGTGCGCGCCACGGCGAGAGTCGTGGCGGGCCGGGTGGACTGCATCGGGATGGGCGCTGCCCTGCCGGCTGTCACGCGCTCCGCTCTGACACGCTTCGCTCTGACGCGCTGCGGTGCGGCGCGCTCCGCCGCCAGCGCTGCCACCCGGCGCACCACTGCCACCCGATGCACCGCCGCCACCCGATGCCGCACTGCCGCCGGATGCCCCGCCGGTGCACGACCCGGCGTCAAGGCTCTTCCAGAAAGCGCGTGCCGCACCCGTCCGGTCCGCCTCATGCTTGTCCTGCACGGCAGCCATCTGCTCGCGCAGGTGCTCCAGAAGCGTCGAACCAGCAGCCATGGCGAAGACCTGAGACCTTTCCGTCGATCGATTCGAACGTTTGTTCGATTGCATCTCAACGGGCCATCCCATGCAAGCCTGTCTGACGGGCGGATCTGGCTGACCCACAGACACATTCATGACTCACCGCTCAGGCTCACGAGGCCCACCCTGACCCCAGGTCGAGATCCGAGACCGATGTGAAGATCGCGTCGGAGTCGCCGAGATCGAGACTGTCAACAAGTTGCTGCTCGGAAGTCGTGGGGTCGTTCAGTGCCGACGCATCATGGCGGCTGGGTGCGCGGTCGGCGTTCGAAGCGACCAACGGGGGGCCAACAGTCTGGCGGCGATCCGACATCCGGACACCCTTTGGCCGTCAGCCGGGAGCGACCACGTCCAGCCGGGGGAAGTACGTCCGATATCGCTTGGCGTCACGGGTCAGCATCCGGTACCCCGAAACGACGGCATGCGCACCGATGTAGAAGTCGGGCAAGGGCGTTGTCCGGGCCCCACCGCCCCGTCGGTATGCGAGGAATGCCTTCCCGGCAACGAATCCTGCCGGGTAGGGGAGCGCCTCGCGGACGAAGGCCGCCTCCGGAAGCGCCGCGTCGAGCTCCTCGATCCGGTCGAAGGCGACAGAGACCTCGGCATAGACGATCGGGTTGACCACGACCGGTCCGCCGTCGAGCGCACGGCCAAGGGCGTCCCCGGACCAAGCAGCCCAGACCGGGTCATCGGTCAGGATGTCGAGGAGCACGTTGGAGTCGACGAGGGTGACGGCCGCCGCACCCTCACTCTCCACGCAGCAGGTCCATCAGCTCGTCGGTGGTCTGCTTCGTCGTCGCGCGCGCCCGCATCCGTCCCACGATCCGGGAGCCGCGGGTCTCGCCCTGCCCACGATGCACGATGCGAAGTGTGGCGCCATCCTCGACGACATCCACCTCGTCGCCCTGGGTGAAGCCGAGCCGATGACGGAGATCGGCAGGGATCGTGACCTGTCCCTTGCTGTTGAGCCTCACATCGACTCCTGACACCTATGACTCCTGATACGTATCTTGTGTAGTACACGATACCGGTCACAAGGCGCCACCGCGAACACCACCAGAGGGGCGAAACGGCCCCCAGAGACATGGGACACGATGTATGCCGCTGTGCTTGGGCCGCTAGCCTGTGCACGGTCCCGACGCACTCGAAAGGCCCCTGCGTGCTCGTCCTTCACGGATTCTGGTCTCCAGGTCGTGGCCTGTGCCTGTGGGCAGAGGACTCCGAGCGGACCGTCACCAGCCGGAGCCAAGCTGTGCGCTCGGCCCGGCCGCACCCGTTCGCCGCTGCTGCCGACCTGCTCACCCGGCTCGTGCCCGGCCGTCCGGGAGAGGCCACCCTGCAGCTGCCGTCACTGGCCAAGTCTCCGCTGGACTCCCCCGAGCTGGTGCGTATCAGCCCGCGTAGCTCCCCCCAGAGCGATCCTCTGCTGCTGCCCTGGCGAGTCCCCACCTGCGAGCTGTCGCAGGCCGAGGCGCTGGACTGGCTGGGCTCGGTGACCGGCGACAGCAATTACAATGTCACCGACGGCGACACCGGCAACGGCAACGGCAACGGCAACGGGCACGGCGGGGAGGCCGACGTGCGCCTGGGCGTCTCGGTCGGCTATCTGGCGAACGTGGCCTCCTTCGCCGGCGAGCTCGTCGAACGCGGCCGGGTGGTCCCGACCGTCGGGGTCGACGTCTTGGGCCCCGTTGCCCAGTGGCGACCTGCCCTGCGAGGCCCCGATGTGGTCGCGTCGGGCGCCCTCGTCGCGGCGATGCCCCCGGTGTGCCGGTGCGAGCCCGCCCGTGGGGACGCCTCCGACCTGCTCGTCGACGCGTTGCACGCCCTGACCGACGCGGCCATGCGGCGCCGGCTCGGGTCGGACCTCGATCTCGTACCTGCCCGGCGGGGGCGCCGGCCCCGGCAGCTGCCGGCCGTCGAGGCGTGGCTGGGAGCGCTGGCCGCGCCGGACGGTCACTTCGATGCGCTCGAGCCGGAGGTGCAGGAGCTCGCGCGCCGGCTGGCCCCGTGGGACGAGATCGGGACCGGCCGGGTCGGTCCGGCCCGAGCCACCTTCCGCCTCACCGAGGTGGCCCCGGCCGACGGGCTGGGCGACGATCTTTCGCGCGACGACCTCCCGCACGATGCACAGCTACCCGACGAGCCGCCATCGGGCAACCACCCGCCGGTTGAGCCAGCCGGGCAGACCCTCGCTCCCGGGCAGACCCTCCCTCCCGAGCAGATCGGCGCTCCGAACCAGGCCGTCGCTCCGAACCAGTCCGTCGAGTGGCGGCTGGAGTTCCTGCTGCAGTCCACCGAGGACCCGAGCCTGCTGGTACCAGCCGCTCAGGCGTGGGCCGACGACGGGAGCCTGCGCCGCTGGCTGGGCCGACCGCAGGAGCTCCTCCTCGGTGAGCTCGGCCGGGCGAGCCGGGTCTACCCCGAGCTGGCCGCCGGGCTGCACCAGGCCAGGCCGCAGAACCTCCGGCTCGACGCCGACGGCGCCTACCACTTCCTGGCGACCGCCGCTCCCGCGCTCGACGAGGCCGGCTTCGGCGTGCTCCTGCCGTCCTGGTGGGACCGCCGAGCACGGCTCGGCCTCCGGGCATCGGCCAGCGCACCGGCCGACGCCGCCGTCACCGGCGGCACGTTCAGCCGCGACTCCCTCGTCGACTTCCAGTGGCAGCTCGCGGTCGGTGACGAGACGCTGACCGACGAGGAGATCACCGCGCTCGCCGAGACCAAAGCGCCGCTCGTCCGGCTGCGCGGCATGTGGGTGGCCATCGACCCGGAGCAGCTGCGACGGGGCCTGGAGTTCCTGCAGCGAGAGCCGGTCCGACCACGCACTGCCGCGGAGATCCTCGCCCTGGCCGCCAGCCACCCGGACGACCTCGGCACCCCGTTGCCGGTGACCGGAGTGACCGCCGACGGCTGGCTCGGTGAGCTGCTGAACGGCACGGCGGCGGCATCGTTGTCGGCGATCGAGCCGCCGGGCTCGTTCGCTGCCACGCTGCGGCCCTACCAGTCCCGCGGCCTGTCCTGGCTGTCGTTCCTCGCCACGCTCGGGCTGGGCGCCTGCCTGGCCGACGACATGGGCCTCGGCAAGACGGTGCAGCTGCTCGCCCTCGAGTCCACCCACCGCGCGGACGACCCGGCCGCCGGGCCGACGCTGCTGCTCTGCCCGATGTCGCTGGTGGGCAACTGGCAGCGCGAGGCGGCCAGGTTCGCGCCGTCGTTGCGCGTCTACGCGCACCACGGCACGGGGCGACTGCGCGGGCTCGCCCTGCGAGAACGTCTGACGAGGACGGATCTCGTCCTGACGACATACGGCACCGGCACGCGCGACATGGACGAGCTGGCCGGGCACGACTGGCACCGCGTCGTGCTGGACGAGGCACAGGCGATCAAGAACAGCCGGTCGCAGGCCTCGCGCGCGGTGCGCCGGTTGCGCGCCGGCCATCGGGTCGCCCTGACCGGCACCCCCGTGGAGAACCGGCTCTCCGAGCTCTGGTCGATCATGGACTTCGCCAACCCCGGGATGCTCGGGTCCGCCGAGCTCTTCCGCGAACGCTACGCCGTCCCGGTCGAGCGTCATGGCGCGACCGAGCCGGCCGAGCGGCTGCGCACCGTCACCCAGCCCTACATCCTGCGCCGGCTCAAGACCGATCCGACGATCATCGACGACCTGCCCGAGAAGATCGAGGTCAAGGAGTACTGCCGGCTCACGGTCGAGCAGGCCTCGCTCTACCAGTCGATCGTCGACGACATGATGGACAGGATCGAGAGCTCCGAGGGCATCGAACGCCGCGGAAACGTCCTCGCGACGATGACCAAGCTCAAGCAGGTGTGCAACCACCCCGCCCAGGTGCTGCACGACCGCTCCCCCGTCGGCCGGCGCTCGGGCAAGGTGATCCGTCTCGAGGAGCTCCTGGAGGAGATCCTCGCCGAGGGGGACCGGGTGCTGCTGTTCACGCAGTTCACCGAGTTCGCCGGGCTCCTGCTGCCGCACCTGGCCGCCCGGTTCGGCACCGACGTCGCCTACCTGCACGGCGGCACGCCCAGGGACCAGCGTGACGAGCTCGTGCAGCGCTTCCAGTCAGAGCAGGGCCCGCCGATCTTCCTCCTGTCGCTCAAGGCGGGAGGCACCGGGCTCAACCTGACCGCCGCCAACCACGTCATCCACCTCGACCGGTGGTGGAACCCGGCCGTGGAGAACCAGGCGACCGACCGCGCGTTCCGGATCGGGCAGCGCCGGCGGGTGCAGGTGCGCAAGTTCGTGTGCACCGGCACCCTGGAGGAGAAGATCGACCAGATGATCGAGGAGAAGCTGGCTCTGGCCAACCTGGTGGTCGGCGACGGCGAGGGCTGGCTCACCGAGCTGTCCACCGGCGAGCTGCGCCGGCTCTTCGCCCTGTCCGAGGAGGCCGTCGGTGAGTAGGTTCTATCCTCCGTCGCGCCCGCGAGCCGTCGAGGGCGGACTCGTGGCGCGCACCAAGCGGGGCGCCATGGCCCAGCACTGGTGGTCCGAGCGGTTCGTCGCCGTCCTCGAGGGCATCGGCATGGGCGGTCGCCTGCAGCGCGGCCGGACCTATGCCCGCAAGGGCCAGGTCGTCTCGCTGGACCTCGACGTCGGCGCGGTCACCGCGCAGGTCCAGGGCAGCCGGGCGCGACCGTACCGGGTGCGCATCGGCGTCGCCGCCTTCGGCAAGGCGGAATGGGCGCAGGTCGAGCGCGAGCTCGCCGACAACGCCTGGTACCTGGCCAAGCTGCTCGCGGGGGAGATGCCCGACGACATCGAGGACGTCTTCGCCGACGTCGGGATCGCGCTGTTCCCGACCAGCGCGAGCGACCTGTCCCTCGACTGCACCTGCCCAGACTGGGAAGTGCCGTGCAAGCACGTCGCCGCCACCTTCTACCTGCTGGCCGAGTCGTTCGACGACGATCCGTTCCGGATCCTCGCCTGGCGAGGGCGTGGGAGGGAGGACCTGCTCGACAACCTGCAGGCGGCGCGCCCCGACAGCCCCACAGTCGCGGCCGACGCACACACCAGCGTCCCGCTCGAGGCCTGCCTGGATCGGTTCTTCTCCGTGCAGGGCCGCCTCCCTCGAACCCGCGAGGTGGTGGCCAGCACCTCCCTGCTCGACCAGCTGCCTCCGGTCGAGGTGACGCTGCGCGGCCGTTCCCTGCCCGACCTGCTGCGCCCGGCCTACGAGGATCCCGCGCCACCCTGAGTGGCGCGAGGCAGCGGCATCCGCCGAGGTGGCGCAGGTAGCGCCCCGGCCGGAACCGGCGGTGGTGCGCGACGACGTCGAGCCCATCCCACGCACGCTCGATGCCGTATGCCGCTCAGCGACCCTTCCGCGCGCGGTCGGACGGCAGGCAAGTCCGCGACCGGCGCTCGCGAGAAGCTCACATCTGGGACCGGCGCGGTCGGCCGGACACAACAAGTCCGTCTCACCTCGGCCGGTGCTGCACGCGATGATGGCCCAGACTGGACTTGTTGTGTTCTTCCGACCGTCGAACCCAGCCCGGCAACCGAACCAGGAGCCGAGAGACCAAGGAGGTCGTGTCATGCCCACCGACACCCGATCGTCCGAGCCGGCGCCGATCATCTTCAAGGCCGTGGTGTCCGCAATCGACGACGTGGCCCTCGTGCGCCTGCCAGAGGATGCCAGCGAGCGGCTCCCGTCGCGTGGACAGGTAGCCGTGCACGCATCGGTGGCCGTGCACGCATCTATGGCCGGGCACGACTTCGAGACGGTCGTGGAGCCGGACGGTCGCCGCGGTCACTGGATCCGCGTCGACAAGGCCCTCCGACAGGGCGCCAGGATCAGCCCGGGCGACAGCACCGAGGTCACCCTCCGCGTGGCAGCCGACTGGCCGGAGCCGGACGTCCCCGACGACCTCGCCACTGCCTTGGCCGAGGCACCGGCGAAGATCCGGGACGTGTGGGAGGACATCACGCCGATGGCTCGGTGGGAGTGGGTCCGTTGGGTGCAGGCGACGCCCAACCCCGAGACTCGGCAGCGACGGGTCGAGGTCAGCATGTCGAAGATGGACGGTGGCAAGCGGCGGCCGTGCTGCTTCGACCTGGCCTCGTGTACCGACCCGAACCTCGCCAAGGGCGGCAAGCTGCGCGATCCCTGAACGGTCGCCGCCAGAAGGACAGGCAAGGATGCGGTTGACAACGACAAGGAGGGGGCATGCCCCGGGAGATCACCACCGTCCTGACCGACTTCGCCTACCTCGAGTGCCCCCGCTGGCACGACGGGCGGATCTGGTTCGTCGACTTCTACACCTACCGCGTCCTGTCGGCCGCCGAGGACGGCACCGACCTACGCGTCGAGGCCGACGTGCCCGGGCAGCCGTCCGGGCTGGGCTGGCTCCCCGACGGACGCCTGCTCGTCGTATCGATGAAGGACGCGCGACTGCTGCGGCGAGAACCCGACGGGACGCTGGTGACGCACGCCGAGCTGCGCGGCCAGGTGACCGGCCACCCCAACGACATGGTCGTCGACACCCAGGGTCGCGCGTATGTCGGCAACTTCGGTTTCGACCTCATGGGCGGTGCCGACCTGCGCACCGCAGACCTGCTTCGCGTCGACCCGGACGGGACGGTGTCCGTCGTCGCCACGGACCTCTACTTCCCGAACGGCAGCGTCATCACCGACGACGGGGTGCTGCTCGTCGACGAGACGCTCGGCAACCGCATCAGCGCCTTCGACATCGGCCCCGACGGGAGCCTGGGGCAGCGCCGGACGTGGGCAACCTTCGGCGAGCTGCCGGATGACCCGGCGCTCGCGGCCGTGCTGGGCGCGGTCGTTCTCGCGCCAGACGGCTGCTGCCTCGACGCCGA
>NZ_JAKDLO010000204.1 GCF_030452765.1 Intrasporangium sp.
GCTGGCGGGCGGTCACTTGCCAGCGAATTCTTTTCATTGGATGCCGGGTGACCGCCGGGAGTCGGCCGGCCCCTTGGGGTGGGTGAAGGGTGCGACCCAACGTCGCGGCGTCAGCCAAGGAGGAACCGTGAGCACGGAGACCAAACAAAGCGAGGCGACGCTTCCGCCCCTGTGGACGATTCGGGACGTGTCCGTCTTCCTGGCCGTGCCTGTGGGAACCCTCTATCAGTGGCGCCACCGCGGTGACGGTCCGCCCGCGCTCCGTCTGGGCAAGCACCTCCGGTTCGACCCGGACAGCGTCCGTCGCTGGGCACTGGACCAAGCCAGCTGAGATGGCGAGAGTCACCCGCGACGCGCGCGACGGCCGCTGGCTAGCCCGTTGGAGAGATCCGGCGGGGCGGCAGCGGAAGAAGTGGTTCGACCGCAAGGGCGACGCGCAGCGGTGGCTCGACCAGCTCCGGGCGGAGATGCATAGCGGCCACTGCATCGACCCGTCTGCTGCCAAGGCCGCGTTTGGCCCCTTTGCTGAGCAGTCGGCAGAGGGACTTCCTCATCTGAAGGGCCTCGACGGCGAATCGCTATCGAGGCATCGTCCGGCGCCACATCGTTCCCAAGTGGGGAACGTGGCGTCTCGGGAGGATCTCCAAGAGCGACGTCATCGCCTGGATTGCCGAAGTCGTAAGTAATGGGCTGCAGTCGGAGTCCATTCGGTGGAGGCTGTGGGATCTGCCGAGGGCACCACCGTGGTGCCGTGCTCGGTCGGGATCACCGGGACCTGCGCGGCGATGCGGGCGGGGACCTCGCGTTTGAGCGCCGCCGCGAGCTCGCGCAACGCCGCCGGGGTGACGGCTTGACGTGACGGGCCGAGGGCAGCTGTGAACCCACCGGTGCGCCACACCCGGATCCACCGGTCCACGCTGGCCCGCGAAACCCTCACCCGCTCACCGCCTGGGCCGGCGTTGGGGCCCAGCATCTTGACGCGCGTTAACCCGCGGGTCGTTCCTCTTCTGCTGCGGCCGGGCAAGCCTGCGAGTGGCCGGGGCATCCATAGAAGTACATGTTCGATGCCATGATTGAACCGAGGATGTCCGTGATTGAGCCGACGACATTCGGGGGTCGCGGTGAACGTCGAAGCAATGGCTGTGCAGGTCAGCGTCGATGTTCGCGGCGGAACCTACGGCGTTCGGGGCAGTGCTTTTGTCGCGAACCGAAAGGAATAGGTCGTCGGTTCGATTCCGACAGGCGGCTCCATCAGCGCCATCCGCCATCCTGTGCTCCGGGGGTTCTGCTGATCAGGCCCGCTATACCGCCTCGGTGCTAGTGAGTCGCCCTCAGCGATCCTCGGTGCGGGCTTGGCCGGCGTAGAAGGTCTTCACGGGGGCTGCGCCGGGGGCGGTCCATGCCGCCTCGACCGTCACGACCGGCAGGCGCTCTTCGGTGTTGACGTGCCGCAGGTGGTCCTGCAGCGGGCGCCGCAGCATCTGCCGGGGCCGCACGCCCAGATGGAACAGCCCGCAGCGGCGGGATTCAGCGAAGGATGCGCCTTCCGAGCGAGCGTGCCGAGTCCACGACGGCCGGGTGCGTCATCGTCAGGCGCTCGGTTCGCAGGCAGGAGTGGATCGGGGTCTCGTCGCGCGGGGTCAGGAGTGCGATGACAGCCCAATGTGGTCGGTGGTACGACCACCACCGGACGCCATCCCACTTCCGCTGCCCACTGGTGTCGGTCTCGTTGAAGATTCCTAATGCCCAGCCCTGAGTTGCCGGCCTGATGCGCGCGACAACCTGAGTCGGCCTGAGCGCGCGATCGCGGAGAGCGTTGGCGTCATCGAGATCCAAGATCCGAGCGTCGTCGGGGATCTCGAATACTCCGAGGACGCGTCTCGCTCCTGGCATTGCGGGGAAGTCGAACATCCCGGAGCGCCAGACCGCGAGGTCGGCGAACGTCTCGGCAACGGCCGTTTCAGGGGTGACTCCGAAGTACCAGGCGTCATAGCGGTCGGGGTTGTCGAGGCGTCCGCGACCCTGCGGGCGGTGGACGTACATGGGGTGCCCTGGCTCCCCGATCCTGGCTGCTTGGAGGTAAGGGAAGGTTCGGTAGACGAGCACTTACCCGAACGCTCCCGCTGCGGCAGCATCGAGGGCATCCAGTACCTCGGATGAACCTCGAACCCGAAGGACGTCGATCGGACGTGCACCGTCGAGGTACGAGTTGGAGCCGAACAGCCAGTCGATCGCCACCTCGGACTCCCAGATGAGGGTGGCACGGGCGAGCACGTGATCGAGGTCGATCAGTTCGCGCGCCTTGGCTGGGCTTGGCTGTTCCTTGCCTGAGCGCCACCGACTGGGCTGGCTCTTGCTCACGTCGAGCAGTTCGGCGAGACGAGTGATGCCGCCGAGAGCCTCGACGAGGAACTCAGTCCGCTGCATTGTCAGGGACTCAGCGTCGGCCGACGTGATGGGGTGCTTCTTGGTGCGCGCTCGCGGCTGCGGTCTCGTGACGGTCATGGCGTTGCACCTCCATAAGGAACTATACCCAACAAGATCGTTGGGCGATGCGCGCCTGCGCGACCCTGGATCGTGCCCAACCACGGTGCAACCCCGTCGTGTGGCAGGTTGCCGGCGGACCGAATGAAGCAGTACGAGGAGCCCGACGGACGGAACCGAGCATAATGGGCCATGCCAGACTCGGGAGGGACGCAGATGCCGTCGATGAACAGCATGGAGAGCATCTACCTGCGCCTGGAGCGCGACGGCTATCCGATGGACGTCGCAGGGATCTACCTCCTCGAGGCCACACCAGAAGGGCCGTTGCCCTTCGACGACATCCGGGCGATCTTCAGCCAGCGCATGGCCGACTCGCCGGTCGCCAACCGCATGGTCGCCCATGCGCCGTTGGGCATCGGCGAGGATCGCTGGACCCAGGCGGACGCTGTCGACTTCGACGCCCACGTGCGCCATCGTGTGGTCCCGGCGCCAGGAGACCTGCCGGCCATGCTCGCGACCGCCCTCGAGGTCTCCGCCGAGCCACTGGACCGTGGCAGGCCGCTCTGGCAGGCCTGGTACCTGACCGGCCTGGCCGATGGTCGGGCGGCACTGGTGCTGCGCCTGCACCATGCGGTGATCGACGGCATGGGGATGATCGCGCTGCAGCAGGTGCTCCTCGACGACGAACCCACCCCGGTCCTGCGCGACCGAGAGCCGTCGCCAGTCGCCGGCCGGGAATACCCGTCCCTGGCGCGCCGTGCCCTTCTCGAGATTCCGAGCCGTCTAGTCGCCAACACCGTCGCGACCCAGCGGCTCCTGGGTCGGCTCGCGGCAACCGTGCCGCAGCTGGTGGCGAGCTCGGCCCAGCTCCTGACGGGTGCCGCCGACCAGGGGGGTGCCCGTGCGGGATCGCCTGGTGCGGCGTCGATTCGGCTGCCCGGCTACCTTCCCTCACTGACCGACGCCCCTCCGGTGACGCTGTTCAACCAGCACGTCAGCGACCCGCTCAAGTCGATGGCGGTCACCACCCTGCCCTTCGAGCAGGTGCAGTCCGTGCGTCGAATCGTTCCCGGCGCGACGGTCAACGACGTCCTGCTGGCGCTCGTGACCGGTGCGATGCGCGACTACCTGGCGGCCCAGGGGGACCTGCCCGACGGGCCGATCCGCACCACCTGCCCGGTCAACGTGCGGACCGGAGGCGGCGGCGCTCAAGGCAACCACATCACCACGATGTGGGTCGAGCTTCCCGTGCACCTCGGTGACCCGATCGATCGCCTGGCCGCGGTGCGCACGAGCTCGGCTGCGGCCAAGGAGGACCTGCCGCGCTCCACGGCCGAATGGGAGTCGCTCGCCGACATCGGTGACCTGCTGCTGCCAGGGATCGTCACGGCGGCAATGGCCTTCGCCGGGACCAAGGCCTTCGGCCTGTTCCCGCCGACGCAGAACCTCACCGTCTCGACGCTGGCAGGGCCCCGGCAGCCGCTCTACCTGGCGACCCGCCGGATCACCAACACCTTCCTGCGCGGCATCATCTGCCCGCCGATCCACCTCTTCATCGCCGCCATCACGTACGACCAGGACGTCAACGTCACCATCACCACGGTGCGCCAGCTGTGCCCCAACCCGCAGGCCCTGGCCGACGGGCTGAGGGTGGAGCTCGACCGGCTTCTGGCGGCCGTCCCCCGATCTGACGCATGACGAAGCCGGCCACCCGCCCGGACGACCTGCGCGCCATCGTCGACTGGAGCGCGGCCGAGCTGTCCTCAGCGATCGCGGGAGGTCACGTCACGTGCGTCGAGGTGATGGCGGCATACCTCGACCAGATCGAACGGCTCAAC
Source organism: Intrasporangium sp. (assembly GCF_030452765.1). Lineage (GTDB taxonomy): Bacteria > Actinomycetota > Actinomycetes > Actinomycetales > Dermatophilaceae > Intrasporangium_A. Next base: position 4,323 of record NZ_JAKDLO010000204.1, read on the forward strand.
CCGCGCGTCAACGCCATCGTCGCCCTGCGCCCGCGCGCGGAGCTGCTCGCCGAGGCGGCCGAGAAGGACGCGCTGCTCGCCCGCGGGGAGCGGCAGGGCTGGATGCACGGCTTCCCCCACGCGGTCAAGGACCTGGCCGACGTGGCCGGGCTCCCGACGACCAAGGGCTTCCACCGTCCCTTCGAGTCGGTCCCCCCGGCCACCTCCGACGCGATCTTCGTGCGGCGCATCCGGGCCGCCGGCGCCGTCTTCGTCGGCAAGACGAACACCCCCGAGCTCGGCCTCGGCTCGCACACGTACAACCCCGTCCACGGCGTCACCCGCAACCCCTACGACCTCGGTCGCACGGCCGGCGGCAGCAGCGGGGGCGCCGCCGTCGCGGTGGCGCTGCACATGGTCCCGGTCGCCGACGGCAGCGACTTCATGGGCTCGCTGCGCAACCCGCCCGGCTGGACGAACGTCTACGGCCTGCGCCCCTCCTTCGGACGCGTCCCATCCGGTGGTGGCGAGCTTTTCGTCAGCCAGGGCAGCGTCGACGGCCCGATCGCCCGCACCCCCCTCGACCTCGCTCTCCTGCTGGGCACCATGGCCGGGTATGACGCCCAGGCCCCGCTCTCGCTCGACGGCCCCGGCATCGACGTGGCGACCGCGTGCCAACCCCTCACCGGCGGGCGGGTCGTCTGGTTCCGCGACCTCGGCGGCTACCTGCCGATGGAGCCGGAGGTCCTCGAGGTCTGCGACGCCGCCGTCGACCGGCTGGCCGGCCTCGGGTTCGACGTCACGGTCCGCGGCGACCTGCCCGCCCACGGCACCTTCCGCGGCAGCGCAGACCTCTGGGAGCTGTGGCGCACCTATCGGCACGTGCTCGCCGGGGGAGTCAACCAGCCCCTCTACGACGACCCGAGAACCCGGGCGATGCTCAAACCCGAGGCGCTCTACGAGATCGAGGGGCTGCTGCACGGCCTGGACGGGGAGGGGGCCGGCCCGATCACGGCAGGAGACCTGCTCGCCGCCTCGGCCCGCCGCTCCGACCTCTACCGGGGCTTCCTCGACCTGTTCGAGACGTCCGACTACGCGCTCCTGCCGACCGCGCAGGTCATGCCGTTCGACGTCGAGACGACGTGGCCCAGGCATGTCGCAGGGCGCACCATGTCCTCCTACCACCGTTGGATGGAGGTCTCCACGATCGGCACGCTGCTCGGCGCCCCGACCCTCGCGATGCCGGCGGGTTTCGGCCGCTCGGGTCTGCCCATCGGCCTGCAGGTCATCGGCCCGAACCACGCCGACACCGCCGTGCTGCGCCTCGCCGCGAGCTGGCACGCCGCGACCGCCTGGCCCGAGCGGCGGCCCCCGGCCCTCCTCACGCGGGAAGGGTCGGTCTAGGGTCGTTACACCTGACCGGGATGCCCGTCCAGCGGGCCCGCACCAAGGAGTGCCCGTGAGCCACGCCCTTCGATCCAGCACCGTCGACGGCATCATCCGCCGCAGCGCCCACACCTACCGCGACCGGGTGGCCCTGCTCTTCGGTGACCGGGAGTGGACGTATGCCGCTCTCGACGACGCCGTCTCCCGCGCGGCGAGCCGGTTGCTGGGTCTCGGGCTCGCCAAGGGTGACCGGGTCGCGGCCTACGGCAAGAACTCCGACGCCTACCTCATCGGCTTCCTCGCCTGCGCTCGCGCCGGGCTCGTGCACGTCCCGCTCAACTACAACCTCACCGGCGCCGAGCTGAGCTACCTGATCCAACAGTCGGGGTCGCGGGCGATCCTCGTCGACCCGGCGCTCGAAGGGCCGCTCGGCGGAGTCGACGCGGAGGTGCTCGCGCAGCTGGAGCACCGGATCCCGTTGCGGGACAAGGCCGGGTCACTCATCGAGACCGCGACGCAGGGTGTGGTTGCCGCGTTCGAGGTCGACGTGACCGACACCGACCTGGCCCAGTTCCTCTTCACCTCCGGCACCACCTCCCGGCCCAAGGCGGCGATGATGAGCCACCGGGCGCTCGTGCACGAGTACGTCTCGTGCATCGTCGGGCTCGACCTGTCGGCGGACGACGCGCCGCTGCACGTGATGCCGCTCTACCACTCGGCGCAGATGCACGTCTTCCTCATGCCGTGGCTCGCGATCGGCGCGACGAACACCCTCCTCGAGGTGCCGGACGGCGGCGAGATCCTGCGGCGCATGGAGCAGGACGGGCACCGGGCCTTCTTCGCGGCGCCGACGCTCTGGGTGGCCCTGACCAACCACGCCGACTTTTCGACGCGTGACCTGTCCGGGCTGCGCAAGGCCTACTACGGGGCCTCGATCATGCCGGTGCCGATCATCAAGCGGCTCGAGGCGAAGATGCCCGGGATCGGCTTCTACAACTGCTTCGGCCAGTCCGAGATCGCCCCGCTCGCAACGATCCTGCGTCCCGAGGAGCACGCCGACCGGCCCGACTCGGCCGGACGGCCGTGCCTGTTCGTCGAGGCGCGCGTCGTCGACGATGCGGGCCAGGACGTCCCGGTCGGGCAGACCGGCGAGATCGTCTACCGCTCGCCCCACCTGTGCGACGGCTACTGGGACAACCCGGAGGCCACCGAGGAGGCCTTCGCCGGTGGCTGGTTCCACTCCGGCGACCTCGTCCGGATGGACGAGGAGGGCTACGTCTTCGTCGTCGACCGGATCAAGGACGTCATCAACACCGGCGGTGTGCTCGTCGCCTCGCGCGAGGTCGAGGACGCGCTCTACACGCACCCGGCCGTCGGTGAGGTGGCCGTCATCGGGATGCCCGACGAGAAGTGGGTCGAGGCCGTCGTCGCGGTCGTCGTGCGCAAGGCCGACGTCACAGCGCAGGAGCTGACCGAGCACGCCCGCAAGACCCTCGCCGGCTTCAAGATCCCCAAGCGGATCCTGTTCGTCGACGAGCTGCCCCGCAACGCCTCGGGCAAGATCCTCAAACGCGAGCTGC
>NZ_JAKDLO010000052.1 GCF_030452765.1 Intrasporangium sp.
CAAGACTGGCGTGGCTGGATCGCCTACGGAATGGCCTGGTCGGCCGCCGCACCCCAACGTGCCACCGACCGGAGCACTGCCGCCCCCGCAGCGTCCGGCGCGACGTTCCCGCTGCGCCTGACGGCATACCGGGAGGATCGCCCAGGTCCTCGATGGAAGGCGCTGCGTGATGCGACGTGGCCCGCGTACTCCGCGTGGTACTTCTCCCAGGGCTTCTGCAACCGCCCGAGCCTGGCCGAGTGCCGCGAGCAGCTGACCAGGCACATGCCCCAGCTCGTCCCGGTCTGGGAGCGGCTGGTGAGGCTGAGCGGCAGCGACACTGTCAGCGCCAGGCTGCTGTCCATGTGGCGGATGCCCTCGTTCGTCACCGGCTGCTCCCAGGCAGCTGTGGCCGGCCCGGATCCGCTGCTGGTGCGCAACTACGACTACGACCTCGCCCTGTTCGAGGGGGTCATCGCCTCCACGAACTGGTCCGGGCACCGGAAGGTCCTCGGCACCAGCGACCTGCTCTGGGGGCTGCTCGACGGCATGAACGAGGACGGCCTCGTCGCGTCGCTGGCCTTCGGCGGCCGGACTGACGTCGGCGACGGCTTCGGCATTCCTCTGGTCATCCGATACGTCCTCGAGACCTGTGCGGATGTCGGTGCCGCGATCGAGGTGTTGCGTCGGCTCCCGGTGGCACAGGCATACAACGTGACGCTGGCCGACGCCACCGGCGCGCACGCCACCGTGTTCGTCGCACCGGGCGAGCCGATCGCGGTCAGCGCTCTGGCCGTGGCCACGAACCACCGGCTGGACGTGGTGGAGCACCCCGAGCACGCCCGTCGCCTACGTAGCCTGACCCGCCAACAGCACCTGACCCGGCTGCTGCGGGAGGGCGCCCGCGACGGCCTGATCGAGGCGTTCCTGCACGAGCCGGTGCGCGCCGACCAGTACACGATCGGGTTCGGCACGCTTTACACCGCGGTCTACCGACCGAGCGCCGGAACGGTGACCTACCGTTGGCCGGGACAGTCCTGGGTGCGCACGTTCGACGACGAGGAGGACCGTCGGGATGTGACCCTCGTCGGGCGGTAGGGTGCACGTCCCCGGGACGGGATACTGGCCGGGTGGACAGCAACGCGATGAGCCCGACCGACGCCGCCGATCCCGCCGCGGTGGCCGCGACAGCAAGGGAGTGCCTCGACGCGCTTGCCCGAAGCACCGACCTGGCCGCCTTCGAGGAACTGGTCGGGCTGAGTGCATACGTCGGTGAGGCAGTCGGCCGAAGTGCCCGGTTGCAGGCCGAGGCGAGCTCCTGGACGACCGTGGGAAACCTGGTCGGCACCACCAAGCAGGCCGCGTGGGCCAGGTGGCGTACCTGACTCATCACGGCGTCTGGGCGGGGCCGGATCTGCCTGGTGGATGGTGCGAGGACGGCGCCTAGAAGAGGCGCGACTCGACGTCGTCGATGCCCTTGAGGGTGTCGTAGTCGAGCACGACGCACCGGATGCCCCGGTCCTCGGCCAAGGTCCGGGCCTGCGGCTTGATGGCTTGGGCGGCGAAGATCCCGGTGACAGGGGCTAGGAGCGGATCGCGGTTCATCAGCTCGAGGTAGCGCGTCAGCTGCTCGACGCCGTCGATCTCCCCCCGGCGCTTGATCTCGATCGCGACGCTCGCGCCCGTGTGGTCACGGGCGAGGATGTCGACGGGGCCGACTGCCGTCATGTACTCACGACGTACCAGGGACCAACCGTGGCCGAGGGTGTGGATGTGCTCGGCCAACAGCTCCTGCAGGTGCGACTCGACGCCGTCCTTGACCAGGCCTGGGTCGAGTCCGAGCTCATGGGCGCTGTCGTGCAGAACCTCGTGGATGGCCACGGTGAGGCTGTCCCCGGTCTTGGCGTGCACGACCCGCCAGACAGCGACCACGCCCTGCTCGGCCTGAGTCTCGTCCGGGTCGATCTCGGCCATCGCGCAGGGTGGCGCCATCCAGTTGAGCGGCTTGTAGGACCCGCCATCGCTGTGCACGAGCACCGAACCGTCCGCCTTGACGAGGAGCAGCCGGGTGGCCAGGGGCAGGTGGGCCGTGAGCCGGCCGATGTAGTCCACGCTGCACCGGGCGATGACGAGACGCACCCGGCCACCCTAATCGACAGTGCAGTAGCCCCGATCGACAGTGCAGTAGCCCCGATCGACAGTGCAGCAGTCCCGATCGACGGTGCAGAGCGTCCACCAGAGTCACGGCCGGGCGGTCACCACAGCGTGGGGAGGGTCACGTCGGTCAGGCCTGTGAGCGGCATACCGGCTCTGTCAGACTCCCTGCATGGCACGGGACTTCACCACGGTTGGCGTCATCGGGCTCGGCACCATGGGTGCCGGCATCGTCGAGGTCTTCGCCCGCAACGGCATCGACGTCGTGGGTGTCGAGACCGACGAGCCCGCGCTCGAGCGCGGACGCCAGCACCTGCGGACCTCCACCGACCGGGCACTCGTCCGAGGCAAGCTGACCGAGGCCGAGTCCGAGGCGCTGCACGCCCGAGTCCACTACACGACCGACATGGCCGACCTGGCCGACTGCCCGCTCGTCGTCGAGGCGGTGCCGGAGCAGCTCGACCTGAAGAAGGAAGTCTTCGCAAAGCTGGACGGCATCGTCGCCGACGACGCGATCCTCGCGACGAACACCTCCTCCCTGTCGGTCACCGAGATCGCCGTCGCGACGATGAACCCGAAGCGTGTGGTCGGGATGCACTTCTTCAACCCGGCCCAGGTGCTCCAGTTCGTCGAGGTCATCAAGACGGTCGTCACGAGCGACGAGGTCTTCGAGAAGGTTCAGGCGCTCGCCGAGCGGCTCGGCAAGAAGCCCGTCGTCGTCGGCGACAAGGCCGGCTTCATCGCCAACGCGCTCCTGTTCGGCTACCTCAACCACGCCGTGTCGATGTTCGAGGGCAGGTATGCCACCCGCGAGGACATCGACGACGCGATGCGTCTCGGCTGCGGCTACCCGATGGGGCCGCTCGCGCTCATGGACCTCATCGGGCTCGACACGGCCTACGAGGTCCTCGACACGATGTACCGGCAGGGCCGCGACCGGCTCCACGCCCCGAGCCCGATCCTCAAGCAGATGGTCAGCGCCGGGCTCAAGGGCCGCAAGACCGGCCGGGGCTTCTACACATATGCCGGCCCCGGGCAGTCGCAGGTCGTCGACGACGCGCTCACCCCGAAGGCCGGGGCTGCCGACGCCGCCCTGCGCCCCGTGGCGAAGGTCGGCGTGGTCGGCTCCGGCACGATGGCGACGGGGATCGCCGAGGTCTTCGCCAAGGCCGGGTATGACGTCACGTACGTCGCGCGGGCCGACGCGAAGGTCGAGCGGGTCCGGGCCGCCATCACCAAGAGCCTCGAGAAGGCGGTCCAGCGGGGCAAGGCCACCGAGGCCGACCGGGATGCGGCCCTTGCCCGGCTCACCGGCACGACCCGGCTCGACGAACTCGCCGACGTCGACATGGTCGTGGAAGCGGTGGTCGAGGACCTCAACGTCAAGCAGGTGCTCTTCGAGAACCTCGACGAGATCTGCAAACCAGGTGCCATCCTCGCGACGACGACGAGCTCGCTGCCGGTCATCGAGTGCGCGGCCGGGACGAAGCGGCCACAGGACGTGGTCGGGATGCACTTCTTCAACCCCGCCCAGATCATGCGCCTGGTCGAGGTGGTCCGTACCGTCTCGACCGCGGACGACGTCGTCGCGACCGTCCAGGACCTCTGCACGAAGGTCGGCAAGCACGCGGTGACCTGCGGCGACCGGGCCGGGTTCATCGTCAACGCGCTGCTCTTCCCCTACCTCAACGACGCCGTGAAGATGCTCCAGGCCAACTACGCCTCGGCCGAGGACATCGACACGGCCATGAAGACCGGGTGCGGCCTGCCAATGGGGCCGTTCGAGCTGCTTGACGTCGTCGGGCTCGACGTGTCGCTCGCCATCGAGCGCGAGCTCTACCTCGAGTTCCGCGAGCCCGGGTGGGCGCCGGCGCCGCTGCTCGAGCACCTCGTGACGGCCGGGTACCTCGGCCGCAAGACGGGGCGCGGGTTCAACACCTACGCCTGATGCCGCTCACGGCGGTGGGCTCGTCAGCGGCCCCCGCACGGGGCTGGGAGACTGGCGGTATGCCGTCGCGCCGCCGCCCCAGCAAGCACGCGCGCGCGCATGTCCCGCTCGATGTGACCCGACTGCAGGGCGGGGCGACGCGTGAGGAGACCTACCGGGGCCGGTCCTGGACGGTGCGGGCCGTCAGCGGCGCTGCCTCAGGGCGGCCCTACCTGTGCCCGGGATGCCAGCAGGACATCCCGCCGGGCACGCCGCATGTCGTCGTCTGGCCGGCGGACGGGATAGGTGGGCTCGGCGACCGGAGGCACTGGCACACCGGGTGCTGGCAACGCCGGGACGCCCGCCCCTCCGACGCCTCCTATCGCTGAGTCGATCCCCCGCTCGAGCGGGCACCAACAGACCGGTCGGGTGGGGCCCGACGGGCAGGTCGAAGGTGTCCCACCGAACCGGGCGCTGCGTCACGGGTGCTGCTGGGGCGGCTCGACGGCATACGGCAAAGGAACGGTATCGCGCGCCGTCAATGTTGCCGCTGGCGGGGGACGAGGACCTCCTCGTAGATCAGGAGCAGCCCGGCGGCGGTGGGGATCGCGAGCAGCGCGCCGAGGATCCCGGCCAGCGTGCCTCCGGCCAGGGCCGCGACGACGGTGACCGCTCCGGGCACCGCGACGGTCTGCTGCATGACCCGGGGCATGACCGCGTAGTTCTCGATCTGCTGGTAGACGACGAAGTAGATGATCACGATGAGGGCCTTCTGCGGCTCGTCGAAGAACGCGACGATCGCCACGACGCCGGCCCCGAGGGTGGCTCCGACCATCGGGATGAGGCCGAGGAAGCCGACGGCCACGGCGAGCACGGCGGCGAACTGGACCCCGACCAGCGACATCATGATCCACGCACAGAAGGCGTTGATGGTCGCGACGGCGACCTGGCCGATGGCGTACGAGCCGACCCGGCGCATGATCTCCTCCGCGAGGGAGATGATGCGCGGCCGGCGGCTCGCCGGGACCAGGGCGTAGCCGGCATGCTTGAGGCTTGGCAGCGACGCGAGGAAGTAGAGGGTCAGCACGAGGACGGTCAGCACGGAGAAGACTCCGCCGAGCAGGACCTTGCCGGTCTCGAGGACCCCGCCGAAGATGCCGGCCCAGAGGTTGCCGTCGGCGACGCGGTTGTTGATCTCGTCCTGGATCCGCGCGATGACCTGGTAGCGACGGTCGAGGTCCTGGACCCACTGGTTCTGCAGCAGCCCGTCGAGCATCTTGGGCGCGTTGGTCGCCAGCTCGGTGCTCTGCTGGGCGACGGGCGGGATGACGACCCAGCCGAGCAGGGCGAAGGCCACGAGCACGCCGAGGAAGACGAGCGCGACGGCGAGCCCCCGGCGCAGGTGCGCGCGGGTCAGTGCCTCGACGATGGGGTTGAGGGCCAGGGTGAGGAAGAGCGCGACGACGAGCAGGGTGAGAGTCGTGCCGAGCCGGCCGATCGCCTGGACGAACGCATAGGCGACGAGGACCCCGAGCGCGCCGACGAAGCCGATGTAGAAGGGTGACTGCCGGTTGAAGGGCGTGCCGATCGGCCCGAAGCCTCGGCCCGGAGAGCGATCCGAAGAGCGATCCGAAGAGCGATCCGAAGGCGCGCCGGACGAGCCCGACGGCGGAGCTCCTCCGGTCGTCCCGGACGATCCACCGTTCGTGGGGTGCCCGCCCGGGGTGCTGGCAATGAGGTCGTGGGCGAGCTGCTCGTCGTCGGCGACCTGCTCCTCCACGTCGCCGAGGTATGGCGTGGCTGGGTCGCTCGAGCTGCCGGACGGGGCCTGCGCGTCCCGGTCATAGCGCGCGCCCCGGATCTGGGCCAGCTTCAGCCGCTGGGTGCGGCGGTAGTCAGTCCAGCGTCGCCACATGGTCACCTCCGGGTCCGAGCCTAGTGGCGCGAAGCCCGGGGGCGAGCTGGACTCACTGGTTGTGGAACCGGTTGATCTGCGTCTCGAACTGTGCCCGCTTCTCGGGGTTCGTGACGCCCAGGCCCTCCTCCGGCGCGAGGGTCAGGACGCCGACCTTGCCCTGGTGCAGGTTGCGGTGCACGTCGAGCGCGGCCTGGCCGACGTCCTCCAGCACATGCGTCTTCGACAGGGTGGGGTGGATCAGCCCACGGTTGACCAGCTCGTTGGCCTCCCACGCCTCGCGGTAGTTGGCGAAGTGCGAGCTGACGATCCGCTTGAGGTTCATCCAGAGGTAGCGGTTGTCGTACTCGTGCATGTAGCCCGACGTCGACGCGCACGTGACGATCGTGCCACCCTTGCGGGCGACGTAGACGCTCGCCCCGAACGTCTCGCGGCCGGGGTGCTCGAAGACGATGTCGACGTCATACCCACCGGTCAGCTCACGGATGCGCTTGCCGAGCCGCTGCCACTCCTTGGGGTCCTGGGTGCGCTCGTCCTTCCAGAAGTGGAAGCCCTCGCCGTTGCGGTCGATGATGTGCTCGGCACCCATGGCTCGGCAGATCTCGGCCTTCTCGGGCGAGGACACGACGCAGATCGGCGTCGCCCCGCCGGCCAGGGCCATCTGGGTCGCGTAGGACCCGAGGCCACCCGAGGCACCCCAGATGAGGACCCGGTCGCCGAGCTTCATCGCGGCGCCGTTCTTGGAGATGAGCTGGCGGTAGGCGGTCGAGTTGACCAGGCCGGGACACGCGGCCTCCTCCCAGGTGAGGTGGCCGGGCTTCGGCATGAGCTGGTTGGCCTTGACGATCGCCATCTCGGCCAGGCCTCCGAAGTTCGTCTCGAAGCCCCAGATCCGCTGCTGCGGGTCGAGCATCGTGTCGTTGTGCCCGTCGGCGTCCTCGAGCTCGACGGAGAGGCAGTGCGCGACGACCTCCTGGCCTGGGTGCCACTTGGTGACGCCCGGTCCCACGCGCAGGATGACGCCGGAGAGATCTGAGCCGATGACGTGGTACGGCAGGTCGTGCCGCTTGGCGTAGACGGACGTGCGTCCGTAACGCTCGAGGAACCCGAACGTGGGCAGCGGCTCGAAGATCGAGGTCCACACCGTGTTGTAGTTGATCGCGCTGGCCATGACCGCGACGAGAGCCTCACCGGGGGCGATCTCGGGGACCGGCACGTCGTCGATGTGCAGGGACTTGCGCGGGTCCTTGTCCCAGCTGGCGATGCCCTCGAACATGCCGACCTCGTCCTTGTGGACGGTGGCGCCCCGGTACGTCTCCGGAATCTTGAGGTTGGCGTACGTCTCCTCGGACCGGTCACCTGAGAGGATGGCGTCGCGGATGGCCTGCATGTGGAATCCCTTTCCGAGGATTGTGGTCACTGGCGGGCGGTGCTGGCTCAGACCGTAACGACGGCATGCTACTGCCCGGTCACCTTTGAGACTCCCACCACAGGTGACGTGGGTCACGCGGTCGGAGGACAGCACACACCATACGTATGCCGCTCACCCCGTGTCCCCGGAAACCTGACCTCCCGCCGTAGTTCGCGGCTCGTCCCAGACCCGTCGAGCGGGCAGGACGGGGCACTCGAGCGGGCAGCGCGACCGCGGTCCGCATGCGAGACTCGTGCGAAGGAGGTGGAGCGTGCTGAGCCGACGGTCCGTGCTCATCGGCGCCCTGGCCGTCGGCGCTGGGGGAGGTGTGGTGGTGGACAGGGCTCGGACGGCAGCCCCACTGCCAACCCTCGCCAACGGTGCCAGTTGGCGGCAGAGCCCCGTGCAGGCCGCCCGCGACTGGCTCACCGGCGGCACGGTGCCCGGGAGCGGGGCGCCGGACGGCTTGGTCGCCGAGGCCCTGATGGATCTGCACGGTCTGCTCGGTCCGGACGGTGCGGTCCTCGCGGGCCCGGCCGGGATCTGGCGGTATGTCTGGCCGCGGGACGCGTCCTTCGTCGTCGTGGCCCTGGCGGCGACCGGGCACCTGGAGCAGGCCTGGGCCACGCTGCGGTTCCTGAGCCGGGTCCAGCTTCCCGATGGCGGCTTCGAGGCTCGCTACCTGCCGGACGGGTCGGGGCCGCCCGACGACCGGCAGCGCCAGTCCGATGGGGCCGGCTGGGTGCTGTGGGCCCTCGACATGGCACGGTCGGTGTCAGGTGCTTCGGCGATCCCCGCCGATCTTCGGCTCATGCGTGATCGGGCTGCGTCCTTCGTCGACCACCAGACGTCTGGTGCAACGACGCTGCCGGTCGCGTCGCCCGACTACTGGGAAGTGCCCGAGCGCGCGGTGACCTTGGGAACGATCTCACCCATGGCTACTGGGCTCGAGGCCGCGGCGAGGACGTGTACGGCCGAAGGGAACCGGTCGGCCGCGGCGCGGTGGTCCGGTGCCGCGGGCCGACTTAGCGCGCTCGTGGTGCGCGAGTTAGGCCCCGCGTACGACAGGTACGGCCGGAGCGGGGGGGGGGACGCGGCTACCCCGATGCTGCTGCCCCCGTTCGCCGTAGACCTGCCACCGGACGTGCTCTCGGCATGGTCGAGATACGCGGTCGAGGCTCGCCGCCCGGCGGGCGGACTGGCCCCGGGGACCGGGTGGAGGGCCGACGGCGTCTCATGGACCGCGGAGACCGCCCTGGTCGCCTACACGGCCGCGGCGATCGGTCGTCGCGACGAGGCTCGTCGGTGGCTCGCCTGGCTCGCCGCCCACCGGACCGCCTGGGGCAGCGTGCCGGAGAAGGTGCGAGCGGACGGGCGCGCGGCCGGACCGGCGCCGCTCGCCTGGACCGCGGCCCTGATCGTGCTGACCGCCCACGAGCTGGACCGGAGGTCGTGAAACTGCGCCAGGCAGGCTCCTGGCGCAGCCGCCCGTGGGATCTCGGCCTCAGTGCGCGACCGTGGCCGGCTCGACCAGCTCGACGAGGACGCCACCGGCGTCCTTGGGGTGGATGAAGTTGACCCGGCTGTTGCTCGTGCCGCGCCGCGGCTCGTCGTAGAGCAGCCGCAGGCCTCGCTCGCGCAGGGTCGCCGAGGCGGCGTCGATGTCGGTCACGCGGTAGGCCATCTGCTGGATCCCGGGGCCGCTTCGGTCCAGGAACTTCGCGATCGTCGAGTCAGGAGTGAGCGGCGCAAGCAGCTGGATGCACGAGCCGGACTCGCCGACTCCCATCATCGCCTCGCGCACGCCCTGCTCCTCGTTGCGTTCCTCGTGCAGCTTGGTCATGCCGTACTTGGCCTCGTAGAAGGCGATCGCCTCCTCGAGATCGGGCACGGCGATGCCGACGTGGTCGATGTGCGTGAACAGCGGGCCCGACAGCTCAGTCATGCCTCGACCCTAGAGCGGGAGCACACGGCCGGGCGAGGGCGCCGTGATGTGCCGTTGATCATGGTCCCAGCGGCCGTTTCACCACCCGTGGCTAGAGTGGGAAACACATTCCCCGAGCGCGTTGGAGAGCTTCATCATGAGCACCACTGACCATCCCGTGTCCGTCATCGTCGCCGGAGCTCGCACCCCGATGGGGCGTCTGCTCGGCTCCCTCAAGGACCTCTCGGGTTCGGACCTCGGCGGCATTGCCATCAAGGGCGCCCTGGACAAGGCCGGGGTCGCCCCCGACCAGGTCGACTACGTCATCATGGGCCAGGTGCTGCAGGCCGGCGCCGGTCAGATCCCGGCTCGCCAGGCTGCCGTGGCCGCCGGCATCCCGATGACCGTTCCGGCGCTGACCGTCAACAAGGTCTGCCTCTCCGGGCTGAACGCCATCGGGCTGGCCGACCAGCTCATCCGTGCCGGTGAGGTCGGGATCGTCGTGGCGGGCGGCCAGGAGTCGATGACGAACGCACCGCACCTGCTCGAGAAGAGCCGCTCCGGCTTCAAGTACGGCGACGTGACGATGCGTGACCACATGGCTTACGACGGCCTCTGGGACGCGCTGACCGACCAGGCGATGGGTGCACTCACCGAGTCGTGCAACACGGGCGCCTCGGCCTTCACCCGGCAGGAGCAGGACGAGTTCTCGGCCCGGAGCCACCAGCTCGCAGCCAAGGCATGGAAGGACGGGCTCTTCGAGGACGAGGTCGTCGCGGTCTCCATCCCGCAGCGCAAGGGTGACCCGATCGAGTTCAAGTCCGACGAGGGCATCCGGGCCGAGACGACGGCGGCGTCCTTGGCGAGTCTGAGGCCGGCCTTCGCCAAGGACGGCACCATCACGGCCGGCTCCAGCTCGCAGATCTCCGACGGCGCCTGCGCGGTCGTGGTCATGAGCAAGGCGAAGGCCGAGGAGCTGGGCCTGACGTGGCTCGCCGAGATCGGCGCCCAGGGCATGGTCGCGGGCCCCGACTCGAGCCTGCAGCAGCAGCCCGCCCATGCCATCACGGTCGCCTGCGACAAGGAGGGCATCACCCCGAGCGACCTCGACCTGGTCGAGATCAACGAGGCGTTCGCCGCCGTCGGGCTTGCCTCGGCCAAGGAGCTCGGCCTCGACCTCGACAAGGTCAACGTCAACGGCGGTGCCATCGCGCTCGGTCACCCGATCGGCATGTCCGGTGCCCGCATGGCCCTGCACCTCGCGCTCGAGCTGAAGCGGCGTGGCGGCGGGGTCGGCGCGGCCGCGCTGTGCGGTGGCGGGGGACAGGGCGACGCTCTGATCCTGCGCGTGCCGGCCACCGACAAGAGCTGACCTGGCACCTCGCACGGTCGACGTACCTGCCCTGGTCGATGCGGCCAGGGCAGGTTCCGTGCGTGCCGTCGCGCGGCTCGTCTCCCTCGTCGAGGACGGGCACCCGGCTCTGCGCGAGGTCATGGCCGCGCTCGTCCCGCACACCGGTCGTGCCTGGGTCATCGGGCTGACAGGTGCCCCCGGCGTCGGCAAGTCGACGTCGACCGCCATGCTGATCAGTGCTTTTCGCCAGCGCGGACGAAGGGTCGGGGTCCTTGCCGTCGACCCGTCCTCGCCGTTCTCCGGAGGGGCTCTGCTCGGCGACCGGATCCGCATGCAGGACCACTCGAACGACCCCGACGTCTACATCCGCTCGCTCGCCGCACGGGGCCACCTCGGGGGGCTCTCATCCGCGACACCACAGGCGATCCGGGTGCTCGATGCAGCCGGCTTCGACGTCGTTCTCGTCGAGACCGTCGGAGTGGGCCAGAGCGAGGTCGAGGTCGCCGGGCTCGCGGACACGTCCATCGTCCTGCTGGCACCGGGCATGGGCGACGGCATACAGGCCGCGAAGGCAGGCATCCTCGAGATCGGGGACGTCTTCGTCGTCAACAAAGCCGACCACGAAGGCGCCGATAGGGCGGTGCACGACCTGCGGCACATGATCTCGCTCGCCGACCGGGCCGCCCCCGGCAACTGGCGTCCCCCGGTGGTCAGGACCGTTGCGGTGACCCGAGTCGGTGCCGACAGCCTCATGGAGGCGCTCGACAAACACCGCGCACACCTCGACGAGACGGGCGAGCTGCAGCGGCGCCGCGAGGGGCGCGCCGTCCGCGAGATCGAGCAGCTGGCCGTGGAGCGGATGCGCACGCGGCTCGAGTCCGTCGAGGGTGGCAGTGGGCTCGATGTCCTCGCGGCTCGGCTCGTCGCCGGTGAGATCGACCCGTATGCCGCTGTCGACCTGCTGCTCGCCCGCGCGGACCGCTGAGGCCTCGGGCCCAGCTCGGGACCGGAAAACCCGTTGAAGCGCGGTGCCCGCGGATGTCACTGTCGTGGCATGGACATCAGCGTCATCGACCGCACTGACGACGCGCTCGTCGAGCAGTGTTGGGGCGTCTGCCAGCGCAGCGCGGCGGCCTCCCGTGTTGCGCCGCATCGCTACGCCCTCGAGGAGTTCGCGAAGGACCTCCGGTTCACGTTCCCGGGCGAGCACGACCTCATCGCGGCCGCCCGCGAGTCGGGGCGGGTGCTCGGGCTGGCCCGCGTCTGGTTCCCGGAGCGTGACAACACGACGCTCTGCTGGGCCGAGCTGCAGGTGGACCCGGTCGACCGAGGCCGCGGTGTCGGCTCGGCCCTGCTCGGCTGGCTCGAGGAGGCGGCCGTGGCAGCGGGACGCCCGGTGCTCCTGCTCGACGCGTTCGCGAGGCCTGAGGAGAGAGCGACCGATCGCGACCGACGCTTCGTGGAGAGCCACGGTTTCACGCTGGCCAACGTCGAGGTCGTGCGGCACCTCGAGCTGCCGGTGCCGCCGGAGCGGCTCGAGGCCTTGGAGGACTCGGCGCGGTCCGCTGTCGGGGGAGCCTACGAGGTACAGGTGTACCTGAATGGCGTCCCGGAGGAGCTCCGGCAGTCGCTCTGTGACTGCTCCAACCGACTGGCCCTCGACGCCCCGACGGGTGAGGTCGACTTCGAGGCGGAGTCGATGACCCCGGCGGACTATGCCGAGCTCCTCGAACACGAGCGGGGCACGGGTGCGAACCGGCTGACCACCCTGGCAGTCGAAAGGGGCACCGGCGTCGTGGCCGCCTACACCGACCTCGTTCTGCCCGCGGGTGACCCCGAGGTCGCGCACCAGTGGGGCACGCTCGTCCTGCCGGAGCATCGCGGGCACCGCCTCGGGATGGCGGTCAAGGTGGCGAACGTCCGCGAGCTGCAGCGGATCGACCCGCAACGCAAGCGGATCGACACCTGCAACGCCGAGCAGAACCCGTGGATGGTGCAGATCAACGTCGACCTGGGCTTCCAGATCGTCGAGGAGCTGCTCAACATGAAGAAGGACCTCTGATCCGACCCAGCCCCCTTCCATCGAGAGTGCACGTGTCTTCATCGAGAGTGCAGTACTTCCGATCGAGAGTGCACGTGTCTTCATCGAGAGTGCAGTACTTCCGATCGAGAGTGCATTTGTCGGGTCTGGAGGCGCCCGACCGGTAGTTGCCCGGCCATAGGGTGGAGGCATGCTCATCGCCTTCTCCGTCGCCCCTTCCGTTCCTGCTGACGACATCGGCTCGGTCGGGGAGGAAGTGGCCCGAGCCATCGCCGTGGTCCGCGAGTCGGGCTTGCCCAACCACACCGACGCGATGTTCACCACGGTGGAGGGTGAGTGGGACGAGTGCATGGATGTCGTCAAGCGGTGCTGCGACGTTCTGGCCGAGTCCTCGCCGCGCGTCTCGCTGGTCCTCAAGGCCGACATCCGACCGGGCCGCACTGGTGAGCTGGACGGCAAGCTCGAGCGGCTCGAGGCAGCCATCCAACGTCAGGCCGATGCCTGAGTCCGGTTGGCGCATCGAGCCCCTCGCGCTCGCAGACTGTGAGGAGCTAGGCCGGGTGCACGTGGCCGTGTGGCGCGAGACTTACGCAGGAATCATGTCGGACGAGTACGTCGCTGGGCTGAGTGTCACGGAGTTCGCGGAGCGTTGGCGGCAGAGGTTGGGCGATCAGGGTTCGAGCGATCTGGGCACGACTCTGGTAGCAAGGGATGCCGCCGCAGAGATCGTCGG
The DNA here is from genome assembly GCF_030452765.1 of Intrasporangium sp. Classification (GTDB taxonomy): domain Bacteria; phylum Actinomycetota; class Actinomycetes; order Actinomycetales; family Dermatophilaceae; genus Intrasporangium_A. The sequence goes on from NZ_JAKDLO010000052.1 coordinate 13,439, forward strand.
CTTCGTCTCGGCCGGACCGAGCCGAGATGACGACGCGCCCACCGAGTGGGAGCTCTACGCGATCAACCTGCTCGCCCGCACCCATAGCACCGGCCTCGCCGACGAGCTGCTGGGCCGGGCGCTCGGAGGCCGTGCTGCAACCCTCTGGGTGGCAGCCGACCAGATCACGGTGACGACCTGCGTGGGGTGGCCCGTCGACGGTAGGAGAAGCGATGAGCATCCGCGCGATTTGGTCCCGGCCGGGGGGCGCTGCGTATCGTGGTGGGCGGCCGCCCCGAGGGGGGGCCGCCCAGACCCTGACCGAGAGGCCCGTCCGATGTTCCGACCTGTGACGCATCAGCGCGCGCTGATCGTGGCGCTGGCGGGTGCGCTCTCGCTCGCCGCCTGCACCGGCAACGGTGACGACGAGACGGCCACGACACCGACCCCCGCCGTAGCACCGACTCAGGCCGCGTCGGTGGCAACCTCGCTCGTGACCGTAGCGAGCACGTCCCAGGGCGACGCGAGCGCGGCGGGTGACGCTGCGCGCGCAAAGGTCTTCCAAGGTCCCGCGCTCGAGGCGGCGGACGCCCGCGCAAAGGTCCTCGCGGCGGGCTCCGCAAACCAGCGGGCCGATGCGCAGCTTGACACCGATGTGACCGTTCTCGGCATCTCGCGAGAGTCCGACTCCCGTTCCGAGATTCTGGCCCGCACGTCACTGAAGAAGTCGAACGCCCCGGTCCTCGTCCTGCTCGTGGGGGACCAGAACGGGCAGAACGCCAAGATCGCCGCGATGGCGCCCTTGGTCGAAGATGCCACGCTCGACGCACTCGACCCGGTTTCGGAGGGCTCTGCGCTCGTGGACACCGGCGCCGGGCTCGTCGCGAAGCCGGCAGACGTCTCCGCCGCGTGGGCCGGCTCGGTCGCCTTCCCCGACCCGAGGTCCAGCGAGCTCATCGCCGAGGACCCGTGGTCGAACGGTCTGCGTAAGGACGCCGCGGCCCAGTCGAAGGCGCTTGGAGCCCAAGGCGTGTTCGCCCAGACCCACGACCCCACGGACATTCTCGGCGGCCTGCGGCTCAAGGGCGGCTCGGGTGCGGTCGTCTTCGCCCACCTCAAGCGGTTGGACACGATTGCTCTGCACAAGCCGACGAAGCTGACGCCGAGCAAGGAGGTCACGGCCCTGTCCGGCATCAAGACGATCACGACCGAGGCGCAGCTGACCTCGAGCGAGTTCATCGCCTTCGTCGTCCCGGCGTCCGGACAGGCGCGTGTGGTGGCTGCCCGGGACCAGCTGATCGCCGCAGAGGCCCACTGAGTAAGGATGGATGCATGACCCAGCAGCCCTTCACCGCCGCCGCGCTCCGCGGCGCTGTCGACCTGTCCGGCCTGAGCCGGCCTGCCCCTGCGCCAGGTGCGACCGGCGCTGCCGGTGCCGCGCCCGGCTCGGCTGACCAGCTCGTCATCGAGGTGACCGATGCGTCGATCCGTGACGTCATCGGTGCGAGCGCAAGCCATCCCATCGTCCTGGTCCTCTGGTCGACCCGTCTGGCCGAGACGGCCGACTTCGTCGCGACCCTGCGCACCGTGGCACAGCGGTATGGCGGGCGATTCCAGCTCGCGACGGCCGATGTCGACACTAATCCGGCAATCCTGCAGGCGTTCCAGGTCCGGGCGGTGCCAGTCACGTTCGCCCTCGTGCAGGGCCAGCCGGTCCCGCTGTTCGAGGGAGTGCAGCCCGAGGACCAGATCGGCGCCGTGGTCGACCAGGTCCTCGCCCTCGCGGCGCAGCAAGGCGTCACGGGCACGGTCAGCTTCGACGGGGCGCCCTCGGTCGCTGAAGCGCAACCCCCGACCGAGCCGCCGCTCTCGCCGCTACACCAGGAGGCGTTCGACGCGATCGAGGCCGGTGACCTCGACCGCGCACTCGATGCCTACCGCGACGCCCTGGCACAGAACCCGGCCGACGCCGACGCCAAGGTTGGCATGGCACAGGTCGAGTTGTTGCGTCGCACCCAGGGCGTCGACCCGGCGCAGGCTCGCGCAGCGGCTGCGGCCGACCCGACCGATGTCGACGCACAGATCCTGGCTGCGGACCTCGACCTGCTGGGAGGGCACATCGAGGACGCGTTCCTTCGGCTCATCGATACCGTACGCCGGACGGGGGACGCGGACCGCGACAAGGCTCGCGAGCACCTGGTCGAGCTCTTCGACGTCGTCGGCGTCCACGACGACCGGGTCGCCAAGGCGCGCAAGTCGCTGATGAGTGCGCTCTTCTGACCGAGCGGTATGCCGCTGGGCTCGGGCGCGCTCGCGTCCAGCCCGAGCGCATGCACTCTCGATCAGGACAGGTGCACTCTCGATCAGGACAGATGCACTCTCGATCAGGACAGATGCACTCTCGATCAGGACAGATGCACTCTCGATCAGGACAGGTCAGGTGGAGAGGGCCGCATCGACGACGGTCTTGGCCTCGGCCTGCACCTGGGCGAGATGCTCGGGCCCCTTGAACGACTCGGCGTAGATCTTGTAGACGTCCTCGGTGCCCGAGGGCCGCGCCGCGAACCAGGCGCTGGCCGTGACGACCTTGAGGCCGCCGATCTTCGCCCCGTTGCCCGGTGCCTCGGTCAGCTTGGCCGTGATGGCCTCCCCGGCAAGGGAGCCCGCGCTCACGTCGTCCGGCGAGAGCGCGGCGAGCTTCGCCTTCTGCTCCCGGGTCGCCGGGGCGTCGATCCGGGCATAGGCCGGCGCCCCGTGCCGGCTCGTGAGCTCGGCATAGAGCTGGCTCGGCGTGCGGCCGGTCGCGGCGAGGATCTCCGAGGCGAGCAACGCCAGGATGATCCCGTCCTTGTCCGTCGTCCACACCGAGCCGTCGCGGCGCAGGAAGCTCGCCCCCGCGGACTCCTCACCGCCGAACCCCACCGACCCGTCGAGCAGGCCGGGCACGAACCACTTGAACCCGACCGGCACCTCGAGAAGCCGTCGTCCCAGCTCGCCTGCCACCCGGTCGATCATCGACGAGGAGACGAGCGTCTTGCCGATCGCGGTGTCCGCACCCCAGCCGGGACGCGCGCCATACAGGTACTGGATCGCGACGGCGAGGTAGTGGTTCGGGTTCATCAGCCCGGCGTCCGGGGTGACGATGCCGTGCCGGTCGGAGTCGGCGTCGTTGCCCGTCGCGATGTCGTAGGCGTCCTTGGCGCCGATGAGCGAGGCCATTGCGGAGGGCGACGAGCAGTCCATCCGGATCTTGCCGTCCCAGTCGAGCGTCATGAAGGACCACTGGGGGTCGACGCGTGGGTTGACGACGGTGAGGTCGAGCCCGTGCCGCTCGGCGATCTCGCCCCAGTACGCGACCGACGCGCCGCCGAGCGGGTCGGCGCCGATCCGCACGCCGGCGTCCCTGATCTTGGCGACGTCGAGGACGTTCGGCAGGTCGTCGACGTAGCTGCCCAGGAAGTCGTATGCCGCACAGCCCGCTCGCGCCTGTTCGTACGCGACTCGCTTGACGTCCTTCAGGCCACCGCGGATCAGGTCGTTCGCCCGCTTGGCGATGACCGATGTCGCATCGGTGTCCGCGGGTCCGCCGTTCGGTGGGTTGTACTTGAACCCGCCGTCCGAGGGCGGGTTGTGCGAGGGCGTCACGACGATGCCGTCCGCGAGCCCGCTTGCGCCAGAAGGCTTGCCGCGGTTGGCCCGCAGGATAGCATGGGACACCGCCGGGGTCGGGGTGAAGCCGTCACGGTCGTCCACGAGGACCCTGACCCCACCCGCGGCGAGCACCTCGAGGGCCGACTTCCACGCCGGCTCGGACAGGCCATGGGTGTCGCGGCCGACGAAGAGCGGCCCGTCATACCCCTGGCTGGTCCGGTAGTCGACGATCGCCTGGGTCGTCGCGAGGATGTGGTCCTCGTTGAACGCGGTGCGCAGACTCGAGCCGCGGTGCCCGGACGTGCCGAAGACGACCTGCTCGTCGGGGTTGTCGGGGTCGGGGTGCCGGTCGTAGTAGGCGCCGATGAGCTCGTCGATGTCGACGAGGTCCTCGGGCCGGGCCGGTTGTCCTGCGCGTGGGTCGGTCATGACTCGTGCTCCTTCTCGTGGGTGCCCTGCCTTGTCCCGGCCCTGGGCTTGCCGGACTGCTGCCCCTTGGCTGATCTGCGCGACCGGCCGGGCTGCTGGGCCGACGCGTCGGGCTCCTCCGGGACCAGCCACACGGCGGACAGGCGAGCGAGGGTGAGGTCGGCGGCATACGGCTGGCCGTGCCACGGCGTGTCCGCTGCCTCGATGACGCGTCCCGCGCTGCTCGGGGCGTCGGGGTGGTAGCCGGCCGTGTCCATCACGACCCGCCAGCGGCCACCACGCGGCAGCCCGATCCGGTAGGCCCGGTGGGTCTGGCCGCTGAGGTTGACGACACACGCGACGACCGGCGCGCCGGTCCGCTCGCCGCGTCCCCAGCGCAGCCACGAGAACGTGTTGCCCGCCGCGTCGTCGGCGTTGAGCCACTGGAAGCCGGCGGACTCGGTGTCGAGCTCCCACAGCGCCCGGTGCGACCGGTACAGGCTGTTGAGGTCCTTGACCAGGGCGTGGATCCGGACGTGCAGGGGCAGGTCGAGCAGCCACCAGTCGAGGCTGCGGCCATCTGCCCACTCCGACTCCTGCCCGAGCTCGGTGCCCATGAAGACGAGCTGTTTGCCGGGGTGGGCCCACATGTAGGCGAGGAAGGCGCGCAGCGTCGCGGCCTGCTCGTCGCGGCTCCCGCGTGACTTGCGCAGCAGGGAGCCCTTGCCGTGGACCACCTCGTCGTGGCTGATCGGCAGGATGAAGTTCTCGCTGAAGGCGTAGACGAGCGCGAAGGTGAGGGTGTTGTGGTGGTGCTTCCGGAAGACCGGGTCCTGGCCGAGGTAGCGCAGGGAGTCGTTCATCCAGCCCATGTTCCACTTGAACCCGAAGCCGAGGCCGCCCTGGTCGGTCGGCGCGGTGACACCCGGGAAGGCGGTCGACTCCTCGGCGATCATGACGACGCCCGGGGCGCGCTTGTAGACGGTCGCGTTGGCCTCCTGGAGGAAGTCGATCGCCTCGAGATACTCCCGGCCGCCGTACTTGTTCGGCAGCCACTGCCCGGCCGGGCGGGAGAAGTCGAGGTAGAGCATCGAGGCGACCGCGTCGACGCGTAGGCCGTCGATGTGGAACTCCTCGATCCAGTAGACCGCGTTGGCGACGAGGAAGTTGCGCACCTCCCGGCGGCCGAAGTCGAAGACGTGGGTGCCCCAGTCGGGCTGGTCGCCGCGTCGCGGGTCGGGGTGCTCGTAGAGGGCCTGCCCGTCGAACCGGGCCAAGGCGAAGGCGTCCTTGGGGAAGTGGCCGGGCACCCAGTCGAGCAGCACACCGATGCCGGCCTGGTGGAGCCGGTCGATGAGATAGCGGAGCTCGTCGGGGGTGCCGAACCGCGCTGTCGGAGCGAAGTATCCGGTGACCTGGTAGCCCCAGCTCGGTCCGTAGGGGTGCTCCATGACGGGTAGCAGCTCGACGTGGGTGAAGCCGAGGTCCGCGACGTAGTTGACCAGGTGCTCGGCCAGGTCGACGTAGGACTGGCCCTGCCGCCACGAGCCGAGATGGACCTCGTAGATACTCATCGGCTCGGAGCTCAGGTTCTCGTGGGCGCGGCGCTCCAGCCACGCCGCGTCGGACCAGCTGTAGTGCGACTCGGTCACGACCGACGCGACCTTCGGCGGTACCTCGGTGCGCCGGGCCATCGGGTCGGACTTGGCCCGCACGACGTCGTCGCTGCCCCGGATGGCGTACTGGTAGTTCGAGCCCTCACCGGCGCCCGGCAGGAACAGCTCCCAGACGCCTGTCCGGCCGAGCGAGCGCATCGGGTGAGAGACGCGGTTCCACCCGTTGAAGTCGCCGATGACGTGCACGGCCCTGGCGTGCGGTGCCCAGACTGCGAAGGAGGCTCCGGTGACCGGCCCGAGCGGCCCCGAGTAGGTGCGGATGTGCGAGCCGAGGACGGTCCACAGCTGCTCGTGCCGTCCCTCGCCGATGAGATGCAGGTCGATCTCCCCGAGCGTGGGTGCGAAGCGGTAGGGGTCGTCCTGCTCGTGCACGACGCCGTCGCCATAGTCGACGAGGAGGCGGTAGTCATGGGTGCGCTGCACGTCGGGGGAGGTCATCGACCAGAGCCCGCCGCGGATGTGCTGCAGCTCGACGGTCTCTCCGGTCTCGAGCCGGGCACCGACGGTCTTGGCCATGGGCCGGAAGGTCGTGATCGTCAGGCCGCCCGGGCCCAAGTGCTGGCCGAGCAGGTCGTGCGGTTGGGCGTTGCGACCCTCGAGGAGCATCGTGATGGCCGGGTCGTCGGCGTCCAGTCCCGCGACGCGAGGCTCGCCCGCACTCTGCTCGCTGGTGGGTCCGTCGGTCCTCGTCATGATCTCTCCTTGTCCTCGAGCAGGCGGTCGTCGAGCAGGCGCCGGACGGCCATCAGCGGGATCGGCAGCCACGTCGGCCGGTTGCGGGCCTCGTAGACGACCTCGTAGAGGGCCTTGTCCAGCTCGAGGGCCCGGACCAGGGCGAGGCGGGCGCCATCGAGTGGTCCGGCGATACTGGCGTACCCGGCCAGGAAGCCGTCTCGGCATGCCGTCGCCCAGCCGGTCGCATCGACTCCGTCGGTGAGCCGGACCGAGCCGGCCGCGTAGTCGAACGACCGGAGCATTCCGGCGATGTCGCGCTCGGGGAGGTCGGGCTGGTTGCGGTCGGCCAGGGGACGCAGCGGCTCGCCCTCGAAGTCGATCACGACCCAGCCCCGACCGGGCACGTCGAGGACCTGGCCGAGGTGGTAGTCGCCGTGGATCCGCTGCAGGGGCGGCCACTCGAGCTCGAGGATGCCGCGCAGCGCGGCACGCGACTCGGCTCGTCGCGAGGCGAGCTCGGGGACGGTCAGGGCGGCGGCGGCATACCGGCCCTCGAGCTCGGCGACGAGGCGCTCTCGTGCCTCGACACCTGCCGGCCCGCTCCCGAGCCAGGACGCGAGGTCGCGGTGGATCTCGGCCGTGGCCGCACCGAGATCGCGCGCGCGGGCGGTGAAGTCTGTGCCGGCCGCCGCGGCGACGAGCGCGACCCGCCACGCGTCCTCGACACCGGGGATGAACTCCTGCGCGAAGGCGAGGTGGCCGTGCTCGAGCCGATGCCCGTGCGAGGCGTCCCAGGCTGCCCAAAGATGTCCCGCCGACGTGGGCACGCGGGTCGACCCGGCCTCCGTGAGCGCCGTCTGGACGGCCACGTCGGGATTCTCGCCCGACTGCACGGTCCGGAACAGCTTGACGATCACCGGCGGTGCAGCCCCGCCGTCTCGAGCTCTCATCCGGCAGATGACAGAGGTGTTCGACTGTTCGCCGGTGAGCACGAACGAGTCGGCCACGACGCCGTCGAGTCGGCCCGTCGAGTGGCCCCTCGCGATCTCGTTCGCACCGACCGAGGCTTCGGCATCGTCGGTCTCGCGCGAGCCCAGGACGGTCTCGACGAGGGCGCGCGCGTAGACGGGGTCATGCGGCGCGTCATACACCCAGCGGGTGCCGAGCACGCTGTGGGCCATCGTGCCGAGAAGGGCGCGCTCGGCCCCCTCCAGCGGGGCTCCGCGGTACGTGAGCGGCACCTGGTAGACGACCGGGGGGCGAGCCGCCTCGTCGAGCAGCAGCAGCGTCTCCATGCCGACCTCACCGTCGGGGTCCTCGAGCCGGAAGCCGCCGACCCGACGCAGCGCCGGTGTGCTGCCCTTGCCCCCATACCAGCGCTGGGACTCGACCCAGCCCGTGACGAGCTCGATCTTCGAGGGCACGAGGCGGGCGTCGTGGTGGATGACTGCCATCAGCCACGCTCCGTCGGTGCGATGAGGAGCCAGAAGAAGTCACGCGAGCCGAGGGTGAACGTCACGCGGCCGTCTGCTGCGACCCACGGGAAGTTGCTGCCGCCGAACAGGTCGACGAGCCGGCGTTCACCGAGGTGCTCGGGCAGCTGCAGGGTGGCCGCCTGCGGGCGGCTCGCGAGGTTGTTGACGCACAGGACCGCCTCGCCGGGCTCGGTGCCGTCCGGCTCGACGGATCGCACGAAGGAGAGCATCGCCTCGTTGTCGTTGGGCACGATGGTGAAGTCGCCGAGGCCGAAGACGCGATGACGTCCGCGGACCTGGAGCATGCCGCGCACCCAGTGCAGCAGGGACGACGACGAGGCCATCTGGGCCTCGACGTTGACGTTGTTGTAGTGGTAGACGAGGCTCGCGATGACCGGCAGGTAGAGCTTGCCCGGGTCGACGCTGGAGAAGCCGGCGTTGCGGTCGGGGGTCCACTGCATCGGCGTGCGCACGGCGTCGCGGTCGGTCAGCCAGATATTGTCGCCCATGCCGATCTCGTCGCCGTAGTAGAGGCAGGGTGAGCCGGGCAGCGACAGGATCAGCGCGTGGATCAGCTCGATCTCGGGCCGGGAGTTGTCGAGCAGCGGGGCGAGCCGGCGCCGGATGCCGACGTTGGCGCGCATCCGCGGGTCGGGGGCGTACCAGCCGTACATGGCGGCCCGTTCCTCGGGGGAGACCATCTCGAGGGTCAGCTCGTCGTGGTTGCGCAGGAAGGTCCCCCACTGGCCGCCCGGCGGCAGGTCTGGCGTCTCGGCCAGGACGTCGACGATGGGGTGGGCCCGCTCCTCGCGCAGCGCGTAGAAGAGGCGCGGCATCACCGGGAAGTGGAAGCACATCTGGCACTCGGGTGCGTCCTGGCTGCCGAAGTAGTCGACGACCTCGGCAGGCGGCTGGTTCGCCTCGGCGAGCAGGACCCGGCCCGGGTACTCCTCGTCGACCATGGCGCGCAACCGGGTGATGAACGCGTGGGTCTTGGGCAGGTTCTCGCAGTTGGTGCCCTCCTCCTCGAAGAGGTAGGGGATCGCGTCGAGCCGGAAGCCGTCGATGCCGAGGTCCATCCAGAAGCGGACGACGTCGAACATCTCCTGCTCGACAGTCGGGTTCTCGAAGTTGAGGTCGGGCTGGTGGGAGAAGAACCGGTGCCAGAAGAACTGTCGCCGCACCGGGTCGAAGGTCCAGTTGGAGACCTCCGTGTCGACGAAGATGATGCGCGCGTCGGAGTAGCCGTCGTCGGTGTCGGACCACACGTAGAAGTCGCCGTAGGGGCCGTCGGGCTCGGCCCGGCTCGCCTGGAACCACGGGTGCTGGTCACTGGTGTGGTTCATCACGAAGTCGGTGACGATGCGGATGCCGCGCGCGTGCGCCTGCGAGACGAGCTCGGTGAACTCCGGCAGCGTGCCGAACTCGGGCAGCACTGCCTTGTAGTCGGCGATGTCGTACCCACCGTCTCGCAGCGGAGACGCGTAGAAGGGGGGCAGCCAGAGGCAGTCGACGCCGAGCCACTGGAGATAGTCGAGGCGCTGGATCAGCCCAGTGAAGTCGCCGGCGCCGACCCCCTTCGAGTCGCCGAAGGCGCGCACCAGCACTTCGTAGAAGACCGCCTTCTTGAACCACTGCGGGTCATGGCGTAGCCCCGGCTGGGCCAGGTTGAGTCCCTGCATGCGTCAGTGGCTCCTCACGTGGATGATGTGCACGGGCTCGTTGTCGGGGCCGAGGCGCACGAAGTTGTCGGCCCGCCACTGCCAGGTCTGGTTGGTCATGTGGTCATGGGCCTCGAAGGTCGACCAGGTGGCCATACCCATTGCCTCGAGGTCGAGGTGCACCGTCGTCTCACGGGTGGCGTGCGGGTCGAGGTTGGCCACGACGAGCACGGTGTCACGCTCGCCGGTCGTGTAGTCGATCACCCGCGACTTCGAGAACACCATGACGTTCTCGTCGTCGGCTGTGTGGAAGGTCAGGTTGCGCATCCAGCGCAGGGCCGGGTGCCAGCGCCGGATGTCGTTGAGGCGGCGCAGGTACCACGACAGGGACTGCCCCTCGAGCGGGCCACCGGGCTCGTACAGGTACCACTGCCGGTCCTTGTACTCGTACTTCTCGTTGTCGATCTGCTCCTCGGCGCCGGGCCGCGCTACGTGCTCGTGCAGCTCGTAGCCGCTGTAGATGCCATAGGTCGGCGACATCATCGCCGCGACCGCGGCTCGCACCTTCCAGCCCGTCGGGCCGCCGTACTGCATGTACGGAGTGAGGATGTCGTGCGTCGTCGGCCAGAAGGAGGGACGCATGTATGCCGCTGAGTCGCCCGCGAGCTCGCGGCCGTACTCCTCGAGCTCCCACCGGGTGTTGCGCCACGCGTAGTAGGTGTAGCTCTGCTGGAAGCCGACCTCGGCCAAGGCCCGCATCATCGCCGGCTTGGTGAACGCCTCGGCAAGCCAGATCGTCTCGGGGTAGCCCTTCGCCACGTCGGCGATCAGCCACTGCCAGAAGGCGACGGGCTTGGTGTGCGGGTTGTCGACGCGGAAGATCCGCACACCGTGGTCGAGCCAGACCTGGATCACGCGGCGCACCTCGGCGTAGGCGCTCGCCGGGTCGTTGTCGAAGTTGAGCGGGTAGATGTCCTGGTACTTCTTCGGCGGGTTCTCGGCGTAGGCGATCGTCCCGTCGGCGCGCGTGGTGAACAGCTCGGGGTGCGTGGTGACCCAGGGGTGGTCGGGGGAGGCCTGCAGTGCGAGGTCCATGGCGACCTCGAGCCCGTTGCCGCGGGCCTGCTCGACGAAGAAGTCGAAGTCGTCGAAGGTGCCGAGGTCACGGTGGATCGAGTCGTGACCGCCGTCGGGCGAGCCGATGGCGTAAGGGGAGCCGGGATCGTCGGGGCCGGCCACGAGGGTGTTGTTGCGACCCTTGCGAGCGGTTGTGCCGATGGGGTGGACCGGGGTCAGGTAGACCACGTCGAACCCCATCCGGGCGATCGCGGGCAGGCGGTCTGCGGCGGTGCGCAGCGTGCCGGAGACCCAGTGACCCTGCTGCGCGTCGAAGTACGCACCCTCGGAGCGGGGGAAGATCTCGTACCAGGCGCCGTACAGGGCACGCTCGCGTTCGACGAGGAGGGGGTAGGTCGCCGACGGCGAGACGAGCTCGCGCAGCGGGATCACCCGGTGCAGTCCCCGGATCTCGTCCGAGACGGCGAGGGAGTAGCGCTCGACGACGGATCGGCCCGTGTCCTCGAGGGCGTCGATGGCCCGGTCGAGCGCCCCGGTGTCGGCGTCCTGGCCGGCGACCGCCCGGCGGAACCGATCGAGGACGCGAACCCCTTCGGCGCACATGAGCTCCACGTCGATGTCGGCACCGATCTTGATCCCGGCGTCGTGGGCCCACGTCGCGTAGGGGTCGGACCACGCCTCGACGCGGTAGCTCCACCAGCCGGGGCGGTCGGCGACGACCGTCGCGCTCCAGGCCGACAGGCCCGGGTTGTCGATGCGCATGGGGAAGTAGTGATCGCCCCCGTCGGGATCGGTCAGCACCGCGGTCGCGTTGACCGCGTCGTGCCCCTCGCGGAAGACCTTGGCGCGAATGACGAACTGCTCGTGCACGACCGACTTGGCGGGTAGTTCGCCGTGCCGAACCGTCGGCTCGACGTCGAGCACCGGGATCCGGCCGAGGCGCCGGACACCCTCGGGGATGCCCCCGAGCGGTGGGACGACCGACACCTCGTGCTCGGGCGCCAGGTGGGTCGCGCCGGCCTCGGTCTCGTCGAGGAAGGCCTCGTCGGCCGAAGGGCCGCGTGGCGGAGCTGCCTTCGGGGCGGTCCTGGCTGCTGTGCCCTCGGGTGCCGCCGCGCTCTTCGACGCCGTGCTCTTCGACGCCGCTGTCTTGGCCGTCGGCGCCGTCTTGGACCTACCAGTCTTGCGGGGGGCGG
>NZ_JAKDLO010000205.1 GCF_030452765.1 Intrasporangium sp.
GCTCGACTGACGACGACGGCGTGAGGACACGAGCGACGAAGGAGTGAGGCCCGGAGCGCCGAGGAGTCGGTCGCAAAAGGCTCGACTGACGACGACGGCGTGAGGACACGAGGGAGGCCCGGAGCGCCCGTACCGAAGGACACAACATGTCCCCGGCCGAGGTCCTCGTCAAGCACGGAATGCGGCCACGGGCCTGACTTGTTGTGTCGTACTGCCCAGTAACCGTCGCCGGCGTCAGACCAAGCCGGTTCGGTACGCCACGATGACGGCGTCTACCGGTCTCGCAGATCGAGCTTGGCGAAGACGCTGCCCACGTGCGTCTTGACGGTGGCCTCGCCCAGCACGAGCCGCGCGGCGATCTCCGAGTTGGTCAGGCCCTGTCCGACGAGCGTCAGCACCTCTCGTTCGCGGTCGGTGAGCCGGGACAGCATGGTCGCCGCGGCCCGATCCCGGCGCGTTCCCTTGGCGACGAGCGGGTCGTGATCTCGGGTGCGAGCAGGACGTCGCCGGTCAGGACGTGACGCACGGCCGAGACGAGCCGTTCGGGCGAGACGTCCTTGAGCAGGAAGCCGCTCGCACCGGCATCGAGGGCCGCGTAGACGTACTCGTCCACGTCGAAGGTCGTCAGCATCACGACCTTCCACGGCGCGCCCTCGGAGAGCATCGCTCGCAGGGCGGTGAGCCCGCCCATCCCGGGCATCCGCACGTCGAGCAGGACGATGTCCGGGCGTGCGAGCAGCACCTGCTCGACGCCCGCCGCGCCGACGCCCGCCGCGCCGTCGCCCGCCTCGCCGACGACGGTGAGGTCTGGGGCGGCGTCCAGGATGATTCGCAGGCCAGTGCGCACCATCGCGTCGTCGTCGACGATGACAAGCCGGATCATGAGGGCTCGCCTTCACGGGCTCGAAGCGGCAGCGAGACGGTCACCGACCGTCCACGTCCGGGGGGCATCGTCGACGTGGATCGTCCCGCCGAGGAAGGCCACCCGCTTGCGGATCCCGACCAGCCCTCGCCCGTCACGAGAGGCCTGCGCCCGCGCAGGCGGGGGTCCCTCCTGGACGATGCGGTATGCCGCCCAGTCCACCTCGCGGGGCACGGCGCCGTCCGCGCCCCTGACCTCCACGGCGACCGGCAGCCCTGCCGCGATGACCCGTTGGGTGAGCTCCGCCAGCCCCCCCGAGTCCCGCTGGCACGTCATCCCCGTCACCCCGGTCGCTGGTCCGGAGCAGTCCCAGCATCCCGCGCAGCTCCGTGAGCGCCATCCGGCCGCTCTGCTCCACAGTGGCGAGCTGCCCCGCGGCAACGGCGGACGTCGTGGGCGAGGTCCCGTTCAGAGGCGGCCCGCGCCGCTGCGGCCCGCCAGGCCAGGGCCTCACGCGTGCGTGACCGCAACGCGAGCCCCGCGAGCCCGGCGCTGGCCAGCGCCAGGAAGGGGACGACCACAGGCGCGATCGCGAGCCGGCTCGTGGCGGCGAACGGCGCGACCGCAGCCACGAGGAACACCGGGCCCAGCCACGGATACCGTGAGTGGGCCGTGGCCATGAAGCAGGCGACCACCAGACATGCGGCGACGATGACCAGGACCGCGACGGGGGCGGGCCGCAGGAGGTGACGCCGCGCCGGCCCCGACCGGGAACGGGTCGGTGCTCGTCACGCCGACAGCGGCGACGAGCACGACGAGTGCGGTGCTCGAGCCGACGTCGAGCGGCGTGGTCCCGGCCCGGCGAAGCGGGCGTGTCGGGAGGCGGCTCTCGGGCTCGATGGCCACAGTCGTGAGCATAGGCGTCAGTCGGCCAGCCGGACCACGGTGCGCCAGGCGAAGGCGAGCACGAGGAGGGCGAGTCCGACGAAGACAACGACGTCGAGGATCTGGAGGTGCCAGAACTGGCTCGCCCGGACGTAGGTGTCCACCTGCTGCGCACCGTGCGATGTCAGGCACGCGATCAGCCCACCCTTGCCACCGCCGTCCGTGACGCCGCCACACCACGCGGCGACCTGCTGCTGGCCGACGGGTCGCCCGAACCCGTCGGCCAGCGAGCTGAGGTCCAGGCGCCAGTCCTGCCGGGACACCCCCGTGGGACGCGACCGCTGGATCGGATAGGTCACCCGCACCGCCGAAACCAGCTGGTAGCGCAGCTGCTCCCAGACGACCCGGACCGGCACGAAGACCGCGAGCGTGACGGCCATCGCCGGGATGACCCGCCGCACGACGGCTCCGACGGCGACTCCGAGGGCGAGGGCGAACAGGCCCGCTGCGGCCGGAGCGGTGCCGAGCAGCCCGACCCAGTTGCGCTGTACGGGACTCACGGCGCTTGCCGTGATGTACGGCGAGAGGAGCCAGCCGTCGAGTCCACCGAGAGCGAGCCCGGGGGCCAGGAGCGCGAAGTCGTCGGAGCGGGAGGTGGTACTGGTCATGCCTCGACAGTAGGAACGTGGGGCGCTACGGCGCCTCCTCCCCACGTCGGAACCCGCTCCCACCGCGGGTGGAACGAGTGCGACAGGGTCAGCGCCGCCCGGAGGTGTCGATCGCCAGGTTCAGCCAGGTCGAGGTGACCACCATGCCGACCTTCTCGTAGAGCCCGAGCGCGCCGGTCCGGGAGTCGGTCGCCACCTCGGACCGGGTCGCGCAGTGCTCGCGGGCCGCGGCGAAGGAGTCGACGAGCAGCGCCCGAGCCAGGCCGAGGCCGCGCTGGTCCCGGCGCACGGCCAGGCGGCTGACGTACCCGCACCCCTCGGAGAGCTGGACGATGCAGGCCCCGACGACCTCGCCACCGGGGTCCGTCATCAGGCGAATGTTCCACGGCTCAAACCCCGGCCGGCGAGTCACGACCGCAGCGAAGTCCTCGAAGCTCTCGCGATCCCGGTCGGCCCACTCGAGGAACGCGTCCTCGACCACCTCATGGACGCGGTGATGGTCCTGCTCGCCGTCGGCCTGGCGGATGCCATAGCCGTCCGGAACGGGCTGCGGCTCGATCCCGCTGCCCCCGGGCAGCGCGAGCACCCACGACGTCCAGCGCACCCGGTAGCCGAGGCCCCGCAGCAGCGCCTCACCCGGCGACCCCTCCAGCACGGGCATCCCGACACTGTCGCTGCCGTCCCGGCCGGCGACCCGCCGGGTCCAGCGGGCCAGGGCCGTGCCGATGCCCCGACCGCGGTGGTCGACCGCCACGGAGGCATCGGCCCGCCCGCCCGTCGCGACCTCCGCGTAGCCGACCAGCCGGTCGCCGGCCAGCACCCCGATCGTCTGGCTGGTCAGGTCGAAGCTCGGCCGCTGCCAGTCGCCGATGATGTCGGCCTCCTCGATGGCGACCTCGCCGAGGCCCTCGAGCTCCTCGGCCGCCATGAGCTCGAAGACCCCCCGGGAGTCGTCCATCGTCAGGGGCCGCGCGGAGTATCGCTCAAGGCCCAGGTCGTTGATGGCGGACCTTCCGTCAGGTGGCGCGGACACGGCATCCCCCAGGTTGTGCGGTGACGACGATGATGATGTGCACGAGTGTGGCGAGCGAACCCCACCCATTCCACCCAATTTCCCGAACGGACCGTTCGGGGCCGAACTGACCGGTCTACCACCACGTTCAACCCCGAACAGTTCGTTCGCGGGAGGGGCCGCGGGTGGAGAAGGCGGGAGGCGACGGTGCGTGAGATCACAAGGTCACATGGTGAGATGGCCCGTTGGACCGATTGACACCCCGGGGGGAGTGGAGCACGGTTGGAGCGTGGCCCGAATCCTCGTACTTCCCTAGCGCGCCGACCAGTACCCGGTCAGCGCGCTTGCCCCTTTGGTCCCAATCGGACCGGAGGGTTTTTTTGTGGACACGTACGTGGACCAACCGGGCCACACCAATACATTCGAGAAAGCGATACGAACGTGAGCGACACCACCAAGCAGGCGCCCTCGCCGGCGGACGTGGCCTCGATGGCCCGTACCCGGCCCAGCACCCAGGCAGCGCCGGGGCAGGTCGTCGAGGTCACCGGGGCCCAGTCGCTCGTCCTCGCTCTCGAGGCCGTCGGGGTCGACACCGTCTTCGGCATCCCGGGCGGCGCGATCCTGCCGGCCTACGACCCGATGCTCGACTCGACGAAGGTCCGGCACATCCTCGTGCGGCACGAGCAGGGGGCCGGGCACGCCGCCGAGGGCTACGCCTCCGCCACCGGCAAGGTCGGCGTGTGCATGGTGACGTCCGGTCCCGGCGCGACGAACCTCGTCACACCGATCGCCGACGCCCACATGGACTCCGTGCCGATCGTGGCGATCACCGGGCAGGTGCCGAGCGCCGCGATCGGCAGCGACGCCTTCCAGGAGGCCGACATCCGCGGCATCACGATGCCGGTCACCAAGCACAACTACCTCGTCACGGACCCGGCCAAGATCCCCCAGATCATTGCCGAGGCGTTCCACATCGCCCGCACCGGTCGGCCCGGCCCCGTGCTCGTCGACATCAGCAAGGACGCCCTCCAGGCGACCACGACCTTCTCGTGGCCACCGAAGTTCGACCTGCCCGGGTATCACCCGGTGACGCATCCGCACGGCAAGCAGATCCGCGAGGCGGCGCGCCTCATGGCAGCAGCCGAACGCCCGATCTTCTACGTCGGCGGCGGGGTCGTGCGGGGCCACGCGAGCGAACAGCTGCGCCGGCTCGTCGACCTGACCCAGATCCCGGTCGTGACCACCCTCATGGCACGCGGCACCGTGCCCGACAGCCACCCGCTCAACCTCGGTATGCCGGGCATGCACGGCACGGTCGCTGCGGTGACCGGCCTGCAGAAGTCCGACCTCATCATCGCGCTCGGCGCCCGCTTCGACGACCGCGTCACCGGCCAGCTCAGCAGCTTCGCCCCGCACGCCAAGGTGATCCACGCCGACATCGACCCGGCCGAGATCGGCAAGAACCGCGTCGCGGACGTCCCGATCGTCGGTGACGCCGGTGAGGTCATCACCGACCTGATCCACCAGGTCGAGGCCGACCGCAGGGCCGGGTCAGACGACCCGGGTGCCTGGGACTACGCGGCCTGGCGCCAGCGAGTCACCGGTTGGAAGCAGACCTTCCCGCTCGGCTGGACCGAGAGCGAGGACGGTGCGCTCTCGCCTCAGTACGTCATCCAGCGCATCGGTGCGCTGACCGGCCCGGAGGGGACGTATGTCGCCGGCGTGGGCCAGCACCAGATGTGGGCCGCGCAGTTCGTCCGGTACGAACGCCCGAACGCTTGGCTCAACTCGGGTGGGCTCGGGACGATGGGGTATGCCGTCCCCGCCGCCATGGGCGCGAAGGTGGCCGAGCCCGACCGCACGGTCTGGGCGATCGACGGAGACGGCTGCTTCCAGATGACCAACCAGGAGCTCGCGACCTGCGCCATCAACGACATCCCCATCAAGGTCGCCATCATCAACAACAGCTCGCTCGGCATGGTCCGCCAGTGGCAGACCCTCTTCTACGGGGAGCGCTACTCGAACACTGACCTGCAGACGACGAGCGAGCGGATCCCCGACTTCGTCAAGCTCGCGGAGGCTTATGGCTGCCTTGGCCTGCGGGTCGAGAAGGCCGAGGACGTCGACGCCGCCATCACGCAGGCGCTCGAGACGAACGACAGACCGGTCGTCATCGACTTCATCGTCCACCGTGACGCCATGGTGTGGCCGATGGTGCCTGCGGGCGTCAGCAACGACATGATCCGGAACGCCCGAGACGAGGCGCCGGTGTGGGAGCGCGAGGAGTGACCCAGATGAGCAAGCACACGTTGTCGGTCCTGGTCGAGAACAAGCCGGGCGTCCTGGCCCGAGTCGCCTCGCTCTTCTCCCGTCGCGGCTTCAACATCGACTCGCTCGCGGTCGGCCCGACGGAGCTCGAGGAGATCTCGAGGATGACGGTGGTGGTCGAGGTCGAGGCGGGGGCGCTCGAGCAGGTCACCAAGCAGCTCAACAAGCTCGTCGAGGTGCTCAAGGTCGTCGAGCTCGACACGGCGGCCGCGGTCCACAGCGAGATCTGCCTCGTCAAGGTACGGGCCGACGCAACCAGCCGTAGCCAGGTCGTCGACACCGTGAACCTCTTCAAGGCCAAGGTCGTCGACGTCGCCCCCGATGCGTTGACGATCGAGGTGACGGGATCGTCCGACAAGCTGACCGCCTTCCTCGCCGTGCTCGAGCCGTTCGGTATCAAGGAGCTCGTGCAGTCCGGGGTCGTCGCGATGGGGCGGGGTTCGCGCTCGATCACCGATCGCTCGCTCAGGAGCGCGTAACCCGACCAGCGCGTAACCTGACCAGCGCGCAACCCGACCACGTGCTGGGCCGCCGGGCCGTGGGTCCGGGCTGAGCGGCATACTCACTGTCGAGACCCCCAACCGAAGGAGAAGGCCACGATGGCTGAGATGTTCTACGACGACGACGCCGACCTGTCCGTCATCCAGGGCAAGAAGGTCGCCGTCATCGGCTACGGCAGCCAGGGCCACGCCCATGCGCTCAACCTGCGCGACTCAGGCGTCGACGTGCGCGTCGGGCTCGCCGAGGGCAGCAGGAGCAAGGCCAAGGCCGAGGCCGAGGGGCTGACCGTGCTGAGTGTGGCCGACGCAGTCAAGCAGGCCGACCTCGTCGTCATCCTCACGCCCGACCAGGTGCAGCGCACTGTCTACGCGAACGACATCAAGCCCGATCTCAAGCCCGGCGCGGCGCTGCTGTTCGGGCACGGCTTCAACATCCGCTTCGGCTACATCACGCCGGAGGCCGACGCCGACGTGCTCATGGTCGCGCCCAAGGGTCCCGGCCACATCGTCCGGCGCGAGTTCGTCGACGGGCGAGGCGTGCCTGTGCTGCTCGCCGTCGAGAAGGACGCCTCGGGGTCGGCCTGGGACCTCGCCAAGAGCTACGCCAAGGCGATCGGCGGCCTGCGGGCCGGCGGCATCAGGACGACCTTCACCGAGGAGACCGAGACCGACCTGTTCGGTGAGCAGGCCGTGCTCTGTGGTGGGGCGAGCCAGCTCGTCATGTACGGCTTCGAGACGCTCGTCGAGGCGGGCTACCAGCCCGAGGTCGCCTACTTCGAGTGCCTGCACGAGCTCAAGCTCATCGTCGACCTCATGATCGAGGGCGGCATCGCCAAGCAGCGCTGGT
>NZ_JAKDLO010000206.1 GCF_030452765.1 Intrasporangium sp.
CACCGGACCCATCAAACGCGCTACGCCCACAACGCAGATACGACAGCCGCCTGATATCCCTCCAGGGGAGCCGCACCCATCCGATTATGCCATCCACAATCAGACTGCGGAATGACCTGCACAAACTCACGGACCGACACGACCACGACTCACACCCCGCGGTCGCAACGGAGTGACGTCGTGGCGCACTGGCCTGATGGTGGGCTGCAGTTCAAGGGCTGCCTCGAGCGAACCGAGCGCTTGCAGCTCGTCGACGATGGTTCGGGTCGGGGCGACCAGGGCCAGCTCCCGAGCTTCGGCTCGCTCGACGAGATCATCCAAGGGCAACCACTCTGACCTTGTCGCCTCGGTCGTCGTGTGTGACAACGTGTCCTGCTCCACGGGCAACACGTAGAACGACACGTCGAAGCGCTTGCGGTAGCCGATCGGCGTCACCCAGTTGTCCCACGGGACAAGCCGATCGGGTGCCACGCAGGCTCCGGTCTCTTCGGCGAGCTCGCGCAGTCCGGTGGCCAGCAGGGTCCTGGCCCACGTCCCGGTCAGACCGTCGGGGCCGGCCTGAGCCGTATGCCTCCATCGCCAGGCATGTGTCTGCACAAGGTCGGGTGGCAAGGCGAGGCGGGCTCCGGCGGCGTTGTCGCCCGGATCGACCCGGCCACCAGGGAAGACCACTGCGCCCGGGACGAAATCCATTGTCGCTGCACGATGTTGGACGAACACTTCGAGCCCGGCAGGCCCCATGCGAAGCGGAATGACGCTCACCGCGGGTATCGGTATCGGCTGGTCGGCGAGGGGTCTGACCATCGCGACGCGACGGCCCAGTCGGTCGAGCTCGAGTCGGCGCTCGGTCCTGCGCAGTGGCGCCAGCACGCTGGACAACGTCCGCTCCGAGACCCCCGTCGAGCCGTGAGCGTCCAGCTCGGTGAACCCGTATCGGGCATACCACGGGGCATTCCACGGCTGGTCGGCGAAGGTCATGAGGCTGATCTGGTCGTGTCCTCTGTCGAGGGCCTCGCCGAGCGCGCCGAGCAGGAGCATCGTGCCCAAACCGTGGCGAGCGGCATCCGGATGAACCGACACCTTCTGCAGGTGCAGGTGCAGGTGCAGGTGCGGGTCGCTGTCCGGGCCCAGCTCGAGGACATGGGCGAAACCCACGACCGGCTGCCCGACGACGAGCAGGAATCCTGGCTCGGCCGCCCGCTCCTGCCCGGTGGGGGGCGCCGGCCAGTCGGCCAGGTCGAAGAAGGCGGCGAACCGCCGGTCGGCCGCGGCCTCGATCGGCTGCAGCAGCGGCAGGTCCGCTGGACGAGCTGGTCGGACGCTCGTCACCGTGAGCCGGGTGGCCGGAACGGGGCGAGGGGCGGACATACCGGCCATCCTCGCAAACTCCCCGTGACCAGCGTCGAGGGTGCAGGGCCGCAACCGTGCCCGAAGGGGCAGTCGACCGGACCTTGCCGTCGCCGGAGCGCGACATACGATGATGAGATCGCCTTGGGTGGGTAGACGGCTCAGGAGGCACGGATGTTCGACCGCGTCCACGACCCGGAGCGGACCGGCATGCCGTCGCCGAAGCGGTCGGCGGTTGGCGGTCTCGGTGCTTCCGGCTTGCTCAGGCTGCAACAGCAGGCCGGCAACGCCGCGCTGGTGCGGTCGCTGCGCCTCTCGCCCGGCACCGGGCCAGTGGTGCTACAGCGTGCGCTGGTGGCCGACAAGCTCAACGTCGTGGGCGAGACACACACTGAGAGCGATTCGCGGCGGCCGGCCGAGAAGGCGTTCGGCCAGGCGAAGACGGGCAGCGCCAACTACTGGACGGAGGCCGAGTTCCCCGACCTGCACATGGCCGTCTCCGGCCGCAAGGCCCGCGGTCAGGCCCAGCCCCAGGGCGATGCGCGGGCCGACCTCATGGAGTACCGCGCCATCCATGCCGCCGCGCTGCTCGTAGGTCAGTACGAGCGGACGGCCCAAGCCGCCCGCGCGCTCGCGGACAGCCCTGCGATGACCGCGCCTTCAGAGGGAAACGCCCTGCCCCCGGCGCTGCGGACCTTCCTGGATGTCGACTTCAGGAAGCTGGTCAAGTACAAGGAGAGGGTCAAGAAGGCGTGGACGGCCACACAGTCGCAGGGAGTGAACGACGCTGTCCAGCGCGTCTTCGAGTACGTCGAGAAGATCGCGAAGATGTTCATGGACACCATGAAGACCGTCTCCGAGCGACGCAAGGCGCTGCTGTTCCTGCTCGGCGCCGCCGACCTGCTCAAGCAGCATGCCGCCCCGCTGGCCGCGGCGGGTGGTGTCCCCGGATCGACGAACGTGGCCCAGGACATGCGCATCGCACGGTCCCGGTCGATGGGCCTTGCGGCTGAGTTCTCCAGCCAGAAGGGCGTCTGGAAGGTGGGCGACCTGCACGTCGCCGACGTGCTCGACGGCACGACGCAGACGAGGCAGGTCAAGGCCAACTACGAGCGCAAGGACGCCTTCAACACGGCGCTCGCCACGTGGGAGGCGCAACAGAACGGGACCTGAGCGGCGCCGGTCCCCGGGTCTCCAAACTCCAAGGCGGGGCCGGAAACCACGATTCGGTCCCGGGTGTGACTCGTGAGAGGCTCGGTGGTTGTGTCCCCCGCGCTGCTCGCCCTCGCCTCGTGCTCGCCGGGCGGTCTCCTGCCGTGACGACCCTGTCGAGCCTGCAGACCCGCTCGAGCCTGCGCCAGGGGCTCGCCGTGCTCCGACGCGGAGTCCACGACGAACCGCGGTGGTTCGCAGTCGCCGTCGTCGGCAGCACCATCTACGGCGTCATGACATCGCTGACGGCGTGGGCGATCGGGCACGTCACTGACAAGGCGATCACCCCGGCCATAGCCGCGGGCCACGTGACGGCCGGCCAGCTCTGGTACATCGGCGGGACGGTCGCACTCGTCGTGATCGCCATGATCGTCGGGGTCATCGGCCGGCGGATCGCCGGGGGCGTCGCCATGTACAACCTCGGCGCGCGCTACCGGCGACAGGTCACCCGCCAGTACCTGCGGCTGCCGCTGCGCTGGCACCACCGCCACCCGTCAGGTCAGCTGCTCTCCAACGCCAACGCCGACGTCGAGGCGACGTGGAACGTCTTCGCCCCCCTGCCGATGGCCATCGGGGTCCTGGTCATGCTCGTCTTCGGCGTCATCCAGATGGTCGTGGTCGACCCCGTGCTGGCCCTCATCGGGCTGACCGTATTCCCGCTGCTCTTCCTCGCGAACCTCGCCTTCCAGCGGGCCATGTCCCCACGGGTGACGTGGGCGCAGCAGCTGCGGGCCGAGGTCTCGGAGGTCGCGCACGAGAGCTTCGAGGCGGCCCTCATCGTCAAGTCCCTCGGCCGCGAGGACTTCGAGACCGAGCGGTTCTTGCACGTGACGAACCAGCTGCGCGACGCCAACATCGAGGTCGGCCGCACCCGAGGCCGCTTCGACCCGGCTATCGAGGCCATCCCCACGATCGGCACGCTGGCCGTCCTCGTCGTCGGGACGATGCGGGTGCGCAGCGGCCAGCTCTCGGCGGCCGAGGTCGTCCAGATCGCCTACCTGTTCTCCATCATGGCCTTCCCCGTCCGGGCGCTCGGCTGGGTGCTGGCCGAGCTGCCCCGGGCCGTCGTGGGGTGGGACCGCGTCTCGGCCGTCCTCGGAGCCGAAGGCGCGATGGCCTATGGGGAGCGGGCCCTGCCGACCGGCGGTGCGAGCCACCTCGCCGCGCACGACGTCGGCTACGCGCACGAGGCGGTCACCGAGTCCGGCATCATCGAGCACAACCCGGCGATCCGGGGGGTGACCCTCGAGGTGCCCGCCGGATCGACGGTCGCACTCGTCGGCCCGACCGGTAGTGGCAAGTCGACCCTCACCGAGCTCATGATGCGGTTGGTCGACCCCGACTCGGGCGTGGTGCGAGTCGACCGGATTGACCTGCGCGAGGTCCGGCGCCGTGGCCTGTCTCAGGTCGCGGCGCTCGTCGCGCAACAGACGTTCATGTTCGATGACACCGTCCGTGGCAACGTCACGCTCGGCGAGGCGCACCCGGACGAGCGGGTCTGGGCTGCGCTCGAGGTCGCCCAGGCCGCGGACTTCGTCGCGCACCTGCCACGGGGGCTCGACACCCGTGTGGGGGAGCGCGGCGCGAGCCTCTCCGGCGGACAACGCCAGCGAGTCGCCTTGGCCCGAGCGGTGATCCGTGACCCACAGCTGCTGATCCTCGACGACGCGACCTCGGCGGTCGACCTCAGTGTCGAGCAGGCGATCCTGGCGGGCCTGCGGCAGGCGAGCAGCGGCACGACGGTGCTGGTGGTCGCCTACCGGATGGCCACGATCCTGCTCGCCGACGAGGTCGCCTACATCGAGGAGGGCCGGCTGGTCGACCACGGCGACCACGCCTCCCTGATGGCCAGGTGCGCGGGCTACGAGCGCCTCGTCACCGCCTATGCGCGGGAGGCGGCCGAGCGCGGGGCGATCGCCGCCGAGGAGCAGCGGGGAGCGGGCGAGGAGGTGCGGCTGTGAGCATGCGCAGCACACCGCTCGTCGACCACGGCGGCATCGCCTCCGGCCAGGAGATGACGACGTGGCAGACCCTGAAGCGCGGCCTCGCGCTCTCTCCTGAGCTGCGCAAGGGGGTCGGCGTCACCATCCTGCTCGCCGTCCTGTCGACGCTCGGCCGGGTCCTCATCCCCTTCGTCGTCCAGCGAACCACCGACGACGGCATCCTCGCGCCCGGCGGCCCCGACGTCGACGTCGTGCTCGGCTGGGTCGGGGTCGCCCTCGCCGGGGTCCTGGTCACCGCCTTCTCGGCCTACCTGGTCAACGTCCGGCTCTTCACGGCCTCCGAGAGCGGGCTGGCGACCCTGCGGGTCAGTGCGTTCCGGCACATCCACGATCTCGCGATGCTGACCCAGAACACCGAGCGCCGCGGCAGCCTCGTGTCCCGGGTCACCTCCGATGTCGACACGATCTCGATGTTCGTCCAGTTCGGCGGGCTCATGCTGATGATCAACCTCGCGCAGATCACCCTCGCGACGGTGCTCATGTTCGTCTACAGCCCGCTCCTCGCGCTCGTGGTGTGGGCCTGCTTCGTCCCGCTCTTCGTCATCATCCAGAGGTTCCAGGGGATCGTCGGCCGCGCCTACACGCGGGTCCGCGAACGGGTCGGTGACATGCTCGCCGCGATCTCCGAGGCGGTCGTCGGAGCCCAGGCCATCCGCGCCTACGCCGTCGAGGACCGCACCGCCGAGCGGATCGACGAGGCCGTGGAGGCGCACCGCCGGGCCGCGATCGGAGCGCAGGCACGATCGGTGTTGGCGTTCACCTCCGGCCAGCTCGTCGCTGGGCTGACCACGGCGGTCGTCCTCGTCGTCGGGACCGTGCTCGCCGTCCGCGGGTCGATCACGCTCGGCGAGCTGCTCGCCTTCCTCTTCCTCGTCAACCTGTTCACCCAGCCGGTCCAGCAGGCCACCGAGATCCTCAACGAGATGCAGAACGCCGTCGCGGGCTGGCGCCGCGTGATCGGCATCATCGACACGCCCGCCGACGTCGCCGACCCCGAGGGTGGGGTGAGCCTGCCCCGCGGCCCGATCCGGGTCGCCTTCGACGACGTCGGCTTCGCCTATCCAGGCGGCGACCCGGTCCTGCACGAGATCGACCTCGGCATCGACCCCCGCTCCCGGGTCGCCATCGTCGGCGAGACCGGCTCGGGCAAGTCGACCCTGGCCAAGCTGCTGACCCGCCTCATGGACCCGAGTGCGGGCAGGGTCCTGATCGACGGCACGGACCTGCGTCGGGTCAGCTTCGCCTCCCTGCGCCAACGGGTCGTCCTCGTCCCCCAGGAGGGGTTCCTCTTCGACGGGACGCTGCTGGAAAACGTCCGGTTCGGCCGGCCGGAGTCGACCGAGGACGAGGTGCGCCTCACGCTCACCGAGCTCGGGCTCGACGGCTGGCTCGGCGCCCTCCCACAGGGGCTGCACACCGAGGTCGGCCAGCGCGGCGAGTCGCTCTCGGCGGGGGAGCGACAGCTCGTCGCGCTCGCCCGCGCCTACCTGGCCGACCCGGACCTGCTCGTCCTCGACGAGGCGACCTCGGCGGTCGACCCGAGCACCGAGGTGCGCCTGCAGCGGGCCCTCGACTCGCTCACGCGAGGGCGCACGAGCATCGCCATCGCCCACCGGCTGTCCACGGCCGAGGCGGCCGACGAGGTCATCGTCGTCGATGCGGGCCGGGTCGTCGAGCGGGGCCACCACAGCGACCTCGTCGGGCGAGGCGGCGTCTACACGCGCCTGCACGCCTCGTGGGTCGCCCAGCAGCAGGCCCTCTGACGAGCCGACCGGGCGATCGGTATGCCGCCCAGCGCCGGCACGGGCGCAGCTGGCCTCCGCGCGTGGTGGGTCGGGGGGCCGCCCGGACCGTCCCGGCGACCTGATCCGTGGCTCAGCCGTGCTGCTCAGCCCACTGCGCGACGCGACGGGCGCTCTCCTGCTCGGACAGGTCCTCGACCCGGGTCAGCACCGACCACCGCACCCCGAACGGGTCCCGGATGCTCGCGAACCGGTCACCGGAGACGAACTGCATGACCGCCTCGCGCACGGTCGCGCCCGCCTGGACGGCACGCTCGACGACGCCGTCCACGTCCGGACAGTAGAGCCCGATCGAGTAGCAGTCGTCCTCACCCTCTGGTGCGGCGATCAGGTGGAAGGCCGGGTTCGGCTCGCCGAGCTGCAGGTGGCCGGTCCCGAAGTCGAGCTCGGCGTGGGCGATCACCCCACCCATCTCGGTGATGTCGACGACCCGGGCGCCGAACACGTCCCGGTAGAACCCGATCGCCCCCCGAGCGTCCTGGACCGAGATGAAGGGGGTGAGGCTCGTGAAACCGTGCGGGATGCCGTTGGTCGTGAACCGGCCGTCGGCCGCCGCGGGTGTGTTTGTCGTGATGCTCATGTCATCGACGGTAGGCGCCGGCGAGCGGACCGGGCTTGCAGATTCGCGACAGCCGCCGGCGGAGTCCTGGCGCAGCGACGCCCCTACCCTTGTCGACATGGTGCGTCCTGGAAGCTGTGTCTGGCCGGCGGGTGTGAGTCCCGTCCCGG
>NZ_JAKDLO010000207.1 GCF_030452765.1 Intrasporangium sp.
CCGAGTGACCTGTGCAGCCTCGTGCCGGCACCTCGCCCGGCGGGAGTTCGGTCAGTAGGAGGTCTCGCAGACGACCCTGGACCCCGCGCCACCCTGGGCGCTCGCCTCCTGCGCCACCCGGCCCTTGACCTTGACGACGCACTTGATCCAGGCACCGTCGCGGCTGGTCGTCGCCGAGACACGGACCGTACCGTGCTTTGCCGGGCCGCGACCGCTCCAGGACCGGCCGACGTCGGTGTCGGTCTTCGTGCGTCCGTCGGTCCCGATGAACGAGACCGTCTCGATGCCGGCGTTGGACGACACCGAGTACACGACCGAGCTCGTGGACCGGCCGGACGACCGGTTGTCGGTGGAACGGTCCGTCCGCTCGCGGCAGCTGCTCTGCGCCCCGGTGAGAGCCACCAGGGCGAGGACGGCGAGGACCGACGCGAGTGTCCGTGACGGCTTGGTGGTGCGTGCTGCCTGGTCCATCACCCACACCTCCCGATGTGATGCGTGCGGTGCACCGCGACCCCGGCGCGGACCGCCCACCACACAAGGGTCGAGGGGTCGTGAACGACCTGTCAAGGCAGGCGTCCCCCGAGCCCAACGAGGCACCGCGGCTCGTCGCGAGCGAGCCGCGCCCTTCGGCAACACCCGCCGCCTCAGTCGGGCCACTTGGGGTGGCGCTTCTCGAGGAAGGCAGCCATACCCTCCTTGGCGCCCGCGAGTTGCGAGGCGGCCGCCATGACCTCGACCGCGATCGTGTAGGCGTCGGTCTCCGGTCGGCAGAGCTGGGCGTGCAGGGTCTGCTTGCCGAGCGCCTTGCTCGCGCGGGAGCCCTTCGTCGCGCGGGCGAGCAGGTCGGTCACGGCCTCGTCGAGGACCTCGTCGGGCACGACCCGGTTGACCAGGCCCCAGTCGAGCGCGGTCGCGGCATCGATGGCATCGCCGGTCAGGGCCATCTCCATGAGGCGCTTGCGGCCGATCGAGCGGGCGACCGGCACGGCCGGGGTGTGGCAGAACCAGCCGCCCTTGCCGCCCGGCAGGGCGAACCCGGCCGACTCGGCAGCCACCGCGAGGTCGCACGACGCGACGAGCTGGCAGCCAGCCGCGGTAGCGAGCGCATGGACGCGAGCGATCACGACCTGCGGGACGGTCTCGATCGTCTGCATGAGGGCGGTGCAGAGCCGCAGCAGGTCGCGCACGCCGGTCAGGTCCCGGGCCGCGACGTCGCCGAAGTCGTGGCCGGCGGAGAACACCGGGCCGTTGCCGCCCAGGACGATGCCGGTCGCGTCGGTCTCGGCCGTCTCCCGGAATGCACGGAGCAGCTCGGCGAGATGGTCCTCCGAGAGGGAGTTGCGTCGCTGGGGGCGGTTCATCGTGATGGTCACCGTGTCGCCGTCGCGGGCGACGATGAGGTGTTGGAAGTCGCTCATGATCCGACCGTAACGCGAGGCCCCGACCGCATCTCCCTCGCCGCGCCCCCTCGCCGAGGGACTCATCCTTTCGGACGATGGCGTGGATTGGCTCATCCCGCAATGCCTTTGCGAGACTTGGGTCTCCACCCGCCACCTGCCCGTAGGAGCACCATGTCCCCCCGCACCCTCTACCGTCGCATCGCCCTCGCCGAGGTGGTGTCCTGGGCCCTGCTGCTGAGCGGGATGTTCCTCAAGTACGTCACCACGACGACGGATCTGGGCGTCAAGGTCTTCGGGATGATCCACGGGGTCGTCTTCATCGCGTTCTGCCTGCTCACCGTGCTCGTCTCAGTCAACCAGCGGTGGACCTGCCGTCAGACCATGCTCGGGCTGGCCAGCGCGGTCCCGCCGTTCCTCACGGTCTGGTTCGAGCGCCGGATGGAACGGGCCGGTGCCCTCGAGGGCGGCTGGCGGCTCGGCCACGCCGACGCCCGGCCCGAGGGCCGCGTCGAGCGCGTTCTTCACCTGCTGCTTGCACGTCCCGTGGTGGCCGTGGCCGTCGGGCTCGTCGCCGTGACGGCCCTGACCGGTCTCGCCCTCGTCGTCGGCCCACCGGTCGGCGGGCAGGGCTGAAGCAACGACGACGCACCGATCGACGGGGCCGCGGGCTGCGCGCCCCGACGTCTGTGCCTTCGCGGCCGCCGGGGTGGGAGCCGCGATCCCGAGGGCTGGCCCGCGGGAGCCGGGTGGGCGGCATACGGTGGCATCGCGAGGAACCGGAGCGGGAGGCCAGATGAGCACGATCACGCAGCTTGGCGGCAAGGTGCGCGCCAAGGCGGTGGGCAAGACGGTCGACACGACGACGCTGCTGCTGCCGACGACCGTCAACGCAGACCCCCGCAAGTGCGTCGTGCTGCGCGGCCCCAACGGCTCCGGCAAGACCACGCTGCTGCGGATCATCGGCGGCCTGCTCGGCCCGACAACGGGCACCGCGACGATCGGCGGGGTCGAGGCCGACGAACGCAACCCCGACGTGCGCGCCGCGGTCGCCGCACTCATCGGCACCCCGACGACCTACCGCGACCTCACTCTCATCGACCACCTCGTCCTCGTCGACTCGAGCTGGGGCGGCGACCCGAACACCGCCGACGACCGCGGCCTCGCCCTCATGGCACGCCTCGGCATCGACCACCTGGACGACCGGTTCCCGCACGAGCTCAGCTCCGGGCAGGAGCAGCTCTTCCGGCTCGCGCTCACCTTCGCGCGGCCGAGCACCGTGCTGCTGCTCGACGAGCCAGAGCAGCGCCTCGACACCACCAAGCGCGAGGTCGTCACCGAGCTCATCCGCGATCGCGCCAAGGACGGTGCGACCGTCGTCATGGCGTGCCACGACCCCGGGATGACCGAGGCCCTCGCCCACCGCGTCGTCGACGTCAAGCCCGCCCGATGAGCGAGGTCGCCGCGACCCGCGAGATCGACGACCACGAGCTCGTCGGGCAGGCCGACTGGGTCATCGGTGGCGACGCGGCCCGCAAGGGTCGCCGGCAGGCGTGGTACGCAGGCTACGTCACGTTCCTCGCGGCGCTGGCCTATGGCTTCCCGGTCGTCCAGGCGGTCGTCAAGACCGCCGACCCCGCCGCGCTGCGCGAGCAGCTCGCCTCCCCGCTCACCGCCCTCGTCGTGCTCGGCGCCATCGTCGCCGTGCTCTGGACGATGTATGCCGCCGGCACCCGTCGCGGTCCCGTCGTGCCCCCGCTGCCGTGGATCGACCACGTCGTGACGACCCCGGTCGACCGGGCTGTGACGGTGGGCCGGTGGTGGCGGCTCGCGTTCGGGCTGTGCGCCTTCCTCGGGCTGCTCACGGGAGTGACCGTCGGCGCGGGCATCGCCTACGGCGGGCTCGTCGGATGGTATACCGCTGGGCTCGTCGCGCTCGGCGGTGCGGTCTTCGGGTGGCTGGCTGCCTCGCTGTGGCTCTGGGGGCAGGTCCGGTGCTGGCCGGGAGCGGGCCGCGGTCTGCTGACCCTGCTCCGAGGGCGGACGGCCTTGCGCGCCCTGCACATCGAGGTGCTGCGTCAGCACGCCGCCAACAGCTCGACGATCGGCGGCTCGGTCGTCGCCGGCAACCTGCGCACCGCCCGGCTCCAGCTGGCCCGCCCGGTCCGCCGGGCGCGGTCGGCGCGGCTGCGCGCGGGCGGTCCGTTCGTCGTGTTCGTGCGACGCGACCTGCTCGGGATGCGGCGGCTGCCCTCGACGTTCTGGGCCGGACTGGGGCTGAGCATCCTCGGGGCGGTCGTCCTGGCGTGGGCACTGACCCATCCGGCGGTCCCCGCCGTCGCCGTGACGATCGGGCTCGTGCCGGCCTACTTCGGGTACGGCGGCTGGGCCGAGGGGCTGCGGATGCAGGCCGACAACATCGGCACGCCCAACCTGCTCGGCACGAGCCTGCGCGCCGAGACCCTCGCCCACCTCGTCCTGCCGAGCCTGTTCACCCTGCTCGTGCTCGGCGGCGCGCTCGCGGTGGCGGGCATCGCCGTCGGGTCGGTCTCGGTGCAGGCCGTGGTGCTGGTCCTGGTCCTGGTAGCCCTGCTCGCGGGAGCGCACCTGCTCGCGGCGTTCCGTGGGTCGCCACCGAAGTCGACGTTCAGCCCGAGCGGCACCGGCCCGGCCCTGCTCATCGCCTGGTACCTGCTGCCCGTGATCGCCGTGCTCGCCGTCGGGACCCTCGCCACGGTGCTCACGCACAGCTCTTCCGGCAGCCTGGTCTGGGGCGTGCTGCTCACCGCGGCCATCGTGTCGTGGGGCCTGTCCAAGTCCGAGCGCCTCGCCCAGGAGCACCGGGTCTGAGCTGGGCCTCCTGGGCGGCAGGTCGACTGTCCGAGTGGCCGCCGACTGCGGCTAGCGCCCCTGACTTCCGGTGCCCCAGCAGTCACGTGCCGGAAGCACAGTCACTGGCCAGGACCGTAGTCAGGCAGACCTTCGTCGGAGGACCCGGCCCAGCGGCATACCCCGTCGCGGTGCGCGCGTGGTTCGATGACCACATGTCCTCCGAGAACACCGAAGAACCCCGCGTCGTCTCCGCACGGCGTGAGATCGGCGCGGCGGCGGGCGAGATCTTCGAGATCATCGCCGACCCGACCCAGCAGCCGCGCTTCGACGGCAACGACAACCTCGACAACGCGGCGGCCGGGCAGCGCGTCCGGGGCGTGGGCGACGTCTTCACCATGCACAACCGGGGCGGGCGCACTCGCGCCAACCACGTCGTGGAGTTCGAGGAGCAGCGCCGGCTCGCGTGGCGGCCCTCCGAGGTGGGCAAGGAGCCACCCGGCCACCTCTGGCGCTGGGAGCTGCAGCCCCTCGACCCGCAGCGCACCCTCGTCACCCACACGTACGACTGGTCGCAGCTGACCGACGAGTCCCGCTTCGAACGAGCCCGTTCGACGACGTCAGCCAAGCTCATGGCCTCCCTCGACAGGCTCGCCGGGCTCGTCGAGGACACGGAGTGACACCAGGCGGGATGCGGGTGCGCGACGTCACCGAGGCGGACACCCCCGCCATCCTGACGATCCGGCGCCGGTCGTTCGGTCCGCTCGATCCCGGCAGCGAGATCTGATGGCGCAGCGTCGCCGACGAGGTCATCGGCAGGCGCTGGCTCGCGGTCGTCGACGAGTCCGACACCGTGCTGGGCGCCGGGCGGGCTCGCCCGTTCGAACAGGCTTGGGGCGGAAGGCATCTGCCGATGGGCGGCGTCGCCGGGGTCTACGTGGACCCTGCGGCGCGCGGTCGCGGAGCCGCGTCCGTGCTGATGCGCGGCCTGCTCGGGCGGATGGCCGAGCTCGGTGACGCCCTCTCGTGCCTCTTCCCGACGGCGCCGGTGCTCTACCGCGGGGTGGGCTACGAGTTCGGCGGGGTCCAACCCCGTTACACGTATGCCGCCCGCGACCTGCGCGCGCTCCGCTCCCTCGGTGGGGACCTGCGTCCTCGTCCGGCTGATGTCGCCGACGCCGAGCTCATCCGGGGCGTGATGCGCGAGGACCAGGTGCGGCACGGGCTCTGCGGACCCAGGCTGCCGAGTGCCTCGAGGTGGCGCGAACAGCTCGCCAACGAAAGGATGACCCACTACGTCCTCGACGGGCAGGACGGCGGGCCAAGGGGATTCGTTGCGTACTCGCTGGCCGATGCCACGCTCACGGTCACGGACCTCGTCGGCGAGACCGCCGAGGCGGACGCCGCGCTGTGGGGGGTCGTCGCGTCCGGGTCGTCCGCGGCGCCGACGGTACGGGCCTACCTCGACGCGAGAGACCCGGTCGCCCTGCTCGCAGGGACGGAGGCGCGACACGAGGTGCAGCAGCACGCATGGATGCTGCGCGTCATCGACGTCGCGAAAGGGGTTGGCAGCCGGGGCTTCTCTGCGCACGTGACTGCCTCGGCGGAGGTGCGGGTGAACGACCCGGACCTGCCCGCCAACTCCGGCACCTGGCGCGTTGACGTCTCCGAGGGCTCGGGAACCGCCACCCGCATCGAGGGGCCGCTTGCCGTCGATGGGTCTCTACCGGACGAGAGGCTGGTTCCCGGCGAGAGGCCAGGTTCCGGCGAGTGGCTGGTTCCCGACGAGGGGCCAGTTCCCGACGAGGGGCCGGCCAGCCGGGAAGCTGTCGAGGTGGGACCACGGGGCCTCGCGGCCCTGTGGTGTGGCTGGTCGATGTCGCGCCTGCGTCAGTCAGGCCTCGCCGCGGGTGGTGACTTCGATGACGATGCGGCCCTCGACGCGATCTTCGCCTGCACGCCGTTCATGACTGAGTACTTCTGACCCGCCGCCGCCTCAGGTGACACACCGAGCAACAGTCAAGTTCGACGGTTGCAGCCGTCGATGTTGACAGCCACTAGGTGTGTTGGTCTTTCGTGCTACCCGATCGGGTCGGCACTGGTGCTCGTGCCAAGGGTCGCCGTCCCGGGGCCGGGCTCGCGGACCGCGGGGATCGCGAGCAGCGCGATCACCGCCATGGCGCCGACCACGAGCAGCGAGTGGAGCACGCCGACGTGGTCGCCGAGGAACCCGAGCAGCGGCGGGCCGGCGAGGAAGGCAGCGTAGCCGATCGTCGAGACGACGCTCAGCCGCGCCGCGGCCCAGCGCGGGTCGTCGGCTGCTGCGCTCATCCCGACCGGGAAGCCCAGGCTCGCCCCGACGCCCCAGATCGCCGCGCCGAGGAAGGCAAGCACCGGTCCACCGAAGACGACGAGAGCGCACCCGACGACGGCTGAGACGAACAGGAGACGCAGCACGGGCACGCGCCCGTGCTGATCGAGCAGGCGGGCGCCGACGATGCGCCCGAGCGTCATGAAGGTGAGGAACACCGCGAAGCCGAGCACACCGGCCCACCGCGGCAGGTCGTAGCCCTCGGAGAAGGCGACGGCGACCCAGTCGTTGGCGGTGCCTTCGGTGAAGGCCGCCGCGAGCATGACGACACCGATGAGCAGGGTCCGCGGTTCCAGCCACGCCGCGCCGGCTCGGCGCTCCCGCGAAGCAGCCGGAGAATCGAACTCTCGATCCGGAGTAGTGCACTCTCGATCCGGAGTAGTGCACTCTCGATCCGGAGTAGTGCACTCTCGATCCGG
>NZ_JAKDLO010000208.1 GCF_030452765.1 Intrasporangium sp.
GGGGTCAGCGGGCGAAGAGCGCCCGGGTGGCATCCTCGTGCTGGACGTAGGCCGCCGAGGCCTTCGAGGTGAGGTTGCTGATGTCGCTGAGAGTCTCGTTGACCCGCGCCTGCAGGCCCTGGTAGTCGTGCATGACCCGGATGAACTCGGCCTTGGCCGGGCCCTCCCAGGCCCCGTCGAGGGAGCCGAGCCGGCCACGCAGCTCGGTCACGGAGGACTGGATGGTGTCGGCGAGGCGGCGGATGTCCGCGGCCGCTGCGGCGATGCGCTCGGTGTCGATGACGGATCGGGACATGGTTGGTTCACTCCTGCGTTTCGGGCCGGCCTTTCGCCGGCAGCTGGTTGTTCAACCCTATTCAGATTCGTTTGCATCGCGTTGCGGTTGTCCACAGGTCCTTCAGGTCGGCACTATCCTGAGTCGCATGACCGTGTGGATCGACCAGCCGAGCTGGCCCGCGCACGGTCGTCACTTCGCCCATCTCGTCAGCGACGCGTCCTATCACGAGCTGCACGAGATCGCCCGCCGCGCGGGTCTGCCCCCCCGTGCGTTCGACGGTGACCACTACGACGTGCCCGACGAGCGCTGGCACGAGGTCGTGGCTGCCGGCGCCACGCCGACGACGGGCCCCGACCTTGTGCGCCGGCTCAACGCCTCGGGCCTGCGGCTGCGCAAGCGCAAGGGCGACCGCGGCGTCGCCCGCCGGCTGGGCGTGTCGATCCCCGGGGGCTCGGGCGACGTGGACCTGATCCTGTCGCCCGAGCCGGTCGACGCGGCCCGCGTCATGGGCTCGATGCTGTTCGTCCGCGACACCGTCGGGTCCTTCGCGGCGGTCTACAGCATCCGCCGCGACCAGTGGGGCTCCCCCGGCGGGGGGCGCGAGCCGGGTGAGGCCCCGCTTCAGACCGCGGTCCGCGAGACCTACGAGGAGACCGGGCTGCTGGTCGAGCCGCACGCTGTCCTGGCCTGCGGCTACGAGCGGTTCAGACCCGCGCAGGACGGTCTCATCAGTGCGAGCGCGCCCTACCTACAGGCCTACCGGACGACGCTGAGCGCGACGGCACCCGCGCTCACACAGGGGGACAGCGGCATACGTGAGACCCGGTGGATGACACCACGGGAGTATGCCGCTGCCTGCAGCCCCCATTTCTGGTGGCCGCTCGCAGTGGCGGTGTTCCCCGAGCTCGGCGCGGGCCCGGTTCCACAGCACGATGCACAGGAGAGGTGAGGCAGTCATGGGAGTACCGAGTCCCGGGTATGCGATCACGGTCCGGGTCGAGACGCCGTCCTCGGCCAATGCGACCGGCGAGCTGCTCGAGGCGGTCCGCAGCGCCCGGGGGTCGCTGACCGCCCTCGACATCGTCGAGTCGACGCACAACCACCTCGTCGTCGACGTCACATGCGACGCCTCCGATGCCGACCACGCGACCCGGATCACCGATGCCCTCGGGGCCGTGCCCGGGGTGACCGTGCGCAAGGCCAGCGACCGGACCTTCCTCATGCACCTGGGCGGCAAGCTCGAGGTCAACCCGACGGTCCCGCTCAAGCACCGCGACGACCTCTCCCGGGCCTACACCCCCGGCGTCGCCCGGGTCTGCATGGCCATCCACGACAACCCCGAAGACGCGCGGCGACTGACGATCAAGCGCAACACCGTCGCCGTCGTGACCGACGGGTCGGCCGTGCTGGGCCTGGGCAACATCGGGCCGGCCGCGGCGCTGCCGGTCATGGAGGGCAAGGCGGCGCTCTTCAAGCGGTTCGCGGGGGTCGATGCCTGGCCCGTCTGCCTCGACACCCAGGACACCGAGCAGATCATCGCGATCGTCAAGGCGATCGCCCCGGTGTACGGGGGGGTCAACCTCGAGGACATCGCCGCCCCGCGGTGCTTCGAGATCGAGCGGCGGCTGCGCAAGGAGCTCGACATCCCCGTCTTCCACGACGACCAGCACGGCA
Source organism: Intrasporangium sp. (assembly GCF_030452765.1). Lineage (GTDB taxonomy): Bacteria > Actinomycetota > Actinomycetes > Actinomycetales > Dermatophilaceae > Intrasporangium_A. Next base: position 1,952 of record NZ_JAKDLO010000208.1, read on the forward strand.
CGGCGATCGTGGTGCTCGCCGCGCTGCGCAACGCGCTGCGGGTCGTGGACAAGCGGATGGAGGACATCCGGGTCGTCGTCAGCGGCGTGGGTGCTGCCGGGCATGCGATCATCCAGCTCCTGCTCGCGATGGGCGTCAGGGAGCTCGTCGGCTGCGGGAGCCGGGGGGCCATCCACCGCAGCGAGGGGTACGCCGACCCCGACCGGCAGTGGATCGCCGACCACACGAACGGCGCCGACCTGTCAGGAAGCCTCCGGGAGGTCCTGCCGGGTGCGGACGTCTTCATCGGGGTCTCCGCGCCGAACCTGCTGACCGGCGACGACATCGCGACGATGGCCGATGGCGCCATCGTGTTCGCGCTGTCCAACCCCGACCCCGAGGTTGACCCGCTCGCCGCCGGTGAGCACGCAGCGGTCGTCGCGACCGGACGCTCCGACTACCCGAACCAGATCAACAACGTCCTGGCCTTCCCCGGCTTCTTCCGGGGGATGCTCGATGCGGGCTCGTCCGAGATCACCCAGGAGATCATGATCGCCGCGGCCAAGGCGATCGCCGACTCGGTCACCCCCGACGAGCTCAACGCCAGCTACATCGTGCCGTCGGTCTTCGACCCGGTCGTCGCCCCGTCGGTCGCGGCCGCGGTGCGTGAGGCCGTCGAGGCCGGTGCCCCCCACGAGAAGGAGAAGTGATCCTGCCCACCCCTCATCGAGAGTGCAGCAGTTCTGGTCGAGAGTGCAGTTGTCGCCATCGAGAGTGCAGTTGACGGTGAGCTGGCCGGCATGTGATCGCGAGCCGAGCGGCATACGGGCCTGACGTACGGGACGATAATGGCTCCATGGCGCTGGTCGCGACCGAGCCGGTCGGGTCAGAGCCGCCGCTGCTGCAGGTTCGCGGACTGTCGGTCGCGTACGGCCCGGTGGTGAGCTGGCCGGTCAGGGACAGCGCATACGGCGCATGGCCCTGCAGCGCGTCGATCTCGACGTATGGCCCGGTGAGGTCGTCGGTATCGCGGGCGACAACGGCGCGGGCAAGTCGACCCTGCTGCGTTGCCTGTGCGGTGACCTGGCGGACGTTCGGGGTGAAGTCGTGCTGCACGGCGAGCATGGCGCAGGACCACCACACGATCGACGAGTCGGAGAAGCTGCTCGACATGAGGTTGGCGGCGGCAGGCGCGGAGTCGACATCCGCATGGGCCAGGCGGCGTGCCCAGCTGAACCGTGGCGTCGATCCTGTGTTCACCCGGTTGGCAGAATGGCATACGTGAACTGCGATCCCGTGCGCACCTTCCGCACCGTCCCTCCCGGCGAGCGGCCGCGTCGCACTCGCCGGACGGCCCGGGTGCTGCTCGTCGACGACCTGGGCCGCATCCTGCTGTTCTCCGACAGCGACCCCGGTCTGCCCGGGCGGCACTGGTGGATCACGCCCGGCGGTGGGGTCGACCCGGGCGAGAGCGACCTGCAGGCGGCGGTGCGCGAGGTCGAAGAGGAGACCGGAGCCCGTATCACCGAGGAGCAGCTGCTCGGGCCGACGCTGGTCCGTCAGGTGGTGCACGGCTACACCGATGTGGTCATCGACCAGGAGGACGTCTTCTATGCCTGCTGGGTGCCGGCCTTCGAGGTGAGCGACGCCGGCCACACGGCGGAGGAGCGGCTCACCATGGCACGCCATCGCTGGTGGACGCGGGCGGAGCTGGCAAGCACGGACGAAGAGGTCTGGCCGGCCGCAGTGCTCTCGATGTGGGCTGACGCCGATGCCCGGCTGACCGAGGCGAGGGCCGGCCGTTCGTCTCGCCCCCCAGTCGACGAGGGCAGCGCCGAGGAGTCGACGATTCCCGTCTGAAGCCGCTGCCATGAGCACCGTCCTGATCGCCACCGACAAGTTCAAGGGCTCCCTGACCGCCGCCGAGGTCGCCGCCGCCGTGGCAGCCGGTCTCCGGCGCGTTGCCGACCCACAGGTCCGCATCGTGCCCGTCGCCGACGGCGGCGACGGCACGCTGGCGACCGCAGTCGAGGCCGGCTTCACGGCAGTCCCGGCAATCGCGTCGGGGCCCATCGGCGAGCCGGTCGAGGCGATGTGGGCCCGGCGAGGCGAGACCGCGCTGGTCGAGATGGCCGACGTCTGCGGGCTCGTCCGGCTTCCCGGCGGCCGGCTCGACCCCCTTCACGCCACGAGCCGAGGCCTGGGCGAGGTCATCGCCGCGGCGATCGACGCCGGGTGTCGCGACATCGTCGTCGGGATCGGCGGGAGCGCCAGCACCGACGGCGGGGCCGGCATGGTGCAAGCGTTGGGTGCGCGTCTTGCCGATGCCCGGGGTCGCGAGCTCGCCGCCGGAGGGGTGGGTCTATCCGCCCTCGTGGCCGTGGATCTGAGCCGAATCGGGCGGCGCGTACAGGGAGTGCGCCTCACCTTCGCCTGCGACGTCGACAACCCGCTCACCGGGCCACGCGGCGCCGCAGCCGTCTACGGTCCGCAGAAGGGGGCCACCGCAACGGACATCGCGAGGCTCGATGGCGCCCTCGCCCACTGGGCCGATGTCGTCACGGCCGCGACGGGCCGCGACGAGCGCGACACCGCGGGCGCGGGCGCCGCCGGGGGCGTGGGGTATGCCGCTCTCGCTCTGCTCGGTGCGACGCTTCGGCCCGGCATCGACCTCGTTCTCGAGCTCGTCGGCTTCCACCAGGTCCTGGCGGACCTGGGGCCGGGTGACCTCGTCATCACCGGTGAGGGCTCGATCGACGAACAGACCTTGCACGGCAAGGCGCCCGCCGGAGTCGCCTTGGCCGCACGGTCTCGCGGTGTGCCTGTCGTCGCCGTCTGCGGACGCACCACGCTGACGAGGGAACGGCTCGAGCGCGCCGGGATCTCAGCGGCATACGCGCTGCTCGACGTCGAGCCCGACGTCGGCAGGTGCCTGGCGCACCCCAAGCCCATCCTCGAGCGACTCGGCGAGGGCATCGCGCGCGAGTACCTCGGCGGCGAGGGACTCAGCGGTAGTTCGTGAAGTTCAGGGCCACGTCGAGGTCGGCCTCCTTGAGCATCCGCTGGATGGCCTGCAGGTCGTCGCGGGACTTGCTCGTCACGCGCAGCTCGTCGCCCTGGATCTGGGACTTAACGCCCCGAGGGCCCTCGTCTCGGATGAGCTTGTTGATCTTCTTGGCGCTCTCCTGCGAGATGCCCTCCTTGAGGGCGGCGTCGAGCTTGTACTCCTTGCCGGAGACGCGCGGCTTCTCCGGGACGTCGAGGTGCTTGAGGCTGACCTTGCGCTTGACGAGGTGGGTCTTGACGACGTCGAGGACGGCGAGGCACCGCTCCTCGGTGTTGGCCCGCATCGCGATCGACTCGCCGGACAGCTCGACGGAGGCCCCGACGTTCTTGAAGTCGTAGCGCTGGGCGATCTCCTTGGCGGCCGAGTTGACGGCGTTGGCGATCTCCTGCTTGTCGTACTTGCTCACGATGTCGAAGGACGAGTCGGCCATGGTGGCTCCTGCCGGTGTGGGTGGGGGGCGTGACCTGCCATCCTGTCACGCGGCCGGCCGGCCCTCAGTGGGAGGTCAGCTGCTCGAGAGCGATCGAGGGAGAAGGGATGCAGCCGGGGGCCAACCCGGTCAGATCGTCGGGCTTGTGCCTGTCCAGCAGCTCGGACCCGTCGCGTGACCACCCGAACCCCGGGCGGTTCAAGACGGTCGCCCAGACCTCGTCGACGTGGTCCGGGTGTCGGTCGTGGAGGTCGTCGAGGAGCCATCGCGGAATGGTGTCGTCCTCGAGGTAGCCGTTGATCTGTTCAGCAACGCGAGGGTCGGCGAGCGTCGTTGGATCGGCGAAGGCGCTTGCCACGACGTCATACCCGACGAAGAACCAGATGCCACTGTCCTCGCGGTGGACGATGCCGACGCTGTCTGCGGCGGCGAACTGCTCGGTGTAGGCGGGATCGTCGGTCACGCTCATCCGTGGGGGCGTCGGTCGCGGCTCGGTGGCCCGGGCGCGGATGCGGGCGGCGTGGTGGTCGATGAACCGCTGGTAGGTCTCGGCCACGCGTGAGCCCTGGACGACGGTCCGGTCCGTGCCGAAGCAGTCGAGGAAGCTCTCGTGGAGCCAGCGGGCGTTGCGTTCCGCCTGCCGGCGCTTGTCAGGGTTGCTGTCAGGGTTGCGCAACACGAGCCCTGGCCGCTTGAGAGACAGTTGGAGGGCGAGCCCGGCGATCTCGGGGCGCGTGGTGGCCGGGAAGTATCGCTGGGACCCGCTGAGGAGCCATTGATCGCCGACCGGCAGGACCCGGGTCATGACAAAGCCGCCGGGCTCGAGGGCGGCAACGCTGGCGCCGCCCATGCTCGCATAGCAGGTGTAGGTCAGCTCGTCGAGCAGGTTGATCAGGAGCACCTGGTCGTGGCCGTTGTCGAGGATCTCGAAGTACCCGTGCACGCTGTCGTTCCAGCTGTCGATCAGGCCACGTCGTGTGTCGACGTCCCGCCGACGAGTGACGAAGCGGTCCAGAACCGTGGTGCGGTCGTCGTAGCGGTGCTCGAACAGCAGTGACTCAACGGCGACGACAAGCTGGTCGAAGGGGTCGAGGTCGAGCGTAGCGGTCTGTCTGCGGTAGTAGCGCAACGGCTTCTCGAGAGGCGGCGTGAGCGCGAACTCGACAAGCTCGCCTTTGAGGTCGGCGGCGGTCTTCGTCAGGTAGTGGAACCAAGGCCATGGCGGTCACCATAACCGGGTGTTCGGACAAGTGCCGGTAGGCGATTCGGCGTGGTCACGGGTCTCTTGCTATCCTTCCAGACGCACCACGGCAGGTTGTCCGAGCGGCCAATGGAAGCGGACTGTAAATCCGTCGCGAAAGCTACGAAGGTTCGAATCCTTCACCTGCCACCGAGTGTAACGAAAAGAGGCCCTGACCTGCGGAAATGTCGGTCAGGGCCTCTCTTGCGTCAGGTCCAGAAGTTGGCTCGCGATGCCGCCAGTGGGGACTTCGGCGCGATTTCGACGCGGCCAGCGGTGGCCCACCAGTCCCGAGGTGCCCGACGTTCACCGGACGCACCGGCACGTCAACG
>NZ_JAKDLO010000053.1 GCF_030452765.1 Intrasporangium sp.
GTCAAGGGCCCGAGGGTCCGGCTCCACCGCTGGTTCTTCACCGATCGCGGACCCCCCCGGATCGCCGCCTGGACTCTTGCCGCCTTCCTCGCCTTCTCGCTCGTCGTGGGCATCGTCTCTGCGATACTGCCCGTCTCGGCCCCGACCAACGTCCAGATCGTCGGGAAGGCCCCGGTCACCATCGTCTGGGACACGCCTTCGTTCTTCAGCCCGGTCGACCAGTGGCAGGTGTACCGCGACGGCACGCTCCTCAGCACGACCAGGTCAGCCCGGTGGCAGGACACCGGGAGGTTGACCGGCACCCACCGCTACACGATCAGGGCTCTCGACTCGTCCGGCGATCGGTCATCCGCGACCGTGGTCCTGGTCGATACCGCCACCCCGGTCGTCCCGTAGCGCAGCAGAGCCCGCCTCCCGCGGGAGGCGGGCTCGACGGCATACGGTGGAGCCGATGTGGCGACGACCCTCAGCGGGCCTCCTCGCCGCGGATGAACGCCTCCAGGCGCGCGCGCCCCTCGGTGTCCTCGCGCTGCTCCGGCGGCGACTTCATCAGGTAGGACGACGCCGAGAGCAGGGCCCCGGCGATACCGCGGTCCTTGGCGATCTTCGCCGCGCGGATCGCGTCGATGATGATGCCGGCCGAGTTGGGCGAGTCCCACACCTCGAGCTTGTACTCCAGGTTCAGCGGCACGTCACCGAAGGCGCGACCCTCGAGCCGGACGTAGGCCCACTTGCGGTCGTCGAGCCACGCGACATAGTCCGACGGGCCGATGTGGACGTTGCGGTCCTCCTTCTTGCCGGCCAGCGAGCCGTGCAGGTTGGACGTGACGGCCTGGGTCTTGGAGAGCTTCTTGGACTCCAGGCGCTCGCGCTCGAGCATGTTCTTGAAGTCCATGTTGCCGCCGACGTTGAGCTGGTACGTGCGGTCGAGCGCGACGCCACGGTCTTCGAAGAGCTTGGCCATGACGCGGTGGGTGATGGTGGCCCCGACCTGGCTCTTGATGTCGTCGCCGATCACCGGCACGCCAGCGGCCTCGAACTTCGCAGCCCACTCGGGGTCGCTCGCGATGAACACTGGCAGGGCGTTGACGAAGGCGACCTTCGCGTCGATGGCGCACTGGGCGTAGAACTTGTCGGCCGCCTCGGAGCCCACCGGGAGGTAGGAGACGAGCACGTCGACCTTACGGTCCTTAAGGATCTGCACGACGTCGACCGGCTCGGCGCCGGACTCCTCGATCGTGAGGCGGTAGTACTTGCCGAGGCCGTCGAGGGTGTGGCCACGCTGCACCTCGACGCCCGAGGTCGGCACGTCCGCGATCTTGATGGTGTTGTTCTCGGAGGCGTTGATGGCCTCGGCGAGGTCCTTGCCGACCTTCTTGTCGTCGACGTCGAACGCCGCGACGAACTCGACGTCGTGGACGTGGTATTCGCCGAACTCGACGTGCATCAGGCCCGGGACGGTGCTGCCGGCGTCGGCATCCTTGTAGTACTCGACGCCCTGCACGAGCGAGCTCGCGCAGTTGCCGACGCCGACGATGGCGACGCGTATGGATCCCATGGGTCACTCCTTGGTCTCTATGTGTGCGGTTTGTGGGTGGGTTGGGTCAGACGATGTCGGGTATGCCGCTGGGCGCGGTTGCGTGGTTCGGGCGGCCTCCCGCGGCGGTGGCGAGCCAGACGGGTGCGCGCCGCGCCGCTCGGCGGTGATGAGCTCCTCGAGCCACCGGACCTCGCGCTCGGCGCGGTCCTCGGTGTGTTGCTGCAGGGCGAGGGTGTAGCTGTCCATCCGCTCGCGACGGGCCAGGGCGGCCTCGCGCATGTGCTCGAGCCGTTCCTCGAGGCGGGACCGCCGGCCCTCGAGGATCCGGAGCCGGACCTGGGCCTCGGTGCGTGCGAAGAAGGCGAGCCGAACGTCGAAGTCGTCGTCGTCCCACGTCGCGGGGCCGGCCTCGCGGACGAGGCCCTGGAAGTGCTCCTTGCCCTGTGCGGTCAGCTGGTAGGTGATCCTGGCCCGGGTCCCGGCCAGTGGCTGCGGCTCGGGCGCAGTCGCGGAGATGTGCCCGGCCGCTACGAGGGCACGCAGGGCCGGGTAGAGCGAGCCGTAGGACAGCGCCCGGAAGATGCCGAGGGCGTTCGTGAGCTGTTTGCGCAGCTCGTAGCCGTGCAGCGGCCCGTCATGGAGCAGGCCGAGGATCGCGAACTCGAGCAAGCCGGCTCGCCGGCCGGGTCTGCTCGCACGAGTCCTGGGCACATTGGACACCATACACGAGATATATCGGACCGATATATCTCACCCGACATCAGGTCGGTGGGTGTTCGCACCGACGACCGTCGCTCGGTGCCGACGCTGGTCCCCGTGCCCAGCCTGTGCTCACCAACCGACCGATCCGGACCGATGGACGTCCGCCGGCCCAATGGTCGTCCGGCGGCTCAGCAGGCATCGAGCCGGTTCGCGAGTTTCGGCCCGCGGGGGGCTGGCGGTCATACTGATACGCGGCCCCGGTGTGTCCCTGCCGGGTCGACCCCCGAAACGGAAAGTGAGCACGTGGCACGAAGCAGGCACGACGGGCAGGCCGCCACCGAGAAGCAGCGCAAGGACAAGCCCGAGCGCACCGGTTGGCGCCGCTGGGCCATCCCGACCCTCAAGTGGGGCTCGCTTGCGATCCTGGCCTTGTTCGTCATCAGCGCCATCGGCGTGACCCTGGCTTATGCGCGCATGACGATCCCGAAGCCGAACGACCTGGCCAGCGCCCAGCTGTCGATCGTCTACTACTCCGACGGCACGACCGAGCTCGACAGGATCTCCGCCGCGGAGGGCAACCGCGAGTCCGTGCCGCTCTCGCAGGTGCCCAAGCACGTCCAGGACGCGCATCTCGCCGCCGAGGACCGCACCTTCTGGACCAACAGCGGCATCTCGATCCCCGGCATCCTGAGGGCCGTCAAGACGGGCATCACGGGGGAGGCGCAGGTCGGCGGGTCGACGATCACCCAGCAGTACGTCAAGAACTACTTCCTGACCCAGGACCGCACCCTGTCGCGCAAGGGCAGGGAGATCCTGCTTGCCGTCAAGATCGACAACCAGATGTCCAAGGAGCAGATCCTCGAGGACTACCTCAACACGATCTACTACGGGCGCGGGGCCTACGGCATCCAGAGCGCGGCCCGCACGTACTTCGGCAAGGATGTCTCCGAGCTGACCGTCGGCGAGGGTGCCGTCCTCGCCTCGATCATGAACGCGCCGGAGCGGTACGACCCCGCCAACGGTGACGAGGCCCTGGCCAACCTCGAGAGCCGCTACTCGTGGGTGCTGGACGGGATGGTGAGCCAGGGCTGGCTCACGGCCGCTGAGCGCGCCGAGTGGACCGAGCTGCCGGCGATCAAGCCCCGCAAGGCCAACACCTACGGGTCCGGCCCGACCGGCTACATCACCGCCGAGGTCCGCAAGGAGCTGAACGCGGTCGGACTGAGCGACAAGGACATCGACCAGGGCGGCCTGCGGATCACGACGACCATCGACAAGAAGGCCCAGGACGCCGCGGTCACGGCGATGAAGGACAACCTGCCCGACAAGGTCGAAGGCGGCCTCGTAGCGATCAAGCCCGGCGACGGGGCGGTCGTCGCGATGTACGGCGGCGCCGACTACGAGAAGTCACAGTGGAACTCGGCGACCCAGGCGATCCTGCAGGCCGGTTCGAACTTCAAGCCGTTCGCGTTGCTGGCCGCCGTCCGCGACGGGGTCTCGACGCGGACGCAGTTCAACGGCAACTCGCCTGAGAAGTTCGGCGACGTGACGATCAACAACTTCGGCCACGTCTCCTACGGGATGGTCGACATGCGGCGCATGGTCGGTCGCTCGATCAACACGGCCTTTGTGGCCCTCAACGAGCAGATCGGCCCGGCCAAGACCAAGCAGGCCGCCATCGACGCGGGAATCCCGGCCGACACCGCGGGGCTCGACGCGACCCTGACGAACGTCCTCGGCACCTCGTCCCCCCACGTCATCGACATGGCCTCGGCCTACTCGACGATCGCCTCGCAGGGCGTCCGGAGCACGCCATACCTCGTCAAGTCGGCGACCTCGACCACATCGGGGTTCACCTACCTGGCCAAGCCGGAGACGAAGCGAGCGTTCGACAAGGACGTCACGGCCGACGTCACCGACGCGATGACCTACACCGTCAAGCCGGGGGGGACGGCGACCAAGCTGCAGGGCCTGAACCGTCCCGTCGCGGGCAAGACGGGTACGTCCGAGGAGAACCGCTCGGTATGGTTCTCCGGGTTCGTGCCCCAGCTCGCCGTGTCGATCGGCATGTACAAGCCGGACGCGGCCGGCAACCCGACGACGATGACCGACGCCGAGGGCTACAACCTGACCGGGGGCACGATCCCGGCGGACATCTTCATGGAGTTCATGCAGCCGACGCTCGAGGGCGTCGAGGTCGTGCCCTTCCCGGACCGGACGGGAGTCGGCGACGACAAGGTCGCCAGCACGCCCCCGGTGAGGCCGACGACGCAGACCCCGACGCAGACCCCGACGCCGACCGGGACGCCCACCACCACAGCCCCGACCGCGCCGTCGACGAGGACCGTGGCACCGCCCAAGCCCACGTTCACCCGGCCGCCCACCCGGACCGGACGCCCGACGTTCACGGTGCCCACGCCCCCACGGCCCGAAGCGCGGGCCAGCAGGACCCGGGCAGGGTAGCGGCCGGTGGCGTCCGACCCGGTCGTGCGTGCGGCCTCCGAGGTCATCGGAGGCCCACCAGGACGGTATGCCGCCCACCGCGGCCAGCGCTGGCAGGTGACCGCCGCGATCCTGTCGGCCCTCGCAGCCGTCCCGCTCGGCTTCGGAATCCTCTTCCGGGTCCCCTGCCTGCGCACCCACTGGACCGGGACCGAGCAGTTCTGGACCGCCTGTTACGCCGACCTGCCCAACGCCTTCCGCGACGCCGGGCTGGGACGTGGGCTGGCGGCATACCTGCAGGGCGGCCCCGACGCACCGACCACCGGGCAGCCGCCGCTGACCGGGTTCCTGCTCATGCTCGTCGGCAGTCTCGTCCCGGACGGGCGTGAGGGGACCCGGATCGCGTGGTACTTCGCCCTGTGGGCGGTGATCACGACGGTCCTCGTCCTGGCGATGATCTGGATGGTGTCCGGCTCGCTGCGCCGGCCCTGGCTCGCGGCGCACATCGCCCTCTCGCCGGTCGTCGCGCTCGTCGCGTTCATCTCGGCCGACGCGGTCGGGGTCGCGCTGGCGACGGCCGGGATGTGGGCGTGGGGTCGGCGCCGGACGACGGCCGCCGGGGTGCTGCTCGGGCTCGCGATGGCGGCCCGGTCCTACCCGGTGCTCGTCCTGCTCGCGATCGGCCTGCTCGCGTTGCGCGCCGGGCGGCTGCGGGAGTACCGGTGGACCGCCGGGTACGCGCTGCTCGTGTTCCTCGCGGTGGTTGCGGTGACGTGGCTGCTCAACCCCGAAGCGGCCACCTCTGCCTACACCGACTGGGCCACCGCCGGGCCGGGCTACGGCTCTCCCTGGCTGCTGCCCCAGCTGGCCGGGTATCCGCTGCCGACCGGGACCGTCACCGTGCTCTCGGTCTCCGGCTGGGTGCTGGCCCTGCTCCTGGGCGCGGTGCTGGCGCTGTCGGCTCCACGCCGCCCGACGATCGGCGAGATCTCGCTCGTCATGGTCGGGATCGTGCTGGTCACCTGCAAGTCGTTCACCGTGCAGAGCTCGCTCTGGCTCGTCCCGCTCGTCGCGCTCGCCGCGGTGCCGTGGCGCGACCACCTCATCTGGGCGACGGGCGAAGCGGTCAACTTCCTCGCCGTGTGGCTCGTCATCGCGGCCACCACGGTGCCGGACCGGGGCCTGCCTGGGCCGTGGTACGCCGCGATCTCGATGCTGCGGGTCCTGGCCGTCCTGTGGCTGGTCGTGTCGGTGTGGCTGCAGGCGCACGACCGGCCCGCACGGGTCGCCGAACCCGACGCCGAACCCGGCGAGGAACGGGTCGCCGAACCCGGCGAGGAACTTGGCGAGGAACGGGTCGCCGAACCCAGCGCCGAACCCGGCGAGGAGGAGGAGGCCGTCGAGGTGGACGATCTCGCCGGGCCGATGCACGGTGCCCGCGACGCGGTCCTCGTCCGTTTCTCGTGACTCCTTCGGGCGCGCCGCCGACCCCCGCTGACCGCCAGGACGAGAAGATGGTGCGACGGGGACGTGCGGTCCAGACCCGAGCGCTGCCCCGTCCGCAGCGTCGTCGACCGAGAGGGAGCACCAAGGATGGCCGTGACCCAGCCCTTCGCCCGCAGCGCGGACAGGTTCATCGAGAGCAAGGGCCTGAGGCTGCGCGTGCGTGACTACGGCGCGGGCCGGCCGCTCCTGCTCGTCAACGGGCTCGGCGGGTACATCGAGGGTTGGCAGGCGTTGGCAGACGAGCTTCCGGGCCGGCGGCTCATCGCCGTCGACCACCCCGGGACCGGCCGCTCGCAGGTGCCGGACTGCCTCATGACGATCCCGGCGCTCAGCGGGCTCTATCTCGAGGTCATAGACCGGCTCGGGGTCGAGGCCTTCGACGTCATGGGGTACTCCTTCGGCGGGCTGATCGCCCAGCAGCTCGCCAAGGACCACCCGGACCGGGTCCGATCGATGGTGCTCGCCGCGACGGTGTGCGGCTGGGGCGGCTTCCCGGCCGACCCGCTGGCGGCACTGATCCTGGCCAACCCGCTCCTCTACCGGTCCACGGTCGTGCACGAGCTGTGCGCACCGCTGCTCTACCGGGGCAGGGTCGGGCGCAACCCCCGACTGCTCAGGAGCGAGCTGCGGGGGTGGAACGGCCCACGCGGGTCGATGCTGGGCCTGCTGTTCCAGCTCACCGCCGGCGCGACGTGGTCCAGCCTGCCGTGGCTGTGCAGACTCACGATGCCGACCCTCGTCCTGGGCGGCGAGGAGGACCCGTTGGCGCCGATGGCCAACGCTCGGCTGCTCGCGGCACGGATCCCCAACGCCGAGCTTCGGGTCGTCGACCGCGGCGGCCATCTCTTCCCGATCGACCGTGCCAAGGATGTCGGACCCCTGATCACCGAGTTCTTGGACCGGCATCTCGAGGCGGCCACGGCCTGACCCCACCCAAACGTGGTGCGTGTGGTTGACATACTGATCAGCGATTCGTATGGTTAATGACGTACCGCTCAATATCTCAATCACCAAGGAGTCATCATGGACACCGCTCAGGACCTCATCACCTCGGCTCAGGCTCAGGCGCTCGAGGCGATCCGTTCCGGCCAGGCCGCCGCTGTCGAGGCCGTGCAGGCGTGGGGCCAGGCCGTCGCCAAGTTCACGCCGCAGCTGCCGACCGCGGCACGGGTGCCCGCCGGTGCCGAGAAGGTCGTCGGCGACCCCGCTGCGATCGTCGACTCGGTCTACGACTTCGCCGCCCAGCTGATGGACCTCAACAAGCAGTTCGTCCACTCGCTGCTCGAGGCCGGCACCGCCGCGACCGAGGCCGCCGAGGAGGCACCGGCCGCCAAGCCCGCCGCCAAGAAGGCCTGAGGCGCGGGCGACGACCCGTCGCATCCATCTCACAGCCAGGAACCACCCGCACGACGCGGGTGGTTCCTGCCCATGTCTGGAAAGGCAGGATGACCCGATGACCGGTCCGATCTCCGCCGTGTGGGAGTCGCAGCGCGCCGCCATGGGTGCCTTCATCCGCTCTCAGCGTGAGCTGGCCAACATGTCCCTGCGCGAGCTGTCCCGTGCGACCCGCGTCTCGAACGCCTACCTCAGCCAGGTCGAGCGGGGCCTGCACGACCCGACCCTGCGCATCCTCGTCCAGATCGGTGAAGCGCTGGACCTGTCGGTCGAGGAGATGCTCCGCCAGCAGGTCATCTCCGAGCGGGCCGGCGGACCTGGGACGGACGCGCCTCCCGCCGACGCGAGCGAGAGCGGGCTGGTGAGCGTCGAGACGGCCATCGATCGTGATCCGGTGCTGAGCGAGGTCGAGAAGGAGGCCCTCCGCTCGGTCTACCGGAGCTATCTGCGTGCGGCCGCAGAGCGCGCCCGGACCCAGCGGGACGCTGCCCAGGACCCGCCCACCGCGAGCCCGGCCGCCGCCACGGCGGAGACCCCATCGCGTGACCGCGGCCGCCGGTGAGCGCGCTGCTGCTGGCCGGCCACGGCGGTATTTCGTCGGATGCCGCCCAGCCGGGTAGTCTTGCTCCGGTCCGCCGCGTCCCGCCGCCCCTGTGGATGAGCGCCGACGTCCTTTCGGTCCGGTCTGCAAGGGTGGGTCCGGGTCCACGGCGGAGCGCACTGCAGCCCTCCTGTCACGGGAACGACCCGCGACCGCCGAGACCAGAGGAGGTGGGTTAGAAGCATGCGTCAGTACGAACTCATGGTCATCCTTGACCCGGAGACCGAGGAGCGCACCGTCGGCACGACCGTCGACAAGTTCCTCGCCGTCGTCAAGAAGGACGGCGGCACCGTCGACAACGTCGACATCTGGGGCCGGCGCCGCCTGGCCTACGACATCAAGAAGAAGTCCGAGGGCATCTACGCCGTCGTCAACTTCACGGCTGAGCCGGCCACGGCCCAGGAGCTCGACCGTCAGTTGAACCTCAACGAGTCGGTCATGCGCACCAAGCTGTTGCGTCCCGGCGCCTGACCTCCCGTCAGCGAACTGTTCGACACATCGAAGCACTGAACGGAGCCCCGTATGGCAGGCGACACCGTCATCACCATCATCGGCAACCTCACCGCCGACCCCGAGCTGCGCTTCACGCCGTCGGGTGCCGCGGTGGCCAACTTCACCGTCGCGTCCACTCCGCGCATGTTCGACCGGAACAACAACGAGTGGAAGGACGGCGAGACCCTGTTCCTGCGCTGCTCGATCTGGCGTGACGCGGCAGAGAACGTCGCCGAGTCACTCCAGCGAGGGATGCGGGTGATAGCCAACGGCCGCCTGAAGTCTCGCTCGTACGAGACCAAGGAGGGCGAGAAGCGGACCGTCATCGAGCTGGAGGTCGACGAGATCGGCCCGTCGCTGCGCAGCGCCACCGCGAAGGTCAACAAGACGCAGCGCGGTGGTGGCGGCGGCTTCGGCGGCGGCCAGCAGCAGGGCGGCGGCTGGGGCGGCGCCCAACAGGGCGGCAACGACCCGTGGGCCGCCGGCGGCCAGCAGCAGAGTGGCGGCGGCTGGAGCGGCCAGCAGGACGCCGGCCAGCAAGGCGCCGGCCAGCAGGGCGGAGGCCAGCAAGGCGGAGGCCAGCAAGGCGGAGGCCAGCCGGGCGGCTGGGGCCAACCCGGCGGTCCGAGCTCCGGCCAGCCCGACGGAGGCCAGCAGGGCGGAGGCCAGCAGGGCGGAGGCCAGCAGGGCGGAGGCCAGCAGGGCGGCTGGGGCAGCAACGCCCCGAGCTACGACGAGCCGCCCTTCTGATCCCCAATCGACTGTGCAGAAACCCTGATCGAGAGTGCACTAGTCCCGATCGAGAGTGCACTATCCGCCGTTCACCCAGGTGAGCGGCATACAGAAGAAGACAACCCATCCCGGGGCCAGAAACCCTGGGCTCTCGACCGAAGGAGAGCACCACGATGGCCAAGCCCGCCATTCGCAAGCCCAAGAAGAAGGCCAACCCGCTCAAGGCGGCGAAGGTCGTTAACATCGACTACAAGGACACTGCGCTGCTGCGCAAGTTCATCTCCGACCGCGGCAAGATCCGCGCTCGTCGGGTGACCGGGGTGTCCGTCCAGGAGCAGCGGCTCATCGCCACGGCCGTCAAGAACGCCCGTGAGATGGCTCTGCTGCCCTACTCGAGCTCGGCCCGCTGAGCCACTCGAGAAGAACAGGAGAAGCAGCGATGAAGTTGATTCTGACCCAGGAGGTCACCGGTCTCGGTGGCGCCGGCGATGTCATCGAGGTCAAGGACGGCTATGGACGCAACTACCTGCTGCCGCGGGGTCTGGCGACGCCGTGGACCAGAGGTGGCCAGAAGCAGGTTGACGCCCTGACGAAGGGCCGCGAGGCCCGCACGATCCGCGACCTCGACACCGCCAAGGACATCAAGGGCCGCCTCGAGGCCCAGTCGGTCGTCCAGGTTGCGGCGAAGGCCGGAGCGTCCGGCCGCCTCTTCGGTGCGATCTCGAGCGGTGACATCGCCGCGGCGGTCACGGCTGCGGGCGGTCCCGAGCTGGACAAGCGCAAGATCGAGGTCACGCGCGCGATCAAGACGGTCGGCTCCTACGAGGCCACGGTTCGGCTCCACCCGGAGGTGGCGGCGACGGTCAAGTTCGAGGTTGTCCCAGCCTGACCGACGACGACGCGAGACTCGACCGAGCGCCAGCGAGGGAGGATCGCAGCGTCGAGGAGGTTGGGCAGAGGGTGCAGCCTGAGTGGGCGGTGGGCGCAACCTGAACCGACGACGAGGAAGCTGGAAGCGCACTCTCAGCATTCTTTAAGGTTCGGGCCCCATAGTCGTCCATGTGAGTTGCTCCTGAATGACTCGGTGACCAACCTCCCCCTGTCGGGTCATCGAGTCCAAGGGCACCCGCTCCTGCTGGTCGAGTTCGGCGACGTGGCCAGCAGGAGCGGGTTCTGCTTTGTGTAGCCTTTGCGTCGCTCAGCGGAGCCGCGGGTAGGGACTGAACAGTGGTCCAGCCGGTGGGCTCGCTTGTGAGCGGCGCCCCGTCACGAGAACTCGTCCTGCAGGCTGACATCGTCAAGGAGCCGGTCGACCTCGTGGGCCGACGGCATGGCGGTCGACGCCTCCATCCGCGAGGCGACGATCGCCCCGGCGATGCTCGCGAAGTTGAGCATCCGCCGCAGATCCCAGTTGTCCAACAGGCCGTGCACGAGCGCGCCACCGAAGGCATCCGCCGACCCGAGCCCGCTGACCACTTCGGCCGGGTAGGCCGGTACCTCGAGCTGCGCGTCGGGCGAGACCGCGAGTGCGCCGAGGCGGCCCCGCTTGACCACCACGAGGTCCAGCCCCTGCGCGAGCAGGGCCTCGGCGGCGGCCCCCGAGTCGGCCTCACCGGTGACCATCGTGCACTCGTCGGCGGTACCCACCACTGCGGTCACCTTCGGCAGGGCCCGCCGGAGCTGGCCTGCCGCCGCCTCGGGTGACGACCAGAACGGCTGGCGATAGTCGAGGTCGAGGATGGTCCACTCGGTCCGGCCGCGCGCCTCCCACGCCGCATGGTGCGCGGCCCGGCTCGGCTCCTGCGACAGGCCCGTGCCGGTCGCCCAGAAGACCCTGGCCTCGCGGATCGCATCGAGCGGCAACATGGCCGGATCGATCAGCAGGTCCGGCGCGGTCGGGTAGCGGTAGAAGACGAGGGGGAAGTGGTCCGGCCGGTAGATCTCACAGAAGGTCAGCGGGGTCGGGGTGGGGTCGTCGACAGTAGTGATGAACTCTGTGTCGACGTCGAGCCGTAGCAGCTCCGAACGGACGAACCGACCGAAGGCGTCGTCTCCCACCCGGCTGATCAGGGCGACCCGGCGCCCGTAGCGGGCCGTTGCGACGCAAACGTTCGCGGCGCTCCCGCCGAGGAAGCGTTCGAATGTCTTGACGACCTCGAGCGGGACGTCGTGCTGCTGCGGGTAGAGGTCGACGCCGACCCGCCCCAACGTGATCAAGTCATACGCCGTCATCTCGCACTCCTCGAATCGTCCGGACCTGCCACCTCAATCCCACCACGGTTTGACGGCGCCGAGTGAGCCCCGAGGCGCTTGGAATCCGTCACAGTGGCACGGAGCCCGTCCGCACGACGTGTATACCCGCGGACGTTGTGCGCGAACGTGTGGCTCAGGCGTCCGTGGGCTCGCTCGGGTGCGCCGTTCCTGTGGGCGCGTGAGCCGAATCGGCAAGTCGAGCTGATCCGTGTCACGCTCTTCGGAACGGTGACGCATCGGCTCGTCACGCGTCGCACTGGCGATGGCGATCGACCGGTCCCGCTCCCCCGCCCACGACAACAGCCGCTGAGACGGCCGAGGTCGGCGGGCAGACAGAGGCAGTCGGCGCGGCGAAGCTGGCCTTGTGGAGGCCAAACCCCCTTGGCGGCTGACACCCCGAACAGCTCGGGACGAGACGAGCTCGGCGTGCGATGGTGGATGAGTGAGCCAAGCGCAGCCTCCGGCCGTCGAGCGGCGGTACCCGCCCTGGGCCCTGCTCCACATACTCAACCCGGTCATCCGGCGCCTGCTGACCTCACGGCTTCATGGACCGATGAGCATGGGCCTGATGGTCCTCCACGTCACGGGCCGCAAGACCGGGCGTGTCTACGACATCGTGGTAGGCCGGCACGAGATCGACGGCCAGCTGGTGGCTCATGCCGGCGGGGCCTGGCGCGCCAACCTGCGAGGCGGCGCCGACCTGCGGGTCACCCTGGACGGGCGGGAGCGGGTGGCGTGCGCGGTGCTGGAGGAGGACCCGGACCGGCTCGCCGTGATCTTCCAGGCCCTCATCGACCGGTTCGGCCGCCAGCACGCGAGCCGGATCGGGCTCACAGTGAACGTCGACCGGGACCCCACCTTGGCCGAGCTGCGCGAAGCGGTCAGGGGTGACGCCTTCGCCATCATCACGCTTACTGACTGACGCCGGTCTGTCATCGCTGGGCGTTGACCGACGAGCCCTACTGCGGCCCTTGGGAGCAAGCACCTGACCGAAGCCACTCAGCCTGAGCTGAGTGGCCCGTGTGGGCTGCAGCGATATCGGATGTCTCATGGGCGACACATTCTTCGGCCCAGAGTGACGCGGCCCTCTTCGCCAGCCGGTCGGTCGGACACAACAAGTCCACCGCTGACCAGTTGGTCCCGCACGCGACGACGTCAGAGGATGGACTTGTTGTGTTCTTGCGACCGCAAGTCAGCCAGGCTGGGTTCACCGAGTCGCGTGCGCCACATCACCTCGGATGTTCCCCCACGTCGTCGGACAAGCGGGCTCAGGCGCAGTTCCGATGGGCGCGTGAGCCGAATCGGCGCTCCGGTCCTCCCTCGCTGGCGTTCGGTCGATCCTCACCCCGTCGTCGTCAGGACGTGCTCGGTCGATCCTCACGCCTTGGCTCAGGCGCCGAGCCGCATCCAGCCGTCCTGCCGCGCTCGCCAGCCGAGCACGACGGCCCGGATCACCATGAGCGCCGTGAACGCGAGCCACAGGACGACGATGTCGTGCACGGCCGACCCGGTGGAGCCGGCGGCGCGCACCCACAGCACGACGGGCAGGTACCCGAGCAGCGCCACGACGTACCCCCAGGCGAGCCAGGTCCCGTCCCCGGCCCCGATGAGGACGCCGTCGAGCACGAAGACGTAGCCCGACACGGCCTGGCCCAGCCCCACGACCACGAGTGCCGCGCCGAGTGCCGCCCGCACGTCCGGCTCGGGCGTGAACAGCGCCGGTATGACGCTGTGCCCGGCTGCGACGAGCAGGCCGAGCCCCAGCCCGCCCCAGACACCCCAGCGGATCATCGTGCCCATCGCGTCGCGGACGGCGTCGCGGTCACCGGCCCCGAGCGCACGCCCGGTGATGGCCTGGGCGGCGATCGCGAGGGCATCGAGCGCGAAGGCCAGGAACGACCAGATCGTCATCGCGACCTGGTGGGCCGCCAGGGTCACGTCCCCCATCGACGCGGCGACCCAGGTGGTCAGCAGCAGCGTGGTACGCAGCGCGAGCGTCCGCACGAGCAACGGTGCGCCCGTCCGGGCCGCGGCCAGGACCCGCCCGGGGTGCGGCCGGAGCCGGGCGGTGAGCACCCGCGCCTTGCGCACGAGGACGAGCATGAGCGCGGCCGCCATCCCCGTCTGGGCGATGACGGTCCCCCAGGCAGACCCGGCGATGCCCCAACCGAGACCGTAGACGAGCCCGACGTTGAGGGCGACGTTCGCGCCGAAGCCGAAGACGGACACGACAAGCGGCGTCGTCGTGTCCTGCAGCCCGCGCAGCACACCGGTGACAGCGAGCACGACGAGCATCCCGGGCAGCCCGGGAGCCGACACCCGCAGGTAGGTCGTCGCCTGGGCCAGCACCTCGGGCCCGGCACCGAAGAGCGCGCAGATCGGCTCGGCCCACACCGCGACCGCGACCGCGGTCACCGCGCCGAGGCCGACCGCGAGCCAGAACCCGTCGACGCCCGCCGACACGGCCGAGCGCCGGTCCCCGGCGCCCAGGTGGCGCGCGACGACGCTGGTCGTGCCGTATGCGAGGAACACGAAGACGCCGGATGCGGTCAGCAGCGCGGCGCTCGCGACGCCGAGCCCGGCCAGCTCGGCCGTGCCGAGGTGGCCGACGATGGCGGAGTCGGCGAGCAGGAAGAGCGGCTCGGCGATCAGGGCGAGGAACGCCGGCACCGCGAGCCGGAGGATCTCGCGCCGGTGATCGGTGGTCACGCAGGCAGACCCACGTGTTTGAGTGCCTCCCGCCGGGACAGCTGGGACAGGTCGGATTGGCGCCCGACGAACCGCAGCACCCACCCCGGTGCGACCCGTGCGTGGTCGCGCAGCGCCCAACCGATCGCCTTGCGGATGAAGAACTCCCGGTCTGCGACGTTCGGTCTGATGACATCGGAGAGCAGGTCCTCGTCGAGCCGGTCACCGGCCCCGACCTGGCAGAGGATCGCCGCCCGCCGCATCCACATCGACTCGTGCTGGGCCCACCCGCGGATCCGGTCGGCCTCCACGTCCGGGGCTGCAAGCAGCGTGTCGCGGACCAGGTGCGTCGCGATGTCGTCGACCACGTCCCACCAGGCACCCTCGCGGATGAGCCGCTCCCACAACGCCATGGCCTCAGGACCGAGCCAGCCACGGTAGGGGCGGTGCCGGGCGAGGGCGAGAGCGGCATACCACTGCTCGCGGTGGGTGGCCCGCGACCAGAGCGCCTCGATCGTTGCCAGCCACTCCGCGTGCGAGCCCATCACGACCTCGCGGAGGATGGGCGTGAGGGCGCGCCTGAGCTCCGGGCTCGTCAGTCCGTGGTACGGCATCGCCGACTTCATGTAGCGCTGCTGCCCCACCGCTCGCACGGGGTCGGCACGCTCCACGAGCGCGGCCCGTGCGGCTGCGACGAAGGTCTCGTTCGGGCCGGTCACGGTGCACAACGTACTGCCCGTCCGCGGCGTGCGTGCGCCCAGGGTGGCGGTCACGCGAGGCAGCCGGTATGCCGCCGAGCCGAGCCACACCGACGCTCCCCGCCGGACGTCAGGGCTTCCAGCCTGCTCGTCCCGCGTCCCGCTAGCCTGCCGACATGTCCGGTGACGAGCAAGAGGTGCCGCGGACCGTACTGGCGCGGTGGCTGCTACCCGGCGGCGCCGAGCCGGACCCGCGCTTCACGCTGGCGAACGAGCGGACCTTCCTGGCCTGGATCCGCACCGGTATGGCCCTGATCGCCGGCGGGATCGCGATCGAGGGCTTCCTCGCCGACACGCTGGTCACCCCGCTCCGGACCGTCTTCGTCATCGGGCTGCTCGTGCTCGGGCTGCTCGTCAGCATCGGTGCCGGCCTGCGCTGGCTACGAGTCGAGCGTGCGATGCGTGACAAGACGGCGCTGCCGTTCCCCGTGCTCGTCCCGCTGCTGGCCATCGGAGGGGCGCTCGCGGCGGCCCTCGTCCTGGTCATCGTCTTCACCCTGTGGCGATGAGCGGGCCGACCTGGCACGACCGGGACGATCCGGGCCTGCAACCGGAACGGACCGAGCTGGCCTGGCAGCGCACGATGATCAGCTTCCTCGCCGCCTCGCTGCTCATGATGCGTTTCGTCGACCGCTTCGGGGAGGTGGTCCTCGCCATGGTCGGGGTCGCCTGCGTCAGCGCGGCCTACATCCTGCTCGGGACCCGGCGGCGGACCAGGCACATCGCGCCGCACTTCCCGGACGCCCCGGTTCCCATCGCGTTGTCCGAGGTCCTCGTCGTGACCGCGGCGACGCTGCTGCTCGGCACCCTCGGTCTCTGGGTCGTCGTCGACCTCCTGCTGACGACCTGACCCCTTCCGACGATTGACCCGACCGACCCGACCCCCCACCCGATCGAGAGTGCAGCAGTCCTGTTCGAGAGTGCAGCAATTCTGTTCGAGAGTGCAGCAATCCTGTTCGAGAGTGCAGTCGCGTCGATCGAGCGAGCCCGCTGTCAGGCGGTGCCGAAGCGTACCCTGCCGCGCTCGCGCGCTCGGGCCGCCTCGACCTCTCGGTTCTTCGGCGGAGCGCTGGTCGACAGGTGATCGAGCAGGTGCTGCGTCACGTGAGCGACGGCGTCGACCGCCTCGTCGAAGGCCGCCTGGTTGGCCTGGCTCGGCTTCGTGCTTCCGCTCACCTTTCGGACGTACTGGAGCGCGGCGGCACGCACCTCGTCGGTCGTCGCGGGGGGCTCGAAGTTGTGGAGCTGGCGGATGTTGCGGCACATGACTCCACGGTAATCGCCCGCCGGCCGCTCTCGGCTGCCAAGGTCCCTACACCCTCGGGCCAGTGAGCGCAAAATTTGTCCGACATGCTCCCTGTGGACAACGCACAGCCCCAAAGAACTTTCGGTCCACAGGGGGTGCACATCGTTCTTGCAGGTCGCTGAGCACAAACCTGTGTGACTTGGCCCACAAATCACAGTTGTGCACACACCTTGTCCACACCTGTTGACGGCGTGTCGAGCAACGCATCCACATCTTGTCCACAGGCTGAATTGCCATCCGAGGCACCCGGTCCTAGCGTGAGGGCGCCCCCGCAGGACCACTGTCACAGGTCGGTGCTGGAGTAGGGGTGTCAGGGGCCCGTTCTCACATCCGCGAGGGGGATCTGTGTCGCTCGACGAGCTGAGCACGAGCGCGTTCGCGGCCCCCGCACGCGACGACGGCCCGCGCGACGACCGGCTCCCCCCGCAGGACGTCGGCGCGGAGCAGTCCGTCCTCGGCGGCATGCTCCTGTCCAAGGACGCGATCGCCGACTGTGTCGAGGTGCTCAAGGGCACCGACTTCTACCGGCCGGCTCACGAGGTCGTCTACGACGCGGTCCTCGACCTGTACGGGCGCGGCGAGCCGGCCGACGCGATCACCGTCGCCGACGAGCTGACCAAGCGCGGTGACCTGACGCGAGTCGGCGGGCAGGCCTACCTGCACCAGCTCATCGCGTCGGTGCCGACCGCGGCCAACGCCGGCTACTACGCACAGATCGTTGCCGAGCGCGCGGTGCTGCGCCGTCTCGTCGAGGCCGGCACCCGGATCGTCCAGCTCGGCTACGCCCAGGGCGGCGGTGACGTCGAGGACATCGTCAACGCGGCGCAGGCCGAGGTCTACTCGGTCTCCGACACGCGCGGCGGCGAGGACTACCACTCCATCGGCGAGCTCATCGAGGCGACCGTCGACGAGATCGAGGTCGCGACCGGGCGCTCCGGCGAGATGACCGGTGTGCCAACGGGTTTCACCGACCTCGACTCGTTGACCAACGGCCTGCACCCCGGCCAGATGATCGTCCTGGCCGCGCGTCCGGCGATGGGCAAGGCCCTCGCGCTCGACACGCCGCTGCCCAGCCCCGGGGGTTGGACGACGATGGGCTCGGTCGCCGTCGGCGACCTTGTCCTGGGCAGCGAGGGCCACCCGACGCGGGTGCTCGCCGCGACCGAGGTGATGCACGGGCGGCCGTGCTGCCGGGTCGAGCTCTCCGACGGGTCGGTCATCGTGGCCGACGAGCAGCACCAGTGGGCCGTCTCGCTCGATGGTGGCCCCACGCGCGTGGTGACGAGCGCCGAGGCCGGGTATGCCGCCGAGCGGGGGCGCGTCGTCACGATCGAGCGGGTGCCCGGCCAGGGCGGCATACGAATGGGTGTGGCGCAGTGGAAGATCGAGCGCATCGTGCCGTGCGAGACGGTGCCGGTGCGGTGCATCGAAGTGGCCGCCGAGGACCACCTCTACCTCGCAGGCGAGTCGATGGTCCCGACGCACAACTCGACGCTCGGTCTCGATGTCGCGCGCACCGCGGCGATCAAGCACAAGCTGGCCTCGGTCGTCTTCTCGCTCGAGATGAGCCGCACCGAGATCACCATGCGGATGCTGTCGGCGGAGGCCGGCATCCAGCTGCAGCACATGCGCAAGGGGACGATGCGCGAGGAGGACTGGACCCGCCTCGCCTCGACGATGGCCCGGGTGTCGGATGCGCCGCTGTTCATCGACGACTCGCCGAACATGTCGCTCATGGAGATCCGGGCGAAGTGCCGCCGGCTCAAGCAGCGCAGCAACCTCAAGCTCGTCATCATCGACTACCTGCAGCTCATGTCGTCCGGCAAACGGGTCGAGTCGCGCCAGCAGGAGGTCTCGGAGTTCTCGCGCGCGCTCAAGCTGCTGGCCAAGGAGCTCGAGGTCCCGGTCATCGCGATCTCCCAGCTGAACCGCGGCCCGGAGCAGCGCACCGACAAGAAGCCGCAGATGAGCGACCTGCGTGAGTCGGGCTGCCTGACCGCCGACACCCGCATCCTGCGGGCAGACACGGGCGCGGAGATGTCGATACGCGAGCTGCTCGACGAGTTCCGCCGGCACCCGGACACCGAGGTGCCGGTGTGGGGTCTGGATGACTCGCTCCGGCACGTGATACGCCCGATGACCACGGTGTTCGCGACCGGGGTGCGCCCGGTGTTCCGGCTGACCCTGGCGTCCGGCAAGCAGGTGCGCGCGACCGAGAACCACCCGTTCCTGACCGTGGCCGGGTGGGTGTCCTTGGGCGAGCTGTGCACCGGGGACAAGGTCGCCGTGCCGCGGCACGTCCCGGCGCCCGAGCAGTTCGCGGAGGTGCTGGACGACCGCGACCTGCGCACGGGCGCGCTGATCCTGTCCTCGCGGACCAAGGACCGGCCCGGCTGGCGGGTCGAGGGCCTCGGCTGCTCGATCGGGTTCGACGTGGCGCCGATGGCGCAGCGGTGCCTCATGCCCGACATCGCGTCCTTCCCGAAGCGGCAGATCGGGCTGCTCATCGACGCGCTCTGGGCTCTCGACGGCGAGGTGAGCGTCGACGAGGGTGCGCGCGAGGGGCGGATCGTCCTGCGGCACGCCTCGCGGCGGCTGCTCGAGGACGTCGCGCGACTGCTGCTGCGCTTCGGGATCTCGACGGTGGTGCGGGGTGCAGGCGGCACGTGGTCGCTGGACGTGGTCGGGGTCGACGACCAGCGCCGCTTCCTGCAGGAGATCGCCATCCACTCCGAGCGGTCGGCTGCGGCGGAGTCGCTCCTGCGGATCGTGCGTGCACGGTCCGGCCTGGAGGCCTCGTCCGTGGCGGCCGTGACTGACGATCGCGCCCGGGTCACGGTGCGGCCCGAGGACCTGGCGGACGAGATGGTCGCGGACGAGGCCGGCCTCGACCTCGAGCGGATCGAGGAGCTCTTCGACAGCCTCGAGCTCGACCTCGAGGCCGCGAACGACGTCCTCTGGGACGAGGTCGTGACGATCGAGCCGGACGGCGTCGAGCAGGTCTACGACGCAACGGTCCTCGGCACCCACAACTTCATCGCGAACGGGATCGCCGTGCACAACTCCATCGAGCAGGACGCGGACATGGTCATCCTGCTGCACCGCGAGGCGGCCTACGAGAAGGACTCGCCCCGGGAGGGCGAGGCCGACCTGATCGTGGCCAAGCACCGCAACGGCCCGACCGACACGATCACGGTGGCCTTCCAGGGTCACTACAGCCGGTTCACCAACATGGCCAGCAACTTCTGATGCCGCCGCTTGTCGAGATGCAGCGAAGACTTCACAAACCGCGAAGTCGAGCGTGTGCGGGGTCCCGTTGATGACCACCGCGTAGGTCTTCTCGTGCGCCTGGACGCTGGTGTTGTCGGACATGTTGTTTGGCTCCTGCGAGTCGATGTGGGAGAACCGGCGGTTGCCCGGCTCGGCTAGGAGTAGCATAATGATGTTCACCCTAGGGATGAAGGCGAGGTGGCGACGCGGCGTGTCGGAGTCTGTCGGGCCGGGGTGGCAGCATGGGCCGCCTAGGATCCGACAGGTGCGGGTCTTCATCTCTGGGGTGATGGAATGAGGTCACGTTGCGCGTCGAGTACCACGACGAAGTGCTGCGCCGGCTCGCCGAGGAGCTGGAGTACGCACCGAAGGGGTGGGACCCGGCGGTCGTCAAGTCGTATCGGAAGAAGGTCCAGCTCATCGCCGCAGCGGTTGACGAGCGCGACCTGTACGAGATGCGAGGTCTGCGGATGGAGAAGCTGAAGGGCGACCGTCTGGGCCAGACGTCGATGCGACTCAACGATCAGTTCCGGCTGATCTTGACCTTCAAGACCGACGGGGACCGCGTGGCGGTCCTCCTTGAAGTCGTCGACTACCACTGAGATCGATAGAGAGATCGAGATGAACGCTGTACTAGCCGAGGTGTTCCCCGCAGGGGAGTTCCTCGCCGACGAGCTCGAGGCTCGCGGCTGGACTCAGGCCGAGTTCGCCGCCATCCTCGACCGCCCGGCGCAGTTCGTCTCCGAGATCATCTCCGGTAAGAAGGAGATCACTCGCGAGTCCGCTGCGCAGATCGGCGCTGCCCTCGGGACCAGCGCCGAGATGTGGCTCAGCCTCCAGGACCAGTACCTACTGTGGCTGCACAAGCAAGATTCCAAGTCGCAGAGCGACCTGGACGATGTCCGTCGTCGCGCCCGACTGAACGCCAAAGGCCCAATCGCGTTGCTCAGGAAGGCAGGGGTCCTCGTCGGTAAGTCGCTGGACGAACTCGAGGACGAGGCCCTTCGGTTCTTCGAGTTGAAGTCGCTCGATGATGAGCCGCGCCTTGCGGCCGTCGCCAAACGCTCCAACCACGGCGAGTCCCTGTCCTCGCTCCAGACCTCGTGGCTATACATGGTCCGTCACGCTGCACGCCACAGGGCGGTCACGGGCAAGTACTCGAGGACAGCTCTCGAAGCCGTCGGCGCGGCCTTACCGCCCATCCTCAAGAGCCCTGGGGACTTTGCCGGCTTGCCGGAGATGCTTGGCCGCGTCGGTGTCCGACTGGTCTACGTCCCCGCACTCCCGGGCGCGACGATCGATGGCTGCGCGATGATTGTCGACGAGACCCACGTCATTGGCCTGTCTGGTCGAGGGAAGCGACTCGACAAGGTGCTTTTTGCTCTTGTGCACGAGATCGCTCACCTGACTCATGGTCACGTCAAGAACGATGCGCCGATCGTCGAGACGATAGACGTTGACGACGACCCCGATGACCACTCACGTGAGGCGACCCAGGAGCGTGAGGCCAACAAGACAGCCGCCCGGTGGGTCCTGCCGGATGGGCTGCCGCAGCTTCCTAATCGACTGAGCGGGCCCTGGATCACTCAGGCCGCGGCAGATGTGGACCTCGCGCCGATCGTTCTCGTGGGCCACTTGCAGCATCTCAGGAAGTTGGACTGGCGCACCACGTTGGCGAAGGGCGCCCCGAACGTCGATGCGGTGCTTGCCCGGTGGTGACTACTGGACCGCGGGCGAGTTGCGGACTCTGGTGGAGAGCCGCTCTGGGAGCGGTGGGAACCACGTCTACGGCCGACACACCACCCGAGGCGTGACCAAGGAATCCCGAGGGCATGGCTGGAACAGATGACGACTCCGACGATCGTCCCTGACGCTCCGTGCCGTTGCCAGTAGACTGCGCAACGCGCAGCCGTCGCGCCCGTTGCGCAAGATTTCGCGCCGAGGCTGTGCAATCTTCGCTGCATCTCGACAACAGGCCGTCCCCGTCGTCGTCGTTGTCGGCTCTTCATACTCCGACGGATTCCCCGCGTCGCGGCCGCCGTCCTGGGTGGTTCAGATACCCCTGGCAGACCCTCGAGGTCGAACCAAGCGAAGGTCACAGAGAGTCCTGCGCCGTCCTCGTTGGCCAGGTCCAGGATCTTCGTCGACGCGACGGCGATAAGGTCCTTCACGGACATCGCATCGGGCGCCGCCGGCAGGCCTGCCCGGCCCAGCTCCTGAGATGCAGCGAACTTTTCGGAACAAGCATTTTATGTCGCATAGCAGGATCTAACCGAACTGGTGACAATTGTTCTGGTGGAGTTTCCGCTCCAGGTCGCCCTGGTGTGCGTCCCCGGATCCGTCGCTGGCCGTCGCCGTGACGCCGCCTCACTACGGGCGTCTTCCGGCGCGGCCGCAGTCATGTCCTGGCGGGCGGGTAGGCGGCCGGGAGGAGCTTCAGGAGCTTCGGGAAGAGCGGGGTGTACCGACCCTTGCCCCAGTCGAGGTGCGGCTCGTTGGCCATCGCCTGGGTGAGGACCCCCTTGATCAGGATGGCCACCATGTAGCCGGCCTCCTCGAAAGCGTCGGGTCCGAGCTGGCCGGCGGTGACGGCTTCGACGATTGCCTGCTGCTGGATACCGGCGATCTCCTTGCTCGGCGCGAACGCGGCGGGCGAAGGTTCGAAGTTCGGGACCGGCCGCCAGAACAACAACTGGGCAAGCGCCTGATTCTTCAGCACCCATCGGCCGCTGGCCTCGAGGCCGGTCGTCAACGAGTCGAGCCCGGGCTCGCCGCGGGCCATGCCCTCACGGAGCGCGTCGAGGTTCTGTTGCGCCGCTCGCTCGAACAAGGCGTCGTATACCGCGCCGATGGACGGGAAGTACTTGTACAGCGACGGTGTCTGCACCCCGAGGCGCCGGGCGACCTCGGCCAGAGTGAGACCGTTGACACCGTGCTCGGTCATCACCTCGGTCGCGAGATCGAGGATCTCCTCGGTGGTCTCCTGTCGGCGTCGAGCCCGCCGATCAAGCCGAAGCCGACCGGTTTCATCGCCCGCGTTGCTCTCTGCCATATCGCCCCACCGTAACATAGGCTAGTATTGACAGCTTTAGCTAATGGGCATAGCCTGCGAGTGACCGACAGGGCCACTGGGGCCTACCGGAGAGGGAGCATCGCCATGACCATCACCGTCGAGACCGAGAACGCAGAACGAGTCGCGAAGATCTTCGAGGCGTTCGGGCGCGGGGACGTCGTGTACATCCTCGACCAGCTGGCCGATGACGCCCGCTTCGTGAGCCACCTCGACACGAGAGTGCCGTGGGCGGGCGATTACTCGGGCAAGGACGAGGTGGCACGCTACTTCCAGGCCCTTGGCGGTTCAGTCGAGATCGGGGATCATCCGCTCAACACCCTCGTCTCCCAAGGTGACACCGTGGTCGCTTCGGGCGATGTCACCTTTGTGGTCCGAGAGAGCGGCAAGGCGGGCACGAGCAAATGGGTCTACATCTTTACGCTGGCTAACGGCCAGGTGCAGAGCTTCGACCAGTTCAACGACACCGGCCTCGTCGAAGCGTTCTCCTAGGGGAACACCCTGTGACCCGATTTGCCCATCCTGAACGAGTGGTCGGAAGGGGCATCGGTCATGCAATTTTCGACGGTTCGGGTGTGCACTCTTCGCCGCATCTCGACACCATCCCCCGACGCCGTCTTCACGAGGCCCGTTATGGCTACCGGCGGCTGTCGCTCAACCGAACGAGACCACGCGACCAGGCGAGCTGAGGTTCCCCCCGAATCGTGGAGGCGGCGATCGGGAGTCTCGAGGTCGGCGTGGCGGCTCGTGCCCGCGCCCCATAGGACCTTCCGGAGTGCGCCGACCCACAGCGCACGACCCACAGCGAATCGCCCGAGTAGCGTCAGCCGAACCGCGGACGCCGCTCAGAAAGGCACCCTCATGGAGACTTCCGGACAGCAACGGACGATGACGTCATCGACCAGAACCTCGGCAAGGAGGCAACCGGTACGAGTCCTCATGTCGGACCTGACGGGGAACGCCTATGCACTCACGAGCTACGTCGAGAGGGCGGACGGGTCGATCACTGCGAGGACCAAGCATGATGTGACCGATGACGTCGTGCGTGACCTCATGGCCGCGGCGTGGGCTCGCGGATGGAACGAATGCAACGGCGCACCAGAGGGCTCGGCACCTGACAATCCCTACCGCCCGAGACAGGATGCCCCGCCGACGACTAGAGCAAAGCACAGCGATCCCGGAGCGACCCGGCGACGGTACGGTCCCGGCGATCTTGCACGACCACACCAGATCGAGCCGATCGTGCAAGATCCCCGCACGCGGTAGAGCAATCTTGGCTGCATCTCGACAGCCGCGATGGCTATGAATCACACATGTCTTGTTATGGAGCGACCTCGTTCGCAATACGTTCGGTTATGGTGCTGAGTTGTGTGAGCAACTTGCAACGGATCGTTACGTATGTGCCATCCAAGGGGCTGCGGCTGGTGTTCCAGCTGCCATATGAGCAGGCCGTCGAGGCGCTCGAGAGATGGGTCTCCTGGGCCAAGCGGTGCCGCATCGACGCGTTCGTGACGCTGCAGAGAAAGATCGTCAAGCACCGCGAGGCGATCCTGGCCGCGATCGAGCACGGCCTGTCCAACGAGTGTGCTTCACACTGCACCTCCTGGTGAGGTTGCGGGCTCGTTGCTGTTCTGCTCGGTGACTTCATGGTGGCAGGTGGCACCGACACTTCGGGCGCCGGCGTCGTATCGCCTGCTGCGGCGGTCGGGGGGACGGCTCTGGCCGGGGTGGTAGAGGTGGGCGCGG
>NZ_JAKDLO010000209.1 GCF_030452765.1 Intrasporangium sp.
GCCCCAACGGCGCGGGCAAGACGACGACCGTCGAGTGCCTGCTCGGTCTGCGCCGGCGCGACGCCGGCCGGGTCTGCGTCCTCGGTCTCGACCCGGCCATCGACCACGAGCGGATCACGACCGTGGTCGGCGCACAGCTGCAGGAGGCCGCGCTGCCGGACAAGCTGACCGTCCGCGAGGCGCTGGAGCTGCATGCCGCCTTCCACGCGCGTCCGATGGGCCTGGACGACCTCGTGGACCGGCTCGGTCTGCGATCGGCCTTGCACACCCGGTTCGCCAAGCTCTCCGGAGGCCAGCGGCAACGCCTGTCGATCGCCCTGGCCCTGATCGGGCGTCCCCGGATCGCCGTCCTCGACGAGCTGACGACGGGCCTGGACCCGGCCGCTCGTCGCGAAACCTGGGGTCTGGTGCGCGAGCTGCGCGACACGGGGGTGACGGTCCTGCTCGTGACCCACTCCATGGAGGAGGCCGAGCGGCTCTGCGACCGCCTCGCGGTCATCGACGCCGGAGTCGTCACCGCGTCCGGAACTCCCGCCCAGATCACCGAGAGCGTGGCCCCCGACCAGACGATGCGTTTCGTCCCGTCCCTCCCGGTGGACCCGGCCGACCTGGCCGACCTGCCCGGGGTGCGCAGCGCACGCCGCAACGACGAGGAGATCGTCGTCACCGGTCCCGACGGCGTCGTGCAGGCGGTCATCGCAGAGCTGATCCGCCGCGACATCCTGGCCAAGCGCCTCCGGGTCGAGCAGGCCGGTCTCGACGACGCCTTCGTCGCCTTGACCACCCGCACCACCGACGTGCTCGAGGAGGAGCGGGCATGAGCGCCGACCGACGCGAGGACCCGACCGAGCGCCGGCGAGGCGGGTCCCACGCTCTGCGTGGGCGGCCCGCAGCGACGGGAAGAGGCGCGGCAACGGGCATGACCGCCTACACCGCCATGACCCGCGCCGAGGGCAGGCTCATGCTGCGCGAGCCGATGCTGACCTTCTGGGCCTGCGTCTTCCCGGTCCTGCTCCTCGGCATCTTCGGGCTGATCCCGGTCTTCCGGACCGCCGACCCCGAAACCGGTGTGCGCCTGATCGAGCTCTACCTGCCCGTGCTGATCCTGCTGTCGATCTGCTTCATCGCGGTGACCGGGCTGCCGAGCATCCTCGGCACCTACCGGGAGCGCAAGATCCTCAAGCGGCTCGCGACGACACCCGCAGGATGGCGCCGGCTCATCGCGGCCCAGCTGACTCTGATCGGAGGCGTGATCCTCGTCATGGCGGTCGTGCTCCTCGCGGTCGGGCGCGCCGCCTTCGCGGTGCCCCTGCCCGGCAACCCAGCGGCATACCTGCTCGTCCTGGTGCTCGTGACCGCGGCGATGCTCGCCCTCGGGCTGCTCGTCGGGGCGCTCACGCCCTCGGCGAAGGTCGCCTCGGCCCTCGGCTCGATGGCCTTCTTCCCGCTGATGTTCTTCGGCGGGCTCTGGCTGCCGGTGCAGGCGATGCCCGAGGTGCTGCAGACGATCAGTGGGTTCACCCCGCTCGGGGCCGGGTCGCTCGCGCTGCACGAGGCTGCCACCGGTCAGTGGCCAGCTGCGCTGCACCTGCTCGTCCTCGCCGCGTATGCCGCCGGGCTGGGGTGGGCGGCCGTGCGCTGGTTCCGCTGGGAGTAGCGCCATGATCATCTGCCCGGGCAGCCCGCTCCAGCCGCGTACGATCGAATGATGGCGCAGGCGCAGGACGGGCGCGTGCTCGCCGCCGCCGAGCAGCGTTGGCGGCGACGTGAGACGACCTTCTTCCGGTGGCTTCCGCACGGGCTGCTCCTGATCATCACGACCGTCGTCCTGCTCGGCGCCCTTTCCCGGATCACACCGGTGGTCCTGCTCGGCCTGGTCCTGGCCACATCGCTGTGGGAGGCGTGCTGGTCGACGGCCCGAGTGCGCCGCTCGACCCGCGGTAGCCCCGGCCTCGGGCGGGCGGGGCGGCTGGGCTGGGCCGCGGACCTGACCTACCTCGCCGGCCTCTTCGTGCTCACCGCTGGCCTCGACCTGGCCCACCCGCTCTACGGCTTCTTCACCTGGTTCCTCTTCATCCGTACGTTCGACGTCGCCCGCGGGTGGCCCCGCTGGGTCGGGGTCGTTGTCATTGCCGGTCTGATCAGCTGGACGCAGTCGGGCTCGCCGGTGCAGCTGACCAGCGGCTTGCTCGTCTTCTGGGCCGCCCTGCTGGTCATGAACGCCGGGATCGCGGTCGCCGTCGTCCGCTTCATGGAGGCCTCCGAACGGCACGGGCAACGCCGGCAGGAGCTGCTGGCCGAGCTCGAGGCGAGCAACGAGCGGCTGCAGCAGGTCCTGGCCGAGAACGCCAGCCTGTACGACCAGCTGCTCGCCCAGGCCCACGAGGCAGGGGT
This sequence comes from Intrasporangium sp., assembly GCF_030452765.1. Taxonomy (GTDB): domain Bacteria; phylum Actinomycetota; class Actinomycetes; order Actinomycetales; family Dermatophilaceae; genus Intrasporangium_A. The sequence continues at coordinate 2,395 of NZ_JAKDLO010000209.1, forward strand.
GCAGGCCGAACGGGAGCGCTTCGCCGGGGAGGTCCACGACACGATCGCGCAGGGGCTGGCCGGCGTGATCACCCAGCTCGAGGCCCTGGAACGGGCCGGCTCACCGCAGGAGCGGCATCGTCACGCGGGCCAGGCCAAGCAGATCGCCCGGGACTCGCTCGCCGAGGCCCGCCGGTTCCTGGCCGCGGTCGGCCCGGAGCGGCTCGAGCAGGCCCGGCTCCCGGACGCGGTGCGTGAGCTGGCGGCGAGCTGGGCCGCGCAGAGTGGTGTCGCAGCCCGCGTGGAGGTGGTCGGGACCGTGGGAGCCGTGGCCGCCGATGCCGAGGTGGCCCTGTATCGCGCCGCCCAGGAGGCACTGACCAATGTCGCCAAGCACGCGTGTGCCTCGCGTGCCGTGGTGACCCTCTCGTACACGGATACCGCCATCCTGCTCGACGTCCGCGATGACGGCTGCGGCTGTGACGCCACGGCACCGGCCCACGGCACCGGCTTCGGCCTGCGGTCGATGCGCCGGCGGGTCGCCGCCCTGGGTGGCCAGGTCACTCTCGAGTCCGAGCCCGGCGCCGGCGCGACGCTCAGCGCCGTCATCCCGACCCGGGTGCCGATGCCAGCGGCGCCGAGCGGATTGCGCAGCGGGCTCGAGGAGCCGGCGTGACCGCGACAGCCGGGCCGATCCGGGTGCTGGTCGTGGACGACCATCCGGTCGTCCGGGACGGCCTCGAGGGGATGCTCGGCGGCAGCCCGGACATCGACGTCGTCGGCGCCTGTGGGGACGGCGAGGCGGCGCTGTCGTTCGTGGGGGCTCACCAGGTCGACGTGGTGCTGATGGACCTGCGGATGCCGGGGATGGGCGGGGTCGAGGCGATCCGCGCACTGACCGAACGCGCGCCCGGAGTGCGGGTGCTCGTCGTGACGACCTTCGACACCGACGCCGACGTGCTGCCTGCGATCGAGGCCGGTGCCACCGGCTACCTGCTCAAGGACAGCACCGCGGACACGCTCCTGGCCGGGATCCGTTCCGCGCACGCCGGGCGGGCGACGCTGTCCCCCACGGTCGCGGACCGTCTCGTCACCTCGGTGCGGGCCCCGTCCGCAGGCACCCTCAGCCCCCGCGAACGCGAGGTGCTGATCCTGGCTGCCGACGGCGCGACGAACAAGGACATCGCCGGCCGGCTCTTCGTCAGCGAGACGACGGTCAAGACCCACCTGCTGCACGTCTTCGACAAGCTCGGGGTCCGCGACCGGGCCTCCGCCGTGAGCGAGGGCCATCGCCGGGGCATCCTGCGCTGACCCGCCCGCGATCGCCTGACCCACCCGCGACCTGAACCCGGAACGAGCAGAGCCCCCGCACATCGTCCGATGGCGGGGGCTCTGGTCAGCTCAGGGATGGTGGTTGGCCAACCCCAGGGTCAGGGTCAGGCAAGCGCCTTCGCCTTGAGCGAGTCGAACTCCGTCTGGGTGATGGAGCCGGCGTCGAGCAGTTCCTTGGCCTTGGCGATCTCCGTCGCCGGCCCGCCGACTGGCCCGCCGCCCGCGACTGAACGGATGTAGGAGTCGGCCGCGTCCTGTTGCGCCCTCGCCTGGGCAACGGACCGACCGGCCATGCCGCGGCCCCGCGCGATGAGGTAGATCAGCGCGGTCAGGAACGGGACGAACATCAGGAAGAGCAGCCAGACGGCCTTCGCCCAGCCGGAGAGCTCCCGGTCGCGGAACAGGTCGACGATGATGCTGAACAGGGCGATCAGCCAGGCGACGAACACGAAGATGGTGAAGAACATCCAGATGAAGTCCCAGACGTGGGACAGGAAATCGTCCATGGGGCGATCCTTTCGGAGAGACGGAGTGACGTGTGGGAGGCCGTGCGGAGCAACGGCTCGATCTCGGACATCCGAGAGAACGCACACCTTCGATCCCGCCGAGACGCCCTGCGCTGACGGACCCCCACCAGTGGACGCTCGGCGCTGATCCTGCCTGATGCACAGGCAGGTATGCAAACTGGATGGGTGGGGGTTGGTGGGTGGTGCTTGGGCAGGGACGCGACTCAACCGGCCGAGGAGGCCCCCGATGCCTTCCGGGCGACCATCGCCTCGAGGTGACGGCGTAGGTCCGACAACCGCAGCATCCCGGTCTGTCCCACATCCGCGTCCCCCAGATACATCCGCTGAAGGGCCACCACGACGCCCTCCGCCATCCGGTCGAGGACGACCGGTTGGGCGAGCAGGGCGGCGTCGCCGGGATGGGTGAGATAGCCGTAGTCGAGGCGCACGGCAGGCATCCGGGTCCGCCGCAGCAGGGCCCAGGTCTGGGCGTGCGAGCGACAGTCGGTCAGGCCGGTGCGCGCGACGACCTCGCGTAGCATGAGGTCGGCGAAGCGCTCGCCGATGATCGACCAACCGGCGTGGTCGCGATGCCCGTAGAAGAAGGTCGCGACGCCGTGGCCGGACGTCCCGTTCGTGTGGTCGCTGTGCAGGGTCAGCAAGAGGTCCGCGTCGCGGGCGTTGGCGAAGGCCGCGCGGTCCTCCTCGGAACCGCCCTCGGTCCGCCCGGTGTGCGTGAACACGACGTTGGCGCCGTGCGCGGACAATCGTCCCTCGATGCGGGCTGCGATGCCCAGGGCGACGGAGGCCTCGGTCAGCCCGTCCGGCCCGATGACGCCAGGGTCGTCACCGCCGTGCCCGGGGTCGAGCACGATCGTGCGTCCAGCCAGGCTCGGCCCGCTCTGACGCAGGTGTTCGCGCTCGCGAAGGGCATTGGCCGAGCCTCCCCGCACACTCCGTCGCAGCGCGTCGAAGGCCCGCATCGTCTCCGGGCCGACGATTCCGTCGCTGACGAGCCCGACTGCGGTCTGGAAGGCCCGCACCGCCGCATCGGTCTCGGGCCCATGGATCCCGTCGACCTTGGCGACGCTGAAGCCGAGTCCCGCGAGCCGTTCCTGCAGCGCAACGACGTCGTCGCCCTCGAGGAACCGGCCGGGGGTGTACCGCAGCACCCGGTCCCCAAGCTGCCACCGCGCGCCGTCGAGGATGGTGAACGTCGCCCGCCCGACGATTCCGTCGACGATGAGCCCTCGGCGCTGCTGGAAGGCGCGGACCGCCTGCTCGACCTCGCCGTCATAGAGCATCTCCCGACGATCGGCCGTGGCGAACCTGGACGGTAGGTCGCCGGTGATCACGAGGCGGTCACACACGTCGGCGACGGCTGGCCCGCGGTCGCCTGACCGGAGAGCGTCCACGGTTCGCGTCGTCATCCGGGCTCCTTCTCGCCTTGGGCGCCGCCCGCCGACGGTCTGGTTCCAAGCGACGCAGTGCAGCCTATTACGCGACGCGGCCGCGGCCGCCGAAGGCCACCTGCGAGTTTCCTGACGAGGGTGCCTGTCCACGCGGGAGGGCAGGATGCTGGGGTTGCAACCAAGCTCGCCGAGGTCGCCGTGCAGGAGGTCGCCCAGGAATGGGTCTTTGCGAGACGTCTCGAATGGTCTCTGCGGCCCCTGCCGCACGGGTGCCAGACACGGCACACTGCAGATGCGCATACAGTCAGCCCCATGTCACGGTATGAGTCAGGGGCTCGTCGAGGTCGGGCCCACCGTGGCGACAGGTTGACGATCATGGAGGTGAGGCGTTGAACGCCGGAGCTGGCCCCCTCGAGCCACTCGAGCCGATCCCCGAGACCTCTGAGGCCGAGCGGATGGTCGCCGACGAGCTGCCCATCGGCTCGACCGTCGAGCGCGCCGAGCGGGTCCGCGACTCGGTCCCCTTGTGGTTCCACACCTTTGCCCTGGCGCCCGGGATCTACACGCCGGGCATCGCCCGCGACCACGGCTACCGCCTGCCGGTGATGACGGCCGACCGCTTCGCGGGGCGCAGTGTGCTCGACATCGGCGCGTTCGACGGCTTCTACAGCTTCTTGGCCGAGGCCCGCCAGGCGCGCCGCGTCGTCGCGGTCGACAACGAGCAGTACATCGACTGGGTGCGCGCCCGGTTCGGGGTGACCCTGGCGGGCAGTGCCGGCTTCCGCGCGATCGCAGACCTGCTCGCCTCGCAGGTGCAGTACCAGCGCATGGACGCGCTGGACGTGCGTGAGCTCGGCGAGCGGTTCGACGTGGTGCTGTGCTTCGGTGTCCTGCACCGGGTGACCGACCCGATCACGCTGCTGCGAACGCTCGCCGACGTGCTGGCCTCTGGCGGTGAGGTCGTGGTGGAGACCTACGGCTCGCACCTGCCTGCCGGCGTCCCTGCGATCGAGGTGCACCAGCCTGGGGCGGTGAACTCGCGCGACGACTTCTTCTACTGGGGCTTCCCCGCCGAAGGTCTGCGCCGGCTTGCCCGCAGCGTGGGTCTGGGCGAGGTCACCGTCATCGACGAGCGCGATGTCGATGGTCATCCCCGGATCCTGGCCACGCTCCGCGCGGCCCGCTGATCAGCCATGGGGCAAGCAGGCTCAGGCGATG
>NZ_JAKDLO010000210.1 GCF_030452765.1 Intrasporangium sp.
CGCCAGCACCGCGACGACCAGGGTCAGAGCCACGATGACTGACGTGGTCGGGTGCCGGCGGATCACGTCACTCAGGCTAACCGGGGACCACGTGCCGCCCTCGGCTCCGCACGTGGGTGGGACGCGACGACGAGACGGTGGAGCCCACGGCTACCCTGCGGCACATGACGCCCCGCACCCCGGACGAGCTGAGCCGGATCGCTTACCTCGGCCCTCGCGGCACCTTCTGCCAGATGGCGCTCATCGCCTGGGCCGGCGACCGTTCGCTGGAGCAGGCACCGCAGGCGTCGGTGCCCGCTGTTCTCGGCGCGCTGCGCGCGGGCGAGGCCGATGCCGCGATGGTTCCCATCGAGAACTCGGTCGAGGGTGGGGTCTCGGCGACGCTCGACGCGCTGGCGAGCGGCGACCCGCTCGTCATCATCGGGGAGGTGCTCGTCCCCATCACGTTCGTGCTGTGCGCCCGAGGGGGTATGCCGCTGAGCTCGGTGCGTGCCGTCGGCACCCATTCGCACGCCTGGGCTCAGGTGCGCGGCTGGATGGCCGAGCATCTACCCGAGGCGGCCTACGTGCCGACCCTGTCGACGGCGGGTGCGGCTGAGGGCCTCGGCGGCGACGCCGTCTACGATGCCGCGGTCTGCGCTCCGGTCGCCGCGGCGAACGTCGGCCTCACCGTCCTCGCGCACGACATCGGCGACATGAAGACGGCCGTGACGCGGTTCGCGCTCGTGACCAGGCCGGGCATCTTGCCGGAGCCGACCGGCGCGGACAAGACGACCGTCGTGCTCTACCAGAAGACGGACCGGGCGGGTGGGCTGCTCGACCTGCTCGAGCAGTTCGCGGTGCGTGGGGTGAACCTGACCCGGCTCGAGTCGCGCCCGACCGGTGAGGCGATGGGCAGCTACTGCTTCTCGATCGACTTCGAAGGTCACCTGCGCGACGCCCGGGTCGGGGAGACGCTCATGGGCCTCAAGCGGGTCTGCGCCGACGTCCGCTACCTCGGGTCCTATCCGCGCGCCGACGGCGTGGTGACCGATGCCCGCGAGGGCACCAGAGACCTCGACTTCGCCGACGCGAACGCCTGGCTCGAAGGCTTGCGCGCCTGAGCCTGCTCGATCGACAGGAAGGCGTGAGATGGGTGGCCCGGCCTCGATCCCCCGTGAGGCCGGGCCGGCCTCCCCATCCGCTTGGGAGGCCGGGCCCCCCTGCTTCCTCCGCTTCCCCTCCGCTGCGGTCCCGACGGAAGCCCGGCCTCGTGTCCCTCCGACCTGTCAGAGACGCAGGGAGCGGCCCTGATACATCCGGACGAAAAAGAACTTCGTCTCGATCCGGTACATTCCGGAAAGTTCCGGCATGGGTTGTATCAGAACCGGCCCCGCGGGCTCTGTGCGGGTGGAAGGGTCGAGCCCATCGACCTGACGAGGAGGCCCGCCCATGTCCGACCAACCGGACGCCCCAGCCGACCTGCCCCAGCTGCGAGCGCTCGACCCGACGGCCGCGCCGCGGGCAAGTTCCGGCGAGCCGCCGTCTCCGACGCTGTACATCCCGAACCGGCTGCTCGTCTCCGGCTTCCCGTCCACAGAGCGAGACCTGCGTCTCGACGACCTCCATGCCGCGCTCCAGCCGCAGGGTCTGAGCGCCCGCCACACCGCCAAGACGCTGCGACGGATCGGCAGGCTGAGCAACACGCGAGGTCCGCAGCGGGATCTTCTCAACCAGATCTGGGTCTCCACCGTCGTGCTGGAGCCAGACGAGGCGGGCGCTGCGGCGCCGGACGCGTGGGCGGTGCTGCAGAAGCTGCGTGACAGCGCGTCCGCAGACCTGCTTGCCAGGCTGAGCCTCGAGCACGTCGTCCGACCGGCGGGCTACTGGGGCGGCATCGGCTACTGGGGCGGGATCCCCTACTGGGGCGGCATCCCGTACTGGGGCGGCATCCCGTACTGGGGCGGGATCGGCTCGAACTCGCTCAGCGAGTACCTCGTGCCCGGGCGTGGTGGCCGGATGCCGGTCAGCGTGGCACTGCAGGACCCGGCCCTGCGGGCCCGAGCCCTGCCGCGCAACCCGGTCGTCGCCGTCCTCGACACGGTGGTCGCCGAGCACCCGTGGTTCACCGACCCGAAGCGGGTGCTGCGCCTCGCGGTGTCCGACGGCGAGCTGGTGCCCGATGCCACCGCGCTCGCGCCGACCCCGCTGAACCTGCTGACCGGCGAGGCCCCGCCCGTCCAGGGCCACGGAACCTTCATCGCCGGCCTGATCCGGCAGGGCTGCCCGGAGGCCACGATCCTGACGATCCCGGTCATGAACGACGAGGGAGTCGCTGAGGAGGGCGACGTCCTCGACGCCCTCACGGCCCTGCTGCAGCGGCACATCGCCGGCCAGGACGCGAACCGGCCCGGCGACTGCGTCGACGTCGTCTCGCTCTCGCTCGGGTACTACGCGGAGGACCAGTCCTACCTGTCCAGCCCGGTCAAGGTCCTGCTCGACCGGTTCGCCGAGCAGGGTATCCTCGTCGTCGCTGGGGTCGGCAACGACGCGAGCACCCAGCCCTTCGTCCCCGCGGCCTTGTCGGCGGACCCTCCGGCCCGGATCACCGCCACGAGCAAACCTCCGCTGGCCAGCGTCGGTGCCCTCAACCCGGACGTCTCGAGCATCGCCCTGTTCTCGAACGAGCTGCCGCTCGTCAGTGCCTACCGGGCCGGCGTCTCGGTGATCAGCACGTACCCGCAGGTCGACGGCGCCGGCGAGCCGTCGACGGTGACGGCCGACCGCAGGCGCAGCACCGTCGACCCCGACGACTACAGCGGCGGCTTCGCCGCCTGGAGCGGGACGTCCTTCTCCACGCCGGTCCTCGCCGCTGAGCTTGCCGCACAGTTGGCTGCCTCGGGCGACGACCTCACCGACGTCGGCATCGCCGCGATGCGCAAGCGCGCGATCAAAGCGCTCAAGACGTGCCTGGGGAGGCAGCAGCCATGAGCCCCACTGCTCCGGACGGTGTCGGCACTCGCTCCGGCCAGGCCTTTGCCGACTATGTCGCAGGGGACCGGCAGCGCCTCTCCGACCTCGTCGACCTGGTGACCCCCGTCCTGTGGCATGCTGCCCGGGCACAGGGCGCGAGCCCTTCGACCTGCGAGGACGCCATCCAGACCGCGCTGCTCCAGCTCGTCGCGCGTGCCGAGACGATCAAGGAGCCGGCCGCTGTGCTGGGCTGGCTCGTCGTCGTCGTCAAACGGGAGGTGTGGCGCCTGGTGCGCGGGGAGCGTCGCGAGATCGGCGTCGAGCAGGTCCCGGAGGGTCCTGCGCAACAGCTCGACCCGGAGTCGCAGTCGGTTCTCAGCGAGCGCCAACGGCTGCTGTGGCACCACATCGCCCGGCTCACTCCTCGCTGTCAGGAACTCCTGCGCGTCATTGCCTTCGCCGACCGGCCGGACTACGCCGCGATCGCGAGCTCCCTCGGCATGCCGGTGGGCAGCATCGGCCCAACTCGCGGCCGATGCCTCGACAAGCTGAGGGTGTCCCTCGGCTCCGACCCCGGATGGGCGGTCTGACATGTCCCACAGCGACGCGATCGACGAGCGCGACTTCGCCACGCTCGGTCATCTCCGGGATCTCTACGACCGTGCCGACCCGGTGCCGGCCGGGCTGGGCGAACGGCTCAAGTTCGCCATCACCGTCCAGGCGCTCCATGCCGAGGTCGCCGAGCTGACCCAGTCGGCGCTGCTCGCCACGCGGGGGACCAGTCGGCAGGTCGAGTCCACCCGCATCGACTCCGTCACCTTCTCGGCGCCCTCGGTCGGACTCATGGTGTCGGTCAGCCAGAGCGAGGATCGCGAGGGCCACGTCCGGATCGATGGCTGGGTCACCCGACCGGGAGCGGTCGTCGAAGCGGTCATGGAAGACCGGGCGGTCACGGCGGGTGCAGATGCGAACGGGCGCTTCGTCGTCCATGATCTACCCCATGGGCCGATTCACTTCGTGATCAGAGTCGACCCCTCCGATCCCAAGGCGCGGCCGGTGATCACCCCGACGATCGAGGTGTGACCTGACCCAGAGTGGCGAGGTGAGGCAGCGATCGTCGACCTACTCGAGCACGTGCGTGTCCTCAGAGACCAGGCTGCCGTCGACAACAGCGCCGGCCGGCCCGTCCAGGCGCAGCGGGCGCTGCGAGCCGCGCTCGAGGCGATTGACCGGGTCGGGGCGGGAGTGCCCCGTGACGACCTGCTCGCCGTACGCTGCAAGACCCTGACCACCCTTGCCCTGACCGACTTCCTGCTCTCCGGCCTCGCGGCCGCCGAGCTGCGCTTCGACGAGGCCTCGCGTGTCGTGGCGGAGCTGGGCGACGCCGACCTCGGTGCGCGTGTCGCGTACCAGCGTGCCAATGTGTACGGCCGGGCCGGTGATCTCGCCTCGGCGTCGGCCGGCATCGAAGCAGCGCTGGCGCGCCTGGCGGCCTTCACACCGGTCGAACAGTGTTCGGTCTTCCTCAGCCGCGGCATGTTGGCCCTCGAGACGGGCGAGCCCGAGCTGGCCCTCGAGTCCTTCCACGAGGCTGCGGGGCTGTCGGGCGCGCATGGCTTCGTTGCCGAGGCCCAGATGTCGCGTCACAACGAGGGCTACGCACGCTATCTGCTCGGCGACCTGCCCGGCGCGTTGACGACGATGGCCGCTGCAGCCGAGCTCGACACAGATTTCTCCAGCGCGACGCCGCTGCTGGACCGCGGCCGGGTGCTGCTCGAGGCGGGGCTCGTCTCGGAGGCCATCGACGTGCTGCGCACCGGTACAGCAAGCATTGCGGGGCCCCCCGGTGACGGACAGGACCAGCTGCGGGCCGAGTTCGACCTCGAGCTTGCCAAGGGCGAGCAGCTGCGAGGGCATCGCGACCTCGCGAGCGCGGCAGCGGAGCGGGCTCGTGCGGCCTTCGCTCGCCTCGGCGCGACGGCGTGGGCCGGCCGAGCGAGCCTGGCCGGCCTGCTGGCCGATCTCGACCACCAGGGTCGCCACCGGGACAGTGCGGGTGCGGTTCGGGTCGCCCGCCGGACCGCCCGCCGGGCCGACGCATTGGTCGGCACCGCCACGGCGCTCGGTGACCTCCATCTGGCCGACAACGCCCGGGTCGCCGCGGCCGCCGCACTCTTCCTGGCCGGGGACCTGACTGCCGCACAGGCGCAGCTCTCAGCCCGTATCGGTCCTCCCGTGTCGCTGTCCGACGAGCTCAACGTCAGCGGGGTCACCGCTGCCATCCTGTCGGCTCGTGGTGAGGCGGGGCGCGCCCGGCGCCTGCTCTCCCGGGCCGCCCGTCGGCTCGAGGCCGGACAGCAGGGCAGCGCGAGCCTCGATGTCCGGACGGCACGGGCGATCCACGGCACGTGGCTGTCGGTCCTGGACCTGCGGCTCGCCCATGGCGCCCCGGCCGTCCTCGCCACCCTCGAGCGATGGCGCAGCGCGACGGACCGTCTTCCCTCCCTCGGTCGCCCCGACGACGAGGAGCTCGCCGACCTGACCGAGCGGCTCCGGCTCGTCTATGCACGGATCCGGGCAGAAGGTCGGCCCGAGCCCCAGCTCGAGCGTGACGCCGACTGGCTCCAGCGCCAGATCCGCGCCCGCGACTGGGCGCTCAGCGCCAGGACGGAGACGGCCACGCAGACCCCGCTTCGCATCCGCGAGGCGCGCGAGGCGCTGGGGGCCGCAGACCGCGACCTCGTCTGGCTCTTCGGCATGGCAAACCGACTGTGGGGGGTCGGCATCGTTCGGGGCCGTGCGGTCCTACGGGAGCTCATGGCCCTCGAGCGGGCCGTCGAGCTGGCTCAGCGGATCCGGGCGGACCTGCGGGCTGCCGCGACCCAGCACCTCGGAGAGCTTCGCTCAGCCGTCTGGGGCTCGCTCCACAGCGCTGCCACCGAGCTTGACGACGCGCTCATGCGACCCTGGCGCCTCGATGCCGCCGGTCTCGTCCTCGTCACGTGCCAGGAGGTGTCGGCCCTGCCCTGGGCCCTGCTCCCTTCCCTCGTCGGACGGCCCTTGACGGTGGCACGGTCGCTGACTGCCTTCGCCCGCCGGGACGACGGACTGGGGCGACCAGTACCGCACCATCGTCACGTCCGCAGGGTGCACATCAGCGTCGGGCCCGCCCTGTCCCGGGCACGCGCCGAGGCCGGGGCGATCGCGGCCACCTGGGGTGAGGCGGCGGTGGTGGTCGAGCCGTCGAGAGCGCGCCTGCTCGTCGACGCCCTCGCCGCGCCTGGCGTCGTGCACGTGGCCGCCCACGGGACGCACGAGGTGCAGTCGCCGCTCTTCTCGTCGGTCGCACTCCACGACGGGCCGGTCTTCGCGCACGAGCTGCAGCCCACCGGGGTCCGCGCCGATCATGTCGTCCTGTCGGCGTGCGATGTCGGGGTGGCCTCGTTCCGCCCCGGCGAGGAGTCCCTCGGCCTCGCGGCCTCCGTCCTGTCCCTCGGGGCACGCTCGGTCGTCGCGGCAGTCTCGCCCGTGCCCGACGCGGTGGCCGCCGATGCGATGGTCGCCCACCACCGCGCCCTCGCCAAGGGATGCTCGAGCGACATCGCGCTCGCCGAGGCGATCGTTGCGACCGATCCAGTGACGGCCGCCTTCCTCAACCTCGGCGGTCGCTTCGTGCCGTGACCCGGCGGCGAACCCGGCGGGTCAGCGGGAGCCCGGCGAGCGGCATACGGCCGCAGGCAAGCCAAACGTAAAATGTTGTTCAAGAACTGGTAAATCGGGTCGCCAGGAGGACCTGGAGCCGAGAAGATGACCAAGACGTCAAGGACGAGCGAACCCCCTCCCCGTCGGTC
>NZ_JAKDLO010000211.1 GCF_030452765.1 Intrasporangium sp.
TCCACGAAACAAACCCCCAGGTCACAGGTTCGTGACCCCCTCGGACTCAAGATAAGCTCGGGGTCGTTCTCGGCCAACGGTGCGTGGACGGTGCTGGCCGCGATCGCGTTCAACCTCACCCGCGCCGCCGGCATCCTGGCCTCCACCTTCCACGCCCGGGCCCGGGCGGCCACCATCCGGGACCAGCTGATCAAGATCCCGGCCCGCATCGCCAACCGCGCCCGACGCCTCCACCTGCACCTGCCCACCAACTGGCCCTGGCAGGACGCCTGGCAAGGCCTCTTCGAGGCCGCCTACGCACCCTCCTGACCCAGCCCCCTGCCCCTTCGAGGAACGACCCACGTGGAAGAGCCGGACAGACCGGCGGCCCTTCCCTGCCCAGAATCCACGAACCCTCGTCAGACCGCCCTCAGCAACTGCGGACGACGCTCACCAAACCCGCCCGGCGGATCCAGGCTGAGGCGAAGTCATCGAGTCAGGCACTTGGACTTGGCGCAGGTCCCTGACTGACCAGGTGGTTGCCGAGAGGGAGCGTGCCGCGGGGGACTGGGTGCCCGCTCCGGCACCCGGACCTCGGCGAGAGATCTGTGGCATCTTGTGCAAATATGTGAACTCCTGGTAATCTTTGTGCAACGTCCTGGTGAAGTCCATCTGACACAGCCACCAGGCGCGAATCTCAAGGAGGAGACATGGCAGTGCGGCTGGGCGTCATCGCAGACGATTTCACCGGCGCGACCGACATCGCGGGGTTCCTCGTGGCCAACGGGCTGCGCACGGTCCAGCTGACCGGCGTGCCCGCCGAGGGCACCACGGTCCCGAAGGACGCTGATGCCGTGGTCATCAGCCTCAAGAGCCGCTCGATCCCGGCGCAGGAAGCTGTCTCGGTCAGCCTGGCTGCCCTGCGTTTCCTGCAGGCGCAGGGTGCGGAGCGCTTCTACTTCAAATACTGCTCGACCTTCGACAGCACGCCTGCCGGCAACATCGGCCCGGTGACCGACGCCTTGCTCGGTGCCCTCGGTGAGGACTTCACCGTCATCTGCCCGTCCCTTCCGGTCAACGGACGCACCACCTACCGCGGCTATCTCTTCGTCGAGGATGTCCCGCTGCACGAGTCGGGCATGAGCAACCACCCGATCACACCGATGACCGACTCCAACGTGATGCGCCTGATGGACGCGCAGGCGCAGGGCAGCACCGGCAACGTCCAGGCAGCTGTGATCGCCCAGGGGCCGGCCGCGGTGCGCGAAGCACTCACGGCCCTGCGCACCGAGGGATACCGCTATGCCGTCCTCGACACCATCACGGAGGCCGACCTCGATGTGCTCGGGCAGGCAGTCGCGGACTACCCGCTCGTCACCGGCGGCAGCGGCTTGGGGGCCGGACTGGCCCGCGCGCTCAGTGGCGCGACGGGCGCGCACACCACCGCCTGGCAGGAGCGGGACGGCCGCACGGTCGTGCTCTCCGGCTCCAGCTCGGTGATGACCAATCAGCAGGTCGCGGCCTACCGCGAGGCAGCGTCGTCGCTGGCTGTGAACGTCGACCAGTTGGTGGCCGTGCCCGAGGACTACCGGCAGCAGATCCTGCAGTGGGTCCTGGATCAGCCGACCGACGGTCCCGCGCCGTTGGTCTCCGCCACCGCATCTCCGGAGGAGGTGTCCAGGCTGCAGGAGGCACACGGCGCGCACGAGGTGAGCGAGGCCATCGAGGGGATGTTTGGCTGGCTGGCCTCCGCCCTGGCCGACAGGGGAGTGCGCCGCTTCATCGTCGCAGGCGGCGAGACCTCGGGCGCCGTGACCACCGCGCTGGGCGTCACCGGCTTCGAGGTCGGCCCGCAGATCGCCCCGGGAGTGCCCTGGGTGCGCTCAATCAGCTCCGACATCGACCTCGCCCTCAAGTCAGGCAACTTCGGTGACGTCGACTTCTTCTCCCTCGCCCAAGCCCCCCGACACTGACCCACATCTCCTTCACAGAAAGGTCCCCTCGCCATGCCTAAGTTTGCCGCAAACCTGTCGATGCTCTTCACCGAGCTGGACTTCCTGGACCGCTTCGAGGCTGCTGCCAACGCCGGCTTCGAGGCCGTCGAGTTCCTCTTCCCCTACGACTTCCCGGCCGAGCAGATCGCCGCCCGGCTGCAGCAGCACGGTCTCATCCAGGCGCTGTTCAACCTCCCCCCGGGAGACTGGGCCAGCGGTGAGCGCGGGCTCACGGGACTGCCAGGCCGCGAGGCTGAGTTCGAGACCAGCGTGGAGACGGCACTGCAGTATGCCGATGCGTTGGGTTGCGTGCGGCTTCACGCCATGGCCGGGATCCCCGGGGACGACGCCTCGGCCGAGGCGACCTATGTGCGGAACGTGCAGTACGCCGCAGACCGGGTCGCTGAGTCTGGTCGATCGATCCTGCTCGAGCCCATCAACCCCTACGACATGCCGGGTTACCTGCTGGGCAGTGTGCGCCAGGTGCTGCGGCTCCTGGACACGGTGGACCGAGACAACGTCCGGCTGCAGTTGGACCTCTATCACGCCCAGATCACCGACGGCGATGTCACGCGTCTCATCGGCCAGGTCATCGACCGCGTAGGGCACGTGCAGATCGCCGGTGTCCCTCACCGCCACGAGCCGGACACCGGGGAGTTGAACTATCCCTTCGTGCTTAACGCCCTGGATGAGACGGGGTATGACGGATGGGTGGGCTGTGAGTACCACCCGGCGACGGAGACAGTCAGCGGGTTGGGCTGGCTCGAGACCTACCGAGCCGGTCGATGATCCCTCTGGAGCGGCAGCGCCAGATCTTGGAGGTCCTCCAGCGCCAGGGCACGGCCACGATCGCCGAGCTGTGTGCGCTGCTGGGCGTCTCCCACATGACGGTGCGCAGGGACATCAACACCCTGGAGGGATTGGGCCGGGTCGCCTCGGTCTCAGGCGGGGTCTCCCTGCCGGCACGGCTTGTCCTGGACCAGTCGCACGCGGTCAAGGAGGGCATGGAGCTGGCCGAGAAGGCCGCGATCGCCCGCCGCGCGGCCACCATGGTCGACTCCGGTGACCTGGTGCTGCTGGATGCCGGCACCACCACCCTGGCGATCGCCCGCGAGCTGGCCGACCGCTCTGACCTTGCCTTCGTCACCAACGACCTGGTCATCGCCACCTTTCTCTCAGAGTCCGCTGTTTGCGGTGAGCTCTACCTGGCCTCAGGCCGCGTGGACCGCGCAAACCTGTCGACCGAAGGCGACCACGTGGCGTCGTTCATCGCGGACTTCAACGTCAACATCGCCTTCTTGTCGACCTCGTCCTTCGACCTCCGGGGTCCCTCGGTGCCCACCGAGGCCAAGAAGGTCGTCAAGCGCGCCATCGTCGAAGGCTCACAACGCACCGTGCTCGTGACGGACAGCACGAAATATGGCCGCGTGGCGGCCCTGAGGGCCGCCCGACTGGCCGAGTTCGACGCCGTCATCACCGACTCCGGTCTGTCCGAGTCGGCGCGCGAGGGGATTGCTGCCGCCGACATCCCGCTCGTCCTCGCCGACGTGTCCTAGCTCTTCCTGCCCACCTTCACCGCACCCACCTGAAAGGGACCACCATGAGAATTGTCGTCACCGGCGGCGCCGGCTTCCTCGGCAGCCGAGTCATCCGACTGCTCCTCGAGCGTCAGGACCAGGGCAGCGCGCCGCTGCCCTTCGACCAGATCGTCTCGTTCGACCTCGTCGACTGCCCGATCGAGGACCCGCGCGTCACCTCGATCGTCGGCGACCTCGCCGACCCCGAGCTGATCGCCAGCGCCATCACCCCGGACACGGTCGGCGTCTACCACCTCGCGGCGGTGCTCAGCGGTGGCTCGGAGGAGGACTTCGACCTCGCGATGCGGGTCAACGTCGACGGGACCCGCGCTCTGCTCGAGGCGGCCCGCGCCACCGGCGCCAGCCCGCGCTTTGCCTTCACCAGCTCCCTGGCCGTCTTCGGAGGTCCGATGCCGGACCGGGTCCCTGAGGACCTGGCCTCCATGCCCGAGTCCACCTACGGGGCACTCAAGGCGATCGGCGAGCTGCTGGTCAACGAGTACTCCCGCAAGGGATTCATCGACGGTCGCGTGCTGCGCCTGCCGACGATCTCGGTCCGCCCGGGCAAGCCGAACTCGGCCGCCTCCTCGTTCGCCAGCGGCATCCTGCGGGAGCCGCTGAACGGCATATCCTCCGAGGTCCCGGTCCCGCACGAGACCCGGATGTGGCTGTCCTCGCCGGCGACCGCGGTGCAGAACCTGGTGCGCGCCCTCGAGATCGACCGCGCGGAGCTGGGGAGCTGGCGCACCCTCAACCTGCCTGGCATCAGCGTCACCGTCGGACAGATGCTCGAGAGCCTCGAGCGGGTCGGGGGGCCCGAGGCCCGCCAGCTCGTCACCGATGTGCCCGATCAGCGCGTCAGGGACATCGTCGGCTCCTGGCCTGGTGACTTTGACGTCGAGCGTCCCCTGTCTCTCGGCTTCCTCAGGGACGAGAACTTCGACGACGTCGTGACTCAGTACCGCGACGAGTTCGTCGGCTGACTCCACCCACCCCTTGCCCCCACGCACGAAAGCAGAACACTCATGAACGATGCCGTCAACACAGTCGGCCCGAGCGCCATCGTCGGGCTAGGCGTCGCGATCGCGGTGCTCGTAGTCCTGGTGCTGCGCACCAAGGTCCACGCACTCCTCGCACTCATCGTCGCCGCCTCCATCGCGGGCCTGTCGGCCGGGATGGCGCCAGCCGACGCAATTGCCTCGATCACCTCCGGATTCGGCTCCACCCTGGCGACCATCGGTCTGGTGGTCGGCTTCGGAGTGATGATGGGCCGGCTGCTGGAGGTCTCTGGCGCAGCTGAGAAGCTGGCCATCTCCTTCCTCCGCTGGCTCGGGTCGAAGAAGGAGGAGTGGGCCCTGGCTGGAGCGGGATACATCATCTCGATCCCTATTTTCGTCGACAGCGCCTTCGTCATCCTTCAGCCGCTGGTCAAGTCGTTGAGCCGCACCGCCAACCGCTCCTTCCTCACTCTGGGCATCGCCCTTGCCGGCGGCATGGTGCTCACCCACCACGCAGTGCCGCCCACCCCCGGCCCGCTGGGTGCGGCCGGCATCTTCGGCGTCGGCATCGGCGACATGATCCTCTATGGCGTGCTGCTGACCATCCCGGCGCTGTTCACCGTCACGATCTATGCGCGGGTCATGGGCCCGAAGATCGAGGCGATGATCGAGCGGGACACTGGTGAGGCACTGGCGACCGAGGACGCCTTCGCTGAGTTCTCGAAGTTGGCGGAGGACCGTGAGGTCGAGCTTCCGTCGTTGTTCATGTCGATGCTGCCGATCTTGGCGCCGATCGTTCTGATCTTCCTCAACACCGGCGTGGCGGCGCTCGCCACCGCCAACCCGGACGCCATCCCGCAGTTCCTGGTGGATACCTCGGCCTTTATCGGCAACCCGGTCATCGCGATCGGCATCGGTGTGCTGCTCGCGCTGTATGGAGTGGCCCGCAAGCTCAGCCGGCACGACGCCCTGGCCGAGATGGAGAAGGGCATCGACACCGCCGGCATCATCCTGCTGGTCACCGGTGCCGGTGGTGCCCTGGGCGCCGTCCTGCGCGACAGTGGTGTCGGTCAGTACATCGGCGAGTGGGTGTCCGGTCTGCCGCTGCCGGTCATCATGATCCCGTTCCTGATCGCCACGATGGTCCGTCTGGTCCAGGGCAGTGGCACGGTCGCCATCATCACCTCAGCCTCGCTGTCGGCCCCGATCCTGGCCCAGATCCCTGACGTCAACATGGTCCTGGCTGCACAGGCTTCAGCTCTCGGTGCGATGGTATTCAGCTACTTCAACGACAGCCTGTTCTGGGTAGTCAACCGGATGCTGGGCGTCAAGACGGTCAAGCACCAGATCCTCACTTGGTCGATGCCCACCACGGTCGCCTGGGCGACGTCGCTGGTGACCATCCTGGTCGCGGACGTGCTTGTCGGATGACGCTGACCCCGACCATTAGTCAGGCTGAATACAACCACACGACACGACGAGGAGCCTCGATGAATCACAAGGACCAACGCGAGCAGATCGTCCGGCTCGCCGAGAGTCTGTTCCAGAGGGGATTCTCCGTCGGCAGCGCCGGGAACATCAGCGTCCGGGTTCCGGGCGGCTACCTGATGACTCCGACGGACTCGTCCCTGGGACGCCTGTCCGCAGAGCGTCTATCGCTCCTCGACGAGGAGTGGCAACACGTGGACGGCGACCGGCCGTCGAAGGAGGTGGTGATGCACCGTGCGTTATATGAGTCACGGCCGGAGGCCGGGGCCATCGTGCACCTGCACTCCACCCACGTGACGGCACTGAGCTGTCTGGAGCGCGCCGACGGCCAGCAACTGCTGCCGGCGTTCACGCCATACTTCGTGATGCGTCTGGGTCGCGAGGTCCCGGTCGTGCCCTACTACCGTCCCGGCAGCGCCGAGATCGAGGCGGACATCACCGAGGCAGGCCGCCGCGGACCAGCCATCATCCTTAGCAACCACGGCAGCATCGTCGCCGGAGCCTCTCTCGAAGCCGCGGTTAACGCGGCGGAAGAGCTGGAAGCCTCGGCGGAGCTGGCGCTGCTGCTGCACAACCGGCCAGTGCGCCAGCTCACCGAGGCGGAGATTGTGGAGCTGCTGCCTTAACGAGGTGAACCAGGAGGTGTCGGGGGGGCCCCCCCCCCCCCCCCCCCCCCCCGGGGGGGGGGGGCCCCCCCTATGGGGCCAAAACAACCCCCCGGTTTTTTGGGGGGGGGGGCCGGCGGCCACCACCCC
>NZ_JAKDLO010000054.1 GCF_030452765.1 Intrasporangium sp.
ATCAGCGAATTGGCAGCCTAATCTGCCTGTCCAAAAAATCGGGAACACTCCAAGGCACAGCGGGCGGCAGCTGTGGGGGCAGGGCCTGGCTGATCGGCGCGTACGACTGACAACCGACGCAACCCCGGCCGATTCGGGTCGTGCTGACGCGGGCCGGGGCGCGTAGCCGGGGGGTTGTCACAGTCGGCAGCCTGTTACGGGTTCTGGACGAGACGCAAGAGGGTGCCGTCGGGGTCGATGAGTGCGCCGATGCGAAGCCCGGACTTCTCACGTCTCGGCGGGTGGATGCGCGGCCACCCCTTGGTCGTCACCGGAAGGCCGGCGTCGCGGCATGCGGCGTAGAAGTCGTCGACGTCGTCAAGGCGAAGGCAGCAGCCGAACGAGCTGGTCGCGGGGTCGAGGTCCGGATACGGGAAGAATTCGAGGTTGAGTCCGTCGCGCGTGAGGATCATCCAGTCGCTGTCACGGTAGTCCTCTGTGAAGCCCAGGGTCGCGTAGAACGCGGAAGTCACCACGAAGTCGCGTGCGGGCAGGTTCGGGGTGGCGTGATCGGTCATATCGCACTGTAGCCGGGGGCAGTCAGGTCGGCTGGCGCAAGCGCATCACGTAGAAGTGCTGCTGGCCTTCGCTGCGTACGCGCTCGAACCCGGCTCGTTCGAGTGTCCTCTGTGAGGCGATGTTGCCCTGGGCAGTGTCGGCGACGACCGAGGCCAGTCCGTGGGTCGGCGGCCAGGCTGATCAGGGCGGCGAGCGCCTCGGCGGCGTACCCGTGGCCGCGGGCCGACGGGGCGAGTCCATAACCGACTTCGACACAGCCATCCTCCGGCTGCCCTTTGAAGCCGATGCCCCCGATCGCCTGGCCGTCCGCGGCTCGGGTGATGCGGTAGAACCCCCAGGGACGCTGATCGCCGTGCTCGGCGGTCGCCCGCAGGTAGGCGGTTGCGCCGAGGACGTCGCCGTCAAACGGGAAGTCTGCTGCCCACCGGTCGCCCTCCATCGGTCGCCGGCTGACGATACGTCCTCCTTCAGCGGTGTCGATCGGATGCAGGACGAGCCGCTGAGTGTGAAGTGCATGACTTCGTCGACGGAGTCGCCGCCAGCGAGACTTCCCAGGACCGCGAAGACGGGCACTCGATTGCGCACGAAGGTCATGCGTCCGGCGTTGAACCGAGGGTTGATCGCCACACCGGGGATGCGGACCTCGAACGCGACGGGGTAGTCGTCGTCCTCGAAGATGAGCGGCTTGAGGTGGTCTTCGAGGACTTCCACGAAGGCGTGTTGATTGGTCTTCACTCGGTAGAGATCGCTGGGGTTCTCGCGAACGTAGGCGTAGGCGCCGTCGGCGACGAGCCGTTCGTTGGCCAGCGCGATGTCGATGTCCATGTCACAAGCGTGCTGCCGGGACATTGGCGGGCTCAATCGGATACCGGCGACGTCTTGCACGGTGCAGATCGGCGTGACACGCGGCGGGATAGGTGGTGGTCGGGACCCGGTCTGGCCGCTCACTATCCGGCCGTGGCGGGATAGGTGGTGGTCGGGACCCGGTCTGGCCGCTCACTATCCGGCCGTGGCGGGATAGGTGGTGGTCCGCTCTCGCTCGTTGTCGCACATCCTCCTGACTACTATGAAGGTTCTCGCGCGATCTGCCGGCTCTACAGTGATCTGATGTGCGCTTGGACGCGAACGTGCCGGCGAACCGTTGTCGGCATCTTGTCGAAACCCTCAGGGCAGCCAGTGATTGACGGCACCCTGCCTGTGGCAGTCCACGCACGACCTGCTGCCGGTGGGCGGGAGCGACCACGTGCGGACAGGCCAGGAGATAGTCCGGAGCGTGACGGCGCGGTACATCCTCGTCGAGGCCGCTGAGCCAGAACGGCTGACTGGCGATCCCCGTCACCGCAACATCGAAGTCGGCCAGCAGGACCCGGTCGCGCTCCAGCAGGCTCTCGTAGCCCACGAGCGTCCCTGTCGTCGACGTCCACAACCATCCCGGGTAGTTGCCCTGGCGAGGGTGCCACGAGAACTCACGCACTGGGGACCCGGCAACAATCGGAGCCTCCTCGACCTCGCTCAGGGTCGTCACGACTTCCTCGCCAGATGGGGTGCAGTACCGCAATTCTGTCGATGCGAGCGCCGTGGGCAGCTCCATGTCGCCAGCCTGCTCGCGCTCGTCACTTTAGTTGGCAGACCGACACGCGCCCGACAAGTTAATGGCAAGCCGACAAGATGCGCGTCAACCCACAACTACTGGCCTGATCTCGTTCGTCGTACCCGGGAACAATCCGGGCGCCGCCAAAGTTGAGTCGAGTGAACGCAAGATTCGCGAGCCTCGTCTTGACAAGTCAAGGTCGGGCAGAGCAGATTGAGCGGGACCCCAAGAACCAACGCGGCCCGAGCGTCACTGAGCCGGTCTGCGAGACCGGGCTGAGCGGCATACGGCCCCGGAACGACACACCAAGGAGAACCACTCATGGCACGTGCGGTCGGAATCGACCTCGGTACCACCAACTCGGCCGTCTCCGTCCTCGAGGGCGGCGAGCCGACCATCATCGCGAACGCCGAGGGCGGCCGCACCACCCCGTCCGTCGTCGCGTTCTCCAAGAACGGCGAGGTGCTCGTCGGCGAGGTCGCCAAGCGCCAGGCCGTCACGAACGTCGACCGGACGGTCCGCTCGGTCAAGCGCCACATGGGCAGCGACTGGAAGAGCCCCGAGATCGACGGCAAGCGATACACCGCGCAGGAGATCAGCGCCCGCATCCTGCAGAAGCTCAAGCGCGACGCGGAGTCCTACCTCGGCGAGAGCGTGACCGACGCCGTCATCACCGTCCCGGCCTACTTCGACGACGCCGAACGGCAGGCCACCAAGGAGGCCGGCGAGATCGCCGGCCTGAACGTCCTGCGCATCATCAACGAGCCGACTGCGGCGGCGCTCGCCTACGGCCTCGACAAGGGCAAGGAGGACGAGCTCATCCTCGTCTTCGACCTCGGTGGCGGCACCTTCGACGTGTCCCTCCTCGAGGTGGGCAAGGACGCCGAAGACGGCTTCGCCACCATTCAGGTGCGGGCCACCAACGGTGACAACGCCCTCGGCGGCGACGACTGGGACGACCTCGTGATGAAGCACCTCATCACCCAGGTCAAGAACAAGACCGGTCAGGACCTCTCCAAGGACAAGATCGCGATGCAGCGCCTGCGTGACGAGGCCGAGCGCGCCAAGAAGGAGCTGTCGACCGCGACCTCCACGAACATCTCGGCGCAGTACATCTCGATGACCCCCGATGGCCCCATCCACCTCGACGAGAACCTCACCCGGGCGCAGTTCGAGCAGATGACCAAGGCGCTGCTCGACCGCTGCAAGGCCCCCTTCAACAAGGTGATCGCCGACGCGGGCATCAAGGTCGCCGAGATCGACCACGTCGTGCTCGTCGGTGGCTCCACCCGGATGCCGGCCGTCACCAGCCTCGTCAAGGAGCTGACCGGCGGTCAGGAGCCCAACAAGGGTGTCAACCCTGACGAGGTCGTGGCCATGGGCGCCAGCCTGCAGGCCGGTGTGCTGAAGGGTGAGCGCAAGGACGTGCTGCTCATCGACGTCACGCCCCTGTCGCTCGGCATCGAGACCAAGGGCGGGCTGATGACCAAGCTCATCGACCGCAACACCGCCATCCCGACGAAGCGCTCCGAGATCTTCTCGACCGCCGACGACAACCAGCCGTCGGTTCTCATCCAGGTCTTCCAGGGTGAGCGCGAGATCGCCCAGCACAACAAGTCGCTCGGCACCTTCGAGCTGACCGGCATCGCGCCGGCCCGCCGCGGTGTGCCGAAGATCGAGGTCACCTTCGACATCGACGCCAACGGCATCGTCAACGTCTCCGCCAAGGACCAGGGCACCGGCAAGGAGCAGACGATGACGATCACCGGCGGCTCGGCCCTCTCCAAGGAGGACATCGAGCGGATGGTCAAGGACGCCGAGGCGCACGCCGAGGAGGACAAGAAGCGCCGCGAGGAGGCCGAGGTCCGCAACCAGGCCGAGCAGCTCGTCTACTCGACCGAACACTTCCTCAAGGAGTCCGGCGACAAGGTCCCGGCCGACGCCAAGACCCCGGTCGAGGAGGCCCTGGCCGACCTCAAGTCCGCCCTCACGGAGGGCTCCGAGGCGAGCGCCGCGGACCTCCGAGCCAAGGTCGACACGCTCAACGAGAAGTCGCAGGCCATGGGCCAGGCGGTGTATGCCGCCGAGCAGGCTTCCGCCGCAAGCGGCGCCGGCGCGTCGGCTGGATCATCAGACGGGTCGTCGGACGGCCAGACCTCGGGCCAGAGCGGCCAGGCCGGTGCCGACGAGGACGTCGTCGACGCCGAGGTCATCGACGACGACCAGGAAGCCAAGTGAGCCAGATGGACCCCGAGGCCCGCCCCGAGGACGCCCGGCCCGAGCAGGCCCGCCCTGAGGACGACGGCTCAGGCGCCCTCGAGAGCACCGGCCCCGACACAGCCGAGGGAGCCGTTCCGGGTTCCACCGAGGGTCCGGGTCCTGACCTGGCCGACGGCGCCGGCGCAGCCGGCGCTCCGGCCGGGCCGGGCCGCGGCCCGGTCTACGCCGACGGGGGCGCCGGCGCGTCGGCCGAGCCGGGCGGCGAGGATGAGTATGACCACGCACCAGCCGCAGCGGACCTGGCCGAGGAGGACACCATGGCTGCGTCGCTGCTCGCCGACCTGCAGCGCCTACAGGCCGAGTACGTCAACTACAAGAAGCGGGTCGACCGCGATCGAGAGCTCATCCGGGTCGGCGCGGTCAGCAGCGTCGTCGAGGCACTCCTGCCGGTCCTCGACGACATCTACTTCGCCCGGCAGGCGGGTGACCTCGAGTCGGGGCCGTTCGCGGCGATCGCCGACAAGCTCGAGGAGACCCTCGGACGGCTCGGTATCGAACGCGTCGGCACGGTCGGCGACGAGTTCGACCCGAACGTGCACGAGGCGCTGATGCACGTCGAGGCCGCCGTTCCGGAGGGCGCGACCGGCACGACTGTCGTGCAGATCTTCCAGCCGGGATATCGCAACGGCGAGCGGCTCGTGCGGCCCGCGCGGGTCTCGGTTGCCGACCCCGCCTGAGCGACAGGCCGCGAGGCTGGGCAGCCAGCCCAGCGGCATACGTGAGACTGTGATGAGTAACGAGGAGGTGCGCCGGGATGGCTAGCCAGGATTGGTTCGAGAAGGACTTCTACGCGATCCTCGGCGTGTCGCAGGAAGCCGACGAGGCGACGATCAAGAAGACCTATCGCAAGCTCGCGCGCAAGATGCACCCCGACCAGAACCAGGGCGACCCCAGAGCCGAGGAGCGGTTCAAGGAGATCGGCGAGGCGTACGCCGTCCTGTCCGACCCGACGCAGCGCAAGGAGTACGACGCGATCCGGGCGATGGCCCACGGCGGAGCGCGCTTCACGGCCGGTGGCCCTGGTGGAGCGGGCGGTGCGAGCTTCGAGGACCTCTTCTCCGCGTTCGGCACCGGCGGGCAGGGCATGCGCTTCGGCACGGGCGGCCAGGGTGCCTCGGGTCCCGACCTAGAGGATCTTCTCGGGGGACTGTTCGGTGGCGGTGCGGCGCCCGGGTATGGCGGCTATGGCGCGCCGCGTGGCCCGCGGCACGGGGCCGACGTGCAGGCTTCGACGCGCATCGGCTTCCGCGACGCCGTCGAGGGCTCGACCGTCTCGCTCCAGTCGCCCGAGCTGGGCCGGATCAACGTGCGGATCCCCGCCGGTGTCAAGGACGGCCAGAAGATCAAGCTGCGCGGCAAGGGTCGTGCCGGGGACCCTGGTGCGCCTAAGGGCGACCTCATCCTCACGGTGACCGTCGACCCGCACCCCGTCTTCGGCCGGGACGGCGACAACCTGACCGTCGACCTACCGGTGACCTTCGCCGAAGCGGCGCTCGGTGCGACGGTGCCGGTGCCGACGCTCGACGGGAAGTCGGTCAAGGTCAAGGTTGCAGCGGGCACGCCGAGCGGGCGGGTGCTGCGACTCAAGGGACGCGGTGTCAAGCGCGGTGACAAGAGCGGCGACCTGCTCGCCAAGGTTCAGGTCGTCGTCCCGCAACGGCTGACCGACGAGGCCCGTGCGGCGATCGAGAAGATGGCCTCGGCCGAGAACGGCTACGACCCGCGTGCCGAGCTGTTCGCCAAGGCGCGGACCTAGGCGCGGGAGACTTTCGCGCATGAGAGCTGCGAGCTGAACCGGATCGAGCAAGGAACCCGGGCTGCACGGGCAGGAGGTGAGGACGACGGCAGGGCAGACCAGACGCCGCGGCGCGGTCCCGGACGACGACGCGCCGGTCTTCGTCATCTCCGTCGCGGCCCAGCTGGCCGGGATGCATGCGCAGACCCTGCGCCAGTACGACCGGATGGGCATCGTCACGCCGTCCCGCACCCGCGGTGGCGGGCGGCGCTACAGCAGCCGCGACGTCGACCTGCTCCATGAGGTCCAGCGCCTGTCCCACGAGGGGGTTTCCCTCGTCGGGATCCAGCGCATCCTCGAGCTTGAGCACCAGGTCGAGGCGCTCCGCTCCCGCGTCGCGCAGCTCGCCGACGAGCTGGAGTCGGCGCGGGACGCGGCCGCGCAGGCGGGCCGGGTCTTCGCTGCCGGTGCGCGAGGTGACGTCGTCGCGGTCCCACCGGGGCGTCGCCCACCGCGACCGATCCGGTCGCAGGCCCTCGTCGTCTGGCGTCCCGACCGGAGGCGCGCCTCGTCCTGATCGGGGTCGCAGGCCTGGTGTGGGCATCGCCGTCCCGCCGATGGTGCCGACGAACGACCATTGGTCGGGGTGCGTACCCAGAGTCCCATCGTGCCGAGCACGGGGGGTCGGATCGAGAAACTCCTCGACCTAGGTGACCGACCACGACGCTCAGAGGCGGACTAGCCTGTCCAGCGTGGAGGCTCGGGGTCAGGGATCGGTTGTCGCGTGGGTCGACGCGTCGGCCGGACTGGCCGGTGACATGCTGCTCGGGGCGCTGCTCGACCTGGGCGCCGAGCTCGAGGTGGTCCAGGGGTGCGTCGACGCTGTCATCCCCGACACGGTCCGGATCAGTGTTTCCGAGACGACGCGTGCAGGGCTGCGCGCGGCCAAGGCGCACGTCGAGCTGGTGGCATCGGACCAGCACCACCGGAGCTGGGCCGAGATCCGCGACCGGATCGGAGGCGCTGAGCTGCCGGAGCGGACGCGCCGTCGCGCACTCGCGGCCTTCGAGGCACTCGCGCGGGTCGAAGGTGCCGCCCACCGCGTCGAGGTCGATGACGTCGAGTTCCACGAGGTCGGGTCGTGGGACTCGATCGCCGACGTCGTCGGGGTCTGTGCCGGTCTGGAGGACCTCGGGGTCGACGAGGTTGTCGTGAGCCCGATTGCGGTCGGCAGCGGCTGGGTGCACGGGTCGCACGGGCGCCTGCCGGTGCCGGTACCTGCCGTCGTCGGGCTTGCGCAGGGCTGGCAGGTCGAGGCCGGTGGCGAGGGGGAGCTCGCGACTCCCACCGGGGTCTCCCTCGTGACGACGCTTGCCTCCGAGCAGGGCCCGCTCCCGGGAATGCACCTGCTGGCCGCCGGTGTCGGGGCTGGCACCCGGGAGGTCGAGGGCCAAGCCAACGTCGTGCGGGTCGCCCTGGGAGTGCGGACTGTGACGGACGAGGCGGCCGGCTCCCCGGTCGCCACCGGGGCGGTCGGGCTCATGGAGCGCCCGATGACACTGCTGGAGGCCAACATCGACGACCTCGACCCACGGGTGTGGCCGACGGTCATCCAGGCCTTGCTCGACGCCGGGGCGGCGGATGCCTGGCTCGTCCCCATTCTGATGAAGCGCGGCCGTCCAGCGCACGTTCTCTCGGTCCTCGCCCGGCACGATGAGCTGGCGGCGCTGCGCGACCTGGTCCTGTCGTTGACCAGCACGATCGGCCTGCGGGAGAGCGAGGTTCGGCGCTCTGAGCTGCCGCGGGGGTGGGCGACCGTCGAGGTCGAGGGACGCGAGATCGGTGTCAAGATCGCCTATCGCGACGGGCGGATCGTGCAGGCGACACCTGAGTTCCGGGATGTCGTGGCGGCGGCCGGCGCGCTGGGCCGGCCGGTCCGGGACGTGCTGGATACTGCCCGGGCAGCGGCGGTCGCTGCTGGCCTCGTCGGCGGCGCCGAGGTGCGGCACGACCTCAAGCGCTGAAGAGCGGCATCTCCCCGCCGAATGGGGTGCTGCATCGCTCCTGCCCAAGGTGAGAGTCCGTGACCAAGATCTGGTCATGTCGCCGGAGTGGTGCTGCCGCCGGTCAGATCGCAGGTCGTGTCGCCGGAGGCGAGCGGATCGCAGGTCATGTCGCGGGTCGTGTCGCCGGAGCCGTGCCGGTGCGTGCTGGGGCCGGTCCGAGAGCGCGACATGACGCGCGACTTGACCGGGCAGGCAGCACGCCCTGGCGGCGACAGTCCCTGGGTTCAGGCAGGTGCGGCGATCTGCGCGGCGAGGTGCCCTGCGCCATACCCGTTGTCGATGTTGACGACGCCGACCCCCGGCGCGCACGCGTTGAGCATCGTCAGCAGCGGCGCCAGGCCACCGAACGCCGCGCCATACCCGACCGACGTCGGTACTGCGACAACGGGGGCACGCGCCAGACCGGCCACGACGCTCGCCAGCGCACCGTCCATCCCGGCCACGACGACGATCGCGCGGGCCTGTTCGATGAGGTCGACGCGCCCGAGGATCCGATGCAGCCCGGCCACGCCGACGTCGACGGCGAGCTCGGTCGGCCGGCCGAGGTAGGTGATCGTCAGGACGGCCTCGCGCGCCACCGGCAGGTCCGACGTCCCCGCACAGAAGACCGCGACGAGACCCCCGGTCGGCTCGGGCGCCGTCGGCGGCCAGGCAAGCAGCCGGGCCGTCTCGTCGTGCAGCGCCTCGGGCAGCACCTCGAGGATGGCCGCGGCCTGCTCGGCGGAGGCGCGCGTGAACAGCGACGCGCCCGTCGTCTCGTCCGCCGCCCTCGCACGCCTCAACCGGGCCGCGATCGCACGCACCTGGGTGACCGTCTTGCCCTCGCAGAAGACCGCCTCCGGGAAGCCCCTTCGCGCCGCACGCCCGAGGTCGAGCTCGGCGATCCCGTCGAGGTCCGCGACGTCCAGCGGTATGCCGCTCACGGCAGTGAGCTCGTCGGAAGCCGTTGTGTCCGAGGTGGGTTGGGCCGGCTCAGGCATGCCCGGCCTCGACGAGGGGCAGGGTGAAGGCACCGGACTGGATGCCGGCCACGTCGACGGCGACGAAGCGGAAACCGGCCTCGATGCCCGCCCGCTGCACGGTGACTCGGGTGCTTGGCTGCATGGCTCGCACGATGTCGTCCTCGGGCAACTCGATCCGGGCGACCTCGCCATGGTGACGGACGCGGCAGTCGGGGAAGCCGAGCCCGTGGACGACACGCTCGAGAGCCTCGACCTGCCGGAGCTTGTCCGGGTCGACCTCGGAGAAGTGTGGGATGCGCGAGGCGAGGCACGGCGCGGCGGGCTTGTTGGCGTTGGGCAGGGCGAAGGCGCGGGCCAGCGCGCGCACGTCGGCCTTGGTCAGACCTGCATCGGCCAGCGGACGCAGCACCGCGTGGTTGGCGGCGGCCCTGGCGCCCGGCCGGTCGGGGCGCTGCGCGTCGTCGGCGTTCTCTCCGTAGGCGACCGCGCCGAGCCCGTGAGCCTCGGCCACCTCGTCGGAGATGCGGGTGAACAGCTCGTCCTTGCAGTGAAAGCACCGATCCGGCCCGTTGGCCCGATAGAGCGGGTTGTCACCCTCGTGCGTGGCCACCTCGACGACCGGCGCCCCGATAGCGGCCGCGACTCCTCGGGCTGCCGTCAGCTCGTCGGCGGCGAGGCTGGGGGAGACCCCGATGACGGCAACGACCCGCACCGCTCCGAGGTGGCGCACGGCCAGGGCGAGCAGCAGCCCGGAGTCGACCCCCCCGGAGAACGCGACACCGAGCCGTCCCGACGGCACGGCCTCGCCGAGCAACTGACCAGCTCGGTCATCGAGGGTCGCCAGATCGGGCGGTAGCTCCACGTGGAGGTGCACACTCGATCCTGATTTCTGCACGCTCGATGAGGACTTGTGCACTGTCGATGAGGACTGCTGCACTGTCGATGAGGACTGCTGCACGCTCGATGAGGACTTGTGCACTGTCGATGAGGACTGCTGCACGCTCGATGAGGACTGCTGCACTGTCGATGAGGACTGGTGCACACTCGATCGGGATTGCTGCACGCTCGATCGGGAGGCGGGGGCTGCGCTCATGGCCCCAGTCTCACCCATCGGCGCAAGTCCCACCCGTGCGGCACCCAACAACGCTCAGACCCCTCGACCGCACGCTCCGCTCTGCTCGACCGCGTCAGTCGGTCTGCACCTCCGACCGGTCCTGGGCCCAGAGCGTGTGGAACGTCCCGGGCGCGTCGGTGCGGCGGTACGTGTGCGCGCCGAAGTTGTCCCGCAGGCCCTGCACGAGCGCCGCGGGCAGCCGCTCCGCGCGCATCGTGTCGTAGTAGGCGAGGGCGATCGAGAAGCCGGGCACCGGCACCCCTGCCGCTGTCGCCTGGGCCACGACGCGTCGCCACGCGTCCTGCCGCTCGGCGAGCCCTTGCTTGATGCTGGGCGCGACGAGCAGGGTCGCGAGCCGGTGCGCGGCGTACTCGTCGCTGATCTGCTTGAGCAGGCGGGCGCGGATGATGCATCCGCCGCGCCAGATCCGCGCGACGGTGGCGATGTCGACGCCCCAGCCGTAGTCCTCGCTGGCCCGGCGGATCTGCTCGAGTCCTTGCGCGTAGGCGACGACCTTCGAGCTCCACAGGGCCTGCCGCACGTCGTCGACCAGCTGCTGGCGCTCGGCGTCGACCCGGCGCTCCGGCCCGCTCAGCACGCCGCGGCACGCGTCCCGGATCGCGGAGTCGCCCGACGCGGACCGGGCGAACACGGCCTCGGCGATCGCGGAGACCGGGACACCCATCTCGAGCGCGGTCTGCACCGTCCAGCGACCCGTGCCCTTCTGCTCGGCCGCGTCGACGATGACCTCGACGAGCGGCTCGCCGCTCCTGGCGTCGGCCTGGGCGAGCACGTCCGCCGTGATCTCGACGAGGAAGGAGTCGAGTTCGCCGGTGTTCCAGCCTCGGAACACCTCTGCGATCTCGGCCGCGGTCATCCCGGCCGCCGAGAGCACGTCGTAGGACTCGGCGATGAACTGCATGTCGGCGTACTCGATGCCGTTGTGCACCATCTTGACGAAGTGCCCCGCACCGTCCGGACCCATCCAGGCGCAACACGGCTCACCGTCCACCTGGGCGGAGATCTTCTCGAGCATCGGCCCGAGGGCGGCATACGACTCCTTCGAGCCGCCCGGCATGATCGACGGGCCTTCGAGCGCGCCGACCTCACCGCCCGAGATGCCGACCCCGACGAAGTGCAGTCCGCGCTCACGCAGCGCTGCCTCACGCCGGCGGGTGTCCTCGAAGTTGGCGTTGCCGCCGTCGACGACGATGTCGCCCTCCTCGAGCAGCGGGGTCAGCTCGTCGATGACCGCGTCGGTCGGCCCACCCGCCTTGACCATGATGATGATCCGGCGGGGCCGCTCGAGCGAGGCGACGAAGTCGGCGGTCGACTCGGAGGGGACGAAGTCTCCCTCGTCGCCGTGCTCGTTCATGACCGCCTCGGTCTTGGCGTGCGTGCGGTTGTGCAGGGCGACGCGGTAACCGTTCCGCGCGAAGTTGCGGGCCAGGTTGCTGCCCATGACGGCCATTCCGGTCACGCCGATGGTGGCTAGGTCGCTCACGTTGGTTTCCTTTGCTGGGTAGGGCTGTTCGAGAGTATGCCGCTGAGCCGGCTTGCGCTTCAGTCCTCGCCGTGCCACCGTCTGCGCAGGTAGAACGCGGCGGACTTGGGGTCGCGGTCCCGGGTGAAGACGCCCTTCTTGTTGCCGTCGACCCGCATGATGCCCGGTGTGGTCTGGAAGTCGGCGAAGTTCCAGACGTGCTCGCCGACGACCGCCGGGATCGAGTCGAAGACGCGGTGGTTCATCTCGAGGTAGGCGATCTGGTACTCCTCGTCCCAGGGCTGGGGGGCGAGGGCGTGCAGGCCGGTCAGGGTGTCGGCGCCGTACTCGGTGATGATGATCGGCTTGTTCTCGGACGCCCAGCCCTCGAGCTCGGCGCGCCACGCGATCTCGGCGTTGGCGAGGTCACCGGTGTTGACGTACCAGCCGTAGTAGCGGTTGAGCATGAGCACGTCGCCGAACTGGGAGACCCGGCACTTGCCGTACGGCGCGAGCATGACGTTGACGAAGCCGACCGGACGGGTGGGGTCGGCCTCGCGGGCCACGTCGAAGAGCGGCCGGAAGTAGTCCTCGGCACCCTCGGTGTCGCTCTCGGGCTCGTTCGCGATCGACCAGAGCACGACCGACGGGTGGTTCTTGTCGCGGGCGACGAGCTCGCGGATCGCCTGGGCGTGCACCTGCCGCGTCGTGTCGTTGACCGTCTCGGGGCTGAACGTCGTGTAGCCCTGCGACCCGAAGATGCCGCCACCGAGGCCCATGTTGAGGCCCACTGCCGCCGTCTCGTCGATGATGACGATGCCGTGCCGGTCGGCGTGGTCGAGCACGTCCTCCGAATAGGGGTAGTGCGAGGTGCGGAAGGAGTTGGCGCCGATCCAGTCCAGCAGGCGGAAGTCGTGGACCATCCAGGCGTCGTCGTGGCCCTTGCCGGTGACGGGGATGTCCTCGTGCTTGCCGAAGCCCTTGAACTGGAAGGGCTCGCCGTTGATCAGGAACTGCGCACCACGGACCTCGACCGTGCGGATGCCGACGGTCTGCACGTAGCTGTCGTGGACCTCGTCGCCGGCCACGAGCTGGACCTCGAGGGCGTACAGGTAGCCTCGGCCCGGCTGCCACAAGGTCACGTCGGGGACGGTCAGGGTGCCGGTTGCACCCGAGCCCGTGGCCACCTCCGTGCCGGACGCGTCGCGCAGGACGACGCGGACCTCGAGCCCGTCGGCGTTCTGGGACTCGACCGTGTAGCGGACGCTGCCGGTACCGCCCTCGTAGTCGGTGACGACCGTGACGTCCTGCAGGTGCGCCTGCGGCGTCGTGGTCAGCCAGATCGACCGGTGCAGGCCGGCGTAGTTGAAGAAGTCGTGCCAGTACCGCTGGGCCGGCCCGGCCGGGGTCTGCTCGATGGTGCCGGGCGGGATCGTCTGGAAGCTCAGGGAGTTGTTGACGCACACGGTGATCCGGGCCTCCGCGCCCGGGGTGACGAACTCGGTGATGTCCGCCTCGAAGGGCGTGTAGCCGCCCTCGTGGCTCATCACCTCGTGGTCGTCGACCCAGACGGTCGCGCGGTGGGTCGCCGACTCGAAGTGCAGCACGACCCGCTGGCCGGCCCAGCCGCGGGGGACCCGTACAATGCGTTGGTACCACACGTCGCCGACGTAGTCGCGGACCGCCGCGTCGGCCGAGACGTCGTTGAAGCTCGCGGGGACCGCCATGTCGTCCGCGTCGGGCAGGGGCGCGGCGAACCAGGAGCGAGCCCGGCCACGGTACTCGGCGTCGAGCCGGAACGCCCAGATCCCGTCGAGGCGCTTCTTCTCGCGAGTGGCCGTGTCCTGGGGACGGAGCATGGGGATCACCTTTCGGTTACCGGGCGGTTCGGTTCAGTGCGGTCTGGTCGATCTGGCCCCATTCAGGCAGAGAACGGCGCGGATGCCAACCCGTGCCGAGCTCTCGGCCCTGCTCATCGCAGCCGGAAGAGCACCTCGCCGGCACGGGGCACCACGAAGACATCCGGGTCGGCCTCTGCGGCGGCGACGTCGATCGAGCCGGGGTCGCGGTAGCCGAGGTTGGCCGCCCGACAGACCTCCTCGGGGATGCCGGTCGCGAGGGTCACCTGGACCCGCAGCCGTTCCTCGCCGGTCTGCGCGTCGTAGGTGCCGGCGCCGCGCAGGTGGGTCGAGTGGGCGAGCGTGCCCCAGTGGACGTGCTTGAAGCGGTCCCACTGCTTCACGAAGTAGTCGCGGCAGTGGTAGCCGATCTCGTTGATCTCCGGGTGCATCGCCGAGATCTGCGTGATGTGCGGCGCGTAGAGGATGACCTCACCGCCGTCCGCGACGACCGGCTCGAGCTTGTAGAAGCCCTTCGCCCCGGTCCAGATGTCCTCGTACATCCTCGGGACGAGTGACAGCACGGTGTTGACCGGCTCGTCGAGGTAGGTCACGTGGCTGGCCGCGCAGACCTGCGCGGCATCGGCCCACGAGGCGATGGTGTCGCCGAACGAGACCGAGTGCAGCGACTCCGCGTGCGACCCGGTCCCGCCGACGACGCAGAAGGCCAGCTTCCGGGCCGGGATCAGGGCGGTGCCCTCGTTGATGAGGGCGCGCACCGGGGTGATGCCGGTCGTGCCGATGATCTGCGCGGACGTGATGAGCGCTCCGAGCCAGTGCGACACGTCGATGATCTGCTGGCCCGCGACGCCCGGGAAGAAGTACTTGTTGCCGCCGGAGATGCCGACGACCTCGTGCGGCAGCACCGGCCCCACGACAAGGGCGACGTCGTGCTCGACGACCGCCTTGTTGAGCAGCACCGGGACCTCGACGGACAGTCGCCCCTCGGAGAGCTCCTCGAGCCGGTTCGCCGGGACGGTGCCGAGGTTGGCGAACGTCTCCGGCCGCCACCACTCGTGGTTGACGACGGTCATGTCGGGATAGGTCTGCTCGAGGTGACCCGGCTCGTAGCCGAGGTGCCGGCCCAGGTGCGCCTCGCTCATCGCGGCGTGGGTCCCGAGGGCGACCAGGACGGTCAACCTCGACACACGCCCGTGCAGCGCCTCGTGGACGGCGGCCATCAGCAGCGGCATCGGGCAGGTCCGGGTGCCGTCGGGCACGAGGACGCACACGCTCTTGCCGTCGAGGTCCGCCGTGTCGAGCTGCTCGTGGATGAAGCTGCGCACCTGCTCGGGCTCGAGGATCCCCTCCGCCCCGCCGATGCGTGCGGCCTGCCCTCCGGCCGTTGCGGGTGCCTTCTCGCTGGTCGTCGTCATGGGGCCACTCTTGCGTCGTCCGGCACGGCGGGCAAGGGTGGGGCCACAACAGGAGACACACCCGTGGACCGACGAACCGCACGTGGAGAGGATGACAGCATGACCGCGACGACGAGTCTGACCCTGCACCCGGACCGACTCTTTCCCGCAGAACCAGGCATCAGAGAAGTCGCCCGCCGGTTGTACGCCGCGGTGCGCGACCTGCCGATCATCTCGCCGCACGGGCACGTCCCACCCCAGTGGCTCGCCGAGGACACCCCGTTCGGCGACCCGACCTCGCTGCTGCTGTCGCCGGACCACTACATCTTCCGGCTCCTGCACGCCGGGGGCGTCCCGCTCGAGGCGGTCGGAGCCGGCGGCTCCCCGCTCGACGAGGC
Source organism: Intrasporangium sp. (assembly GCF_030452765.1). Classification (GTDB taxonomy): domain Bacteria; phylum Actinomycetota; class Actinomycetes; order Actinomycetales; family Dermatophilaceae; genus Intrasporangium_A. The sequence continues at coordinate 15,441 of NZ_JAKDLO010000054.1, forward strand.
TGGCTCGCGCCAGGCCTGGCGCCACTTCTGCGAGCACTGGCGCGACTTCCGCGGCACCCCGGTCAGGTTCTGGATGGAGAGTGAGCTCGTCGACATCTTCGGCGTGACGCAGCGCCCCTCGGCCGAGAGCGCCGACCGCATCTACGACCAGATCGCCGAGCACCTCGCTTCGCCGCAGTTCCGCCCCCGCGCCCTGATGGAGCGCTTCGACATCTCGTTCCTCGCGACGACCGACGACCCGGCCGACGACCTGCGCTACCACGAGGCGATCGCGGACGACCCCGGCTTCACCCGCCGCGTCGTGCCGACCTTCCGCCCGGACCGCTACCTCGAGCCGGGCCGGCCCGGCTTCCCCGAGCTCATGGCGGCGCTGGGCACGGCGGCCGACACCGACACCGGCGACTACGCGGGCTACCTCGCCGCACTGGCTGAGCGGCGTCGCTACTTCAAGGACCACGGCGCGGTCTCCTCCGACCACAGCCACGCCGACGTCGTGACGCTCACCCTCGACGACGCCGAGGCGCAGCGGATCTACGCGGCCGCCCTGCGGGGTGAGGCCTCCGAGGCGGAGGCCACCGCGCTGCGGCGCCACATGCTCGTCGAGATGGCCCGGATGGCAACCGAGGACGGCCTCGTGTTGACGCTGCATCCCGGCGTCTACCGCAACCACGACACCGCGACAGCCCAGCGGTTCGGCCCCGACACGGGGCACGACATCCCGATGGCGATGGAGTTCACCCGCGGGCTGCAGCCGCTGCTGGACCGGTTCGGCAACAGCGAGGGATTCCACCTGGTGGTGTTCACCATCGACGAGACCGTCTACTCACGAGAGCTCGCGCCGCTGGCCGGCTACTATCCCGCGGTCTATCTCGGCGTGCCCTGGTGGTTCATCGACGCGCCGGAGGCGATCCGCCGCTTCCGCGGCGCGGTCACCGAGACCGCCGGCTTCTACCGGACCTCCGGGTTCATCGACGACACCCGCGCCTTCTGCTCGATCCCGGCCCGGCACGACATGTCCCGCCGCCTCGACAGCGCCTACCTCGCCCAGCTCGTCGCCGAGCATCGGATCGAGGAGGACGAGGCGCTGCAGACCGTCGTCGACCTCGTCACCGCCGTCCCGAAGCAGGTGTTCAAGCTGTGAGCCCGAATTCGTCGTATGCCGCTGAGTCCGCTTCCGACGGCGGTGACCCCACGGCGGGGGCGTCGTCACCCGCACCGCGCCGCCTGTCCCGGCAGACCGACGGGCGCCCCGCCGCGCCGGTCCGGCACGTCCACCTCGGCGTCGGCAACTTCTTCCGCGCCCACGCCGCGTGGTACACCGAGCACGCTCCCGACGCCGACGAGTGGGGGATCGCGGCGTTCACCGGCCGCTCTCCGGCAGTCGCCGAGGCGCTCGGCGGGCAGGACGGGCTCTACACGCTGCTCGTGCGCGGCCCGGAGGGGTCGGTGCCAGAGGTCATCTCGTCGCTCAGCGCCGTCCATCCCGCCGACGACCTGGCCGCGCTGCGACGCTACTTCGCCGACCCCGCGATGGCGGTCGTCACGAGCACCGTCACCGAAGCCGGCTACCAGCGGGACGCCTCGGGTGGGCTCGACACGGCGGCGGTGGAGGTCCAGGCCGACATCGCCGCCCTCACCGCCGACCCGGCCGGGGGCGTCGTGACGACGACGCCGGGGCGGCTCGTCGCCGGTCTGCTCGCGCGCCGGGCCGCCGGCGCGGGCGCTATCGCCTTGGTGCCGAACGACAACGTCCCCGAGAACGGCGAGATGGTCTCTCGGGTGGTGCACGACCTCGCCCGGCTCGTCGACGCGTCGCTGCTGTCGTGGATCGACGCGAACGTCTCGTTCGTGACGACGATGGTCGACCGGATCACGCCCCGAACGACCGATGCGGACCGTGAGGAGGTCGTGCGGCAGACCGGCATCGACGACCCCGAGACGGTCCCGACCGAGCCCTTCTCCGAGTGGGTCATCGCCGGGCAGTTCCCGGGTGGCCGCCCTGCCTGGGACGCCGCGGGCGCCCGCATCGTCGAGGACGTCAGGCCCTTCGAGCAACGCAAGCTCTGGCTGCTCAACGGCTCCCACTCGCTGATGGCCTACGGCGCTTCGGTCCTCGGGCACGAGACGGTCGCCGACGCGATCGCCGACCCCGAGGTGCTCGGCTGGGTGCAGCAGTGGTGGGACGCCGCCGCCGCCCACCTGCCGCTGCCCCCCGAGGAGATCGACTCGTACCGGCAGGCGCTGCTCGAGCGCTACCGCAACCCGCAGATCCGCCACCTGCTCGCCCAGATCGCCGCCGACGGCTCGCAGAAGATCCCGATCCGCGCGGTGCCCGTCATCAAGGCAGAGCTCGGCGAAGGCCGGGTCGCCGAGGGAGCCACCCGCACCGTCGCCGCCTGGATCGCGCATCTGCGTGGCCACGGTGCCCCGGTCACCGACGCCCGCGCCGACGAGGTCACCCCGCTCGCTACGGGCAGCCCGGCCGACGCGGTCCGCGCGACCCTCGTCCGGATCGGGCTCGACCCCGAGGCCCAGGAGGGCCGGCTCGCCGCGACGGTCGAGCGCCAGCTGGTGGACCTTGAGTCGCGGGGTGGCGGATGACGTCCTCCGTCAGGCGCGAGGTCGTCATCGGGGTCGACGTCGGCACGACGGCCGCGAAGGTCGTCGCCTTCGAGGTCGGGCCCGATGAGCCGGGCGATCCACTGAGCACTGGCATCCGTGAGTACCCTCTCATCCGGCCCCGGTCCGGCTGGCGGGTGCAGGATCCCACCGCGGTCACGACGGGCACCGTCGCGGCGCTGCGCGAATGCGTGGAGGGTCTGGTCGCTGTCGGCCGAGAGCCCGTGGACGTCATCGCGCTCTGTGTCAGCACGGCGATGCACGCCGTCATCGGGTTCGACGAGCAGGCCAGGCCGCTGACGCCCATCGTCACGTGGGCCGACGCCAGGGCTCGTGACGTCGCCCGTGAGCTGCGCGCGACACCACTCGCCGCGCAGCTGCAACGCACGAGCGGCACGCCGGTCCACTCGATGGCACCGTTGACCAAGCTGCGCTGGTTCGCCCTGCACGAGCCCGGTCTCGCTGTCAGCGCCACCACCTGGGCCGGCCTGAAGGACCTCATCCTGCACGCCCTGACCGGACGGCTCGTCACCGAGCTGTCCTCGGCGAGCGGCACCGGGCTGCTCGACATCGCGACCCGATCCTGGGACCCCGAGGCAGTCGGTCTCGCGGGCCTCCTTCCCCAGCAGATGCCGCCCATTCTCGCCACGACCGAGGCGCTGCCGCTCGCCGACGCGGTCGCCCGGGAGGTCGGCCTGCCCGCCGGGACCCCAGTGGTCGTCGGAGCCGGCGACGGACCCCTTGGCAACCTCGGCACGGGCGCCCTCCGGCGAGGCGTGGCCGGGCTCTCCCTCGGCACGAGCGGTGCCCTGCGGCTCGTCGTCGACGGACCCTACGCCGACCCCTCCGGCCGGCTCTTCTGCTATGCGCTCACCGACGACCGCTGGGTCGTCGGCACCCCGATCAGCAACGGCGGCGCGGTGGTCCGTTGGGCCAGAGACGTCTTCGTGGCGGACCGGCCAGGCGCCCCGGCTCGACAGCCGCCCGAGGCCGCCCCGGAGGTCACCGACGCCGAGGTCCTCGAGCTCGCCGCCGCCGTCCCACCCGGCGCCGAGGGGCTCGTCATGCTGCCCTTCCTCCTCGCCGAACGCGGTCCTCTTTGGGACGCCGACGTGCGTGGCGCATTCCTCGGTATACGCCAGCACCACGCGCGCGGCCACTTCATCAGGGCTGCCGTCGAGGGGGTCGCCTTCCAGCTCGCGACGATTCTCGACGGCCTCGACGAGGTAACCCCGGTCACGTCGATCCACGGCACCGGCGGGGTGTTCCGAAGCGACCTGTGGCGAGAGGTCCTCGCCGCCGTGCTCGGCCGGCCCCTCGTCGTCACTGCCGGCGCGGAGGGGACGGCGCTCGGGGCCGCGGCGCTCGGGCTGCTCGCTGTGGGCCGCGCCAGGACGCTCGAACAGGCCGTCGAGACGCTGTCTCCGGGCATCCTCGAGGAGGCCGGCCACGACGCGACTATCGTTGCCTCGGAGGCGGACTCAGCGGCATACCGGGCGGCGCGTGTCTCCGCCAAAGGCCGCCTCGAGGACCTGCGCGCGTCGGCCGACCTGCTCGCCGGGCCGGCGAGCAGGACGCCTGACCCGTGACGCCCGGGCCACGCCACGGTGCAGTGGGCGTGGGTGCGTTGTCGCGTGGGGCGGATGAGGCTACGGTGGCGTCACTGGCATCGATCAGGAGGTTGGGATGTCCGAACAAGGAACGGTCGGCGGCCCCGGTGGCACGGACGAGTCGGTCAAGCCGGTCGTGACGCTCTGGGAGCAGTACGGAGCGGGCGCCGAGGAGATCGGCCAAGAGGTCGCCAAGAGCCTCGGGCTGCCGTTCCATGCACAGGCTTTCAGCTCCGACGACCTGGAGCACCCTGAGGCGTCGCTGGAGAACCGTGCCGTGCTGACCACCGTGCTCGGCACGATGGGCGGGGCTTACGGCGGTTTCGAGGGACGCGACATCGTGACCACCCAGCAGGAGCGGCGCGACCTGATCACGACCAACAACGTCACGGTGCGCCAGTCTGCCCAGGAGGGTGGGGTCATCATCGGCCGCAACGCGACCGTCATCCTCGCGGATCGACCGCGCACGCTGCACGTGCTGCTCACCGGTGAGGTCAAGGACCGGGTCGAGCGTGCCGCCGCTGCGGCCGGCATCTCCGTCGCGCAGGCCACCAAGCGCCAGGCCCGTGAGGACGACGTCCGGGCGGAGATGTCGAAGGTGCTGTACGGGTGGAACCCGCACGAGCCCGACCACTACGACCTGGTCCTCAACACGAGCCGAATCCCGGCCGCAGCAGCCGTCAGCGCCATCGTCAACGCCATCCGCGCGACCATCTCGTGACCATGGGTCGCGCAGCAGGACCGATTCCCGAACTCCGAGCGTGAGGCCAAGCATGTCCGTCGCCGCATCGAGCACCCAGTCCGCAGTCCAGCACAAGCCGCTCGGGCTGAAGAGCTATCTGGCGTATGCCGCCGGGGACGCCGCGAACAACCTGACCTTCACCATGGCGGGGATGTTCCTCATCCTCTACTACACCAACGTGGTCGGTGTCGCGGGAGCGACCATCGGGACGATGTTCCTCGTGGTGCGCTTCATCGACGCGTTCACCGACGTGGCCACCGGGCGGATCATCGACGCGCGGCAGCCCGGGAAGATGGGCAAGTTCCGGCCGTTCATCCTGTGGTTCTCGCTGCCGCTGCTCGTGACGAGCATGCTGATCTACTCCGCCAAGGTTCTCTTCCCGGACATCTCCGGGGGAGCGGCGGTCCTCTACATGTACATCACGTACCTGCTCATGGGGTCGCTGTTCTACACGCTGGTCAACATCCCCTATGGCTCGATGGCGCCGTCGCTGACCCAGGTCCCGGCGGAGCGCGGCAAGCTCGCGGCCTTCCGCAGCTACGGCGCGGCAATAGCCGTCCTCGCGCTCGCGTTCATCATCGCCCCACAGATCAAGGCCAACATCAAGGAGCCGGACGCGCTGCAGCACTCGTTGTTCATCACGACTGCCGCCTTCGTCGTGGTCGGCATGGCGCTGTACCTGTTCCTCGTGTTCAGCACGAAGGAGCAGGTGACGAGACCGGACGCACAGGTATCACTGCGCGACAGCCTGCACGCTCTCGCCTCGAACAAGCCACTCGTCTGGCTGTCGTCTGGCGCCGTGCTGTTCCTGACGGGCCTGACCGCGTTCAGCACCTTGGGCGCCTACATCGCCATCTACGTGCAGCGCAACGCCCAGTTCATCGCCTGGAACACGTTGGCCCAGACCGTCGCCCTGTTCGTCGTCGGGCCGTTCATCCCCACAGTCGTACGCACGATCGGCAAACGCACCGGCTACCTCATCTTCGGCGCCATCGGCATCGCCGGCGCGATCGTGCTCGGGCTCGCTCCGCTCGGCACGGTGCCGCTGTTCGGGCTGCTCGCCTTCTTCCTCATCGGCATGGGGATCAACGGCGTCAACACCCTGATGTGGGCGCTCGAGGCCGACTGCGTCGAGTACGGCGAGTGGAGCAGCGGCCAGCGTACCGAGGGCACGACATACGCGGTCTTCTCCTTCACCCGCAAGATGGGGCAGGCACTCGGTGGGCTCGTCGGCGGGCTCGCCCTGACCTATGCCGGGTTCAGCTCGGCGGTGGCATCGTCCGGCGGCACCCAGGCACCCGGGGTGGCCCAGAACATCCAGTACTGGGCCGGGGGCCTGGTCGCCGGTTTCGTCCTGCTGTCGCTCATCATCATGGCCCGCTACCCGCTCACCGAGGCGAAGTTCATGGAGATCACCCAGGAGATCGCCGTCCGCCGCGCCGGGGACGGGGCCGCCTGACCGACCGGGCCAGACCGGCGGCGGCAGCGTCTCGTCCGCCGGCCAGGTCCTGCCGAGCGCCGGCCAGGTCCCGCCGAGTCGTCCGGTTCGGGGTCAGTCGGTCCGCTCGGGGAACCGGCCCTCGGCTCGGATGCGGGAGTTCAGCTGGCGCAGGTACTCCGCCTCGTCGAGCTCCAGCGGGACCTCGGTGCCCAGCCAGGACGACAGGTGGATGGCGTTGGCCAACCGCACCCCGTTGATGCCATCGGCTCCGGGAGCGAGCAATGGCGTGCCGTCGAGGATGTGGGCCGCGAAGTTCTCGAGCACTCCGGCGTGCTGGACTCCCCACGGTGAGTCGAACTCCACGACCTCCTGCTCGTACAGGCCGGCGACGTCGAGCTCGCCCATGAACAGCCTGCGCACGGCGTCCATGTCCATCTCGTCGGACAGGTCCCGCTCGTCCTTGACAAGGCGGGTGACGGTGGCGGTCCTGGAGCCGTCGACGACGATCTTGCCCTTGTCACCGAGGATCTCGAAGCGGTCGGTCCCGACCAGGTCGTGCACGGCGGTGACGAAGACACCGGTCGCGCCGTCCCCGTAGTCGACGACGGCCGTCACCTCGTCCTCGACGGCGATGTCGCGGCGGAACCCGTAGGCGACCTTCGCGGTCACGGACTTCGGTACGCCACAGATCCACTGCCACAGGTCGAGCTGGTGGGGGGCCTGGTTGACCAGGACTCCGCCGCCCTCGCCGCCCCAGGTGGCCCGCCAGTCCGACTGGTTGTAGTAGCCCTGCGGGCGCCACCACGTGGTGATCACCCAGTTGGTGTGCCGGATGCCGCCGATCTCACCTGCGTCCACGATCTGCTTGATCCGCTGGTAGAGCGGGTTGTTGCGCTGGTTGAACATGATCGCGAAGGTCAGGTCGGGCTTGGTCGCCGCGAACTCGTTGAGCCGGCGCACCTGCGCGGTGTAGACGCCGGCGGGCTTCTCGACCATGACGTGCAGGCCGGCGGTGAGCGCGGCGATGCCCATCTCGGGGTGCAGGTAGTGCGGCACCGTGGTGACCACCGCATCGACCTGCCCCGAGGCGAGCAGGTGAGAGTAGTCGTCGTACCGAGGGACGTCCGGGTACGCGGTCGCGGCACGTTCCAGGGCCGCCGGGTCGGTGTCCGCGATGGCGCCGATCGTCATGTTCGGCACCGCGCCGGTGGAGATCAACTGCGCGTACATGGAGCCCTGCGTACCGATCCCGATGATGCCGAGCCTGACCTGGTCTGTCATGGTGGTGGACCCTCTCGTGGTCGCTGTGGCCGTGGTCGTCGTGCTGGGCGCGTCGCCGCCGATGGCTGTAGTGTCAAAGCACGCTACCGGACGACCTACCTACGACCGTGCCGACGTCATGGAGGAGCGCATCGTCATGTGGACCCTTTCCGGATTCTCCGACGAGATCTCACCCGACCTGCAGGAGCAGTGCGAGCTGGTGTCCAGGCTCGGCCTGACCCATCTGGAGTTCCGCAGCGCCTGGCAGACCAACGTGCTCGACCTCGACGAGGCTCAGCTCGCCCGCGCGAAGGAGATCCTCGACTCCCACGGCCTGCGGGTCTCGAGTATCGGCTCGCCGATCGGCAAGATCCGCATCGACGAGCCGTTCGACCCGCACGTGCAGCGGGCGCAGCACGCGGTGCAGGTCGCACACCACTTCGGAGCGAGGTACATCAGGGTCTTCTCGTTCTTCATCCGCCCCGGGGACGACCCGGACGCGCACCGCGACGAGGTGCTGAGCCGGATGCGGGTGTTGGCGCAGGTCGCCGCCGACGGTGACGTCATCATGCTGCACGAGAACGAGAAGGAGATCTACGGCGACATCCCTCGCAGGTGCGTCGACATCCTCGAGTCCGTCGGGTCTCCGAACCTGCGCGCGGCCTGGGATGCCGCGAACTTCGTGCAGGTGGGGGTGCGACCGTTCACCGAGGCCTACGCCCAGATTCGTCCGCTGCTCGAGTACGTCCAGATCAAGGACGCCTACCTGTCCACCGGCGAGGTCGTGGCCGCGGGTCGGGGTGACGGAGAGCTGGTGGCGACGATCCGGGCCCTGCGCGAGGACGGGTTCGACGGGTTCTTCTCGCTCGAGCCGCACCTGAGCCAGACTCACGAGCTCGGCGGGTTCTCCGGGCCGGAGCTGTTCACCGAGGCCTTCGAGGCTTTCACCGGGCTGGGGCATTCCCCGGGGCGCGCGCACCCGGGGCCGGCGGGGGGGGACGGGGTGCGGGACAACGGGGTTTCCGTCGCGGCGCTGGCGTTGTCCGACGACTCGGTCGCTCTCGATGCGTATGCCGCGGACCCGCCGGAGCGGGTGGCGCTGGTGCTGGGGACCGAGGGTGACGGGTTGGCGAGTCGGACCCTGGCCGGCGTCGACACCGTCGTCCGGATCCCGATGGGTGGGGGAGTGGACTCGCTGAACGTCGCGGCTGCCGGGGCCGTCGCCGCGTGGGCCCTACGCGTCGGATGACCCACAGGGCCCACAGCACGATCGACGGTCAGGCGTCGGCGACCGTCAGGACCTCGGCCTCGCTCGCGCTGG